>NZ_JBEPNO010000013.1:0-167791 GCF_040546275.1 Nakamurella sp. UYEF19 | reverse complement strand
CAGGCTGCACCGGTATGACGGCGCGCGGTACTACCGGTGCGGGCTGCGTCATACCGGTGCACGCGAGAGGTCGGCCAGGTCATACCGGTGGACGCGAGGGGTCGGCCAGGTCATACCGGTGGACGCGAGGGGTCGGCCAGGTCATACCGGTGCACGCGAGAGGTCGGCCAGGTCATACCGGTGGACGCGAGAGGTCGGCCAGGTCATACCGGTGGACGCGAGAGGTCAGCCAGGTCATACCGGTGGACGCGAGGGGTCAGCCAGGTCATACCGGTGGACGCGAGGGTCGACCAGGTCACACCGGCGGCCTCGCCCGGTCAGCTCGTCACACCGGTGGCGGCGTGAGACCGACGGCCACGCCCGGTCAGCCGCATCGTGCCACCAGCAGCGGAACCAGAAGGGGCGACCACACCAGGGCGCGCGGCGCAGGACTCAGTTGGTGCTGTACGGCGCGCGGGGCAGTTCGACCGCGGGTCGCATCGAGAACTGCTTGACCATGGCGACTTCACGGCGGAGGAACTCGAGTTCGAGGGTCAGGCGGGCGTCGGTGTCCTCGGCTGCGAGCAGGGCCTGCTTGTCGACGAGGTCCAGGATCATCCCGTCGGCGACGAAGAACGCCAGGTCTGACGGGTTGGCCGGCAGTTCGTCGCTCTCGTCGTCACTGCGAATCCCGCCCGCGTTGCGCAGATCGGACAGATACCGGGTGAACAGGCGTCCCACCTTCCCGGCCAGCGCGGGCGACAGGTCGGTCGACGGGTTCTTGAGCAGTTGCGCGGTACCGGTGAGCAGGTCGGACGAGGTGTCGACATCGCTGAGCCGGAAACGGCTCTCGCCGATCGCCAGGACGTCGTACCGACCGTCCTGATAGGCCTCGACCCGCTGCAGCACAGCGGTGCAACCGACGTCGTACAGGTCGGAGAATCCGTCGTCCCACGCTTCGCGTCCGGCCTTGATCGCGACGACCCCGAAACGTCGCCGCCCTTCGGACTGGTCGAGCAGTTCCGAGATCATCCGGCGGTAGCGGTGCTCGAAGATGTGCAGGGGTAGCAATCCACCCGGGTACAGCACCATCCCGAGCGGGAAGAGGCTCAGCGACAAAGGTTCCACTAGACCCAAGCTACTCGGGCATTCGGCGGTAGGTGTTTTGCCCGGGTCGCAGCAGCGGAGCCCGTCAGTCCACCGGAACGGGCCGAGGAGCGATCCGCGAACAGGGTCCGGCCGGCCGCTCGGAACGGCACGGAGGCAGGATGTCCCGGTGACCGACTCCAGAGAAATCCGTCCGCTGATCGACGCCGACGAACTCGCCCTGGCCGTCGGTTCGGCGGACCCGCCGATCGTGCTGGACATCCGCTGGGCCGCTGGCAAGGTGCAACGGGACGCGTATCTGGCTGGGCACATCCCCGGCGCGGTCTTCCTCGATCTCGATCGGGACCTGGCCGCACCACCCGGAGCCGGCGGGCGTCATCCGTTACCCGAACCGATTGCGCTGCAAACAGTATGGCGCCGGGTCGGAATTACCGGTGAGTCCGCCGTCGTGGTCTACGACAGCAAGGATTCCTCGGTCGCCGCACGCGCCTGGTGGCTCCTGCGCTGGTCCGGCCTGACCGATGTGCGAGTGCTCGACGGCGGTTTCGCGGGTTGGTCGCAGGATCCCGACCGGGCGATCGCACAGGGCGAGCGGCCCGATCCCGTGCCCGGCTCCGTCACGGTCACCCCGGGTGGCATGCCGGTCGTCGACGCCGATGGTGCCGCCGCGTTGGCGACCGGGACGGGCGTTCTCCTGGACGCCAGGGCCGCAGCCAGATATCGCGGCGAGATCGAGCCGCTGGACCCGATCGCCGGGCACATCCCGGGTGCAGCCAATCTTCCGCTCACCGATCTCCTCCACGACGACGGCACCTTCCTGGCGGCCGCCAGGATCAGCGACCGGATCGACGCCGCCGTCGGCTCGGACGGGACAGGTGACGTGGCCGCGTCCTGCGGATCCGGCGTCACCGCCTGCCATCTGATCCTTGCCGGGGCGCTCGTCGGCCGAAAGATCGCGCTGTACCCCGGTTCCTACTCCGGATGGCTCGCTCTCGGACGTCCCGTGGCGGTCGGCGCCGAACCGGGCGGCCACCGACACCTGACCTTCTGACGGGCGCGCAGGCCGGGCGGCTACTGTTGGTCCATGGCATCGCCGCTGGTCATCTGGGATCCGGCCATGCTCGGATACGACCTGGGCGGTGCCCACCCGCTGCATCCGCTGCGGTGGCAGCTGACCTGGGAGTTGTCCGAGCGGCTGGGAGTGCTCGAGGGAATCGACAGGTTCGCGCCCGGCGCTGCCGACGAGGATCTGCTCGGCACCGTCCACAGTCCTGCGTACATCGCTGCCGTGAAGGCGTCATCGGGGCCGCGCAACGGGTCTCGCCCCCCGCAGGCCTCCCGGCACGGTCTCGGTACGGACGACAATCCGATCTTCGAGCACATGCACGAAACGGCCTCCCTGATCGCCGGCGGTTCGGTCACGGCCGCCCGGGCGATCGCTCGTGGCGAGGTGGACCGGGCGGTCAACATCGCCGGCGGGCTGCATCACGCGATGGCGGACCATGCCTCCGGCTTCTGCGTCTACAACGACGCCGCGCTGGCCATCCGTGCGTTGCTCGACACCGGCGTCGGCAAGGTCGCGTACGTCGATGTGGACGTGCATCACGGTGATGGTGTGCAGGCTGCGTTCTACGACGACCCCCGGGTGCTCACCGTATCCATCCACGAGTCGCCACTGTCGCTGTGGCCGGGAACCGGGTGGCCGGCGGAGATGGGACGGGGCGCGGCGGCGGGCACCTCGGTGAACATCCCGATCCCGGCCGGTACCGGGGACGCGCTGTGGCTGAGGGCTTTTCATGCTGTCGTGCCAGGTGTGGTCAAGGCCTTCCGGCCGGATGTGCTCGTCACCCAGCACGGAGCCGACTCTCACGCCGACGATCCGTTGGCCGACCTCAACCTGTCCGTCGACGGGCAGCTCGCCTCCTATCGGGCGCTGCGGGAGCTGGCCGAGACGGCGGCCGGTGGTCGCTGGCTCGCGCTCGGTGGTGGCGGCTACTCCGTGGTCCGCGTGGTTCCCAGGGCGTGGACCCACCTGCTGGCCACGGTGGCCGACCGGGACATCGATCCGACGACGCCGCTGCCGCAGGGCTGGCTCGACCTGGCCGCGGCCGCCCGGCCCGGAATGGCCCTGCCCGGCAACATGTCCGACCACCGCCCGACGGCGTTCGAACCCTGGGAGACCGATGGCGGCACGGCCGTCGACCGGAACATCGCCGAGGTGCGCGGGTTGATCTACCCGCTCTACGGCCTCGACCCGTTCGATCCGCGTGACTGAGTCCCGCAGCTTGCCCGGGCCGGCCGACACCGAGACCGCCAACGCCAAGCCCGGCCATACCGGGCCCGGTCACGCCCAGCCCGCGACCGAGAACCCGGGGTACCCGCGGCACTGGGAGGCGGACGTCCTGCTGGCCGACGGCGGTGCCGTACACGTCCGGCCCTCGGCGGCCACCGACGGGCCGGCCATCGTGGCCATGCATACGCGGATGAGCGAGCGGACCCGTTACCTCCGGTATTTCCAGGCCGTCAACGAGCTGTCGCCTTCGCAGCTGGCCGTGTTCACCGCTGTGGACCACGTGAGCGCGGTCGGCCTGGTCGCGGAGTTGGGCGGCAGCATCATCGCGGCCGGCTCCTACCACCGTGACAAACGGAATCCGGACACCGCCGAGGTCGCGTTCGTGGTCGAGGATGCCCACCAGCGAAGGGGTCTCGGCTCGATCCTGCTGGAGCACCTCGCCGCAGCGGCACAGGAGCGCGGCGTCAAACGGTTCACCGCCGAGGTGCTGGGCGAGAATCAGTCGATGCTGCGTGTCTTCATCGATGCCGGCTATGCCGTGACGCGCGAGTTCTCCTCCGGTGTCGTCGATCTCGGGTTCGACATCATGCCGACCGATTCCTCGCTGGCGGTCATCACCTCTCGCGAGCAGCGAGCCGAGTCCCGTTCTATCGCCAGGTTTCTCGCGCCGCGATCGGTGGCCGTCATCGGGGCGTCGAACGAGACACGCAAACTCGGGCATGCGGTCCTGGTCAACCTGCTGCGCGCCGGGTTCACCGGGCCGGTCTATCCGGTCAATCCGGAAACCCTTTCGGTGCAGGGGGTTCGCGCATATCGATCGGTCCTGGAGATCCCCGATCCGGTGGACATCGCGGTGGTCACCGTTCCGGCCGCCTCCGTCGCCGAGGTGCTGGAGTCCTGCCGAGCCAAGGGTGTGCACGGACTCGTCGTGGTCACCGGCGGGTTCGCCGACGCGGATCCGCTGGGGGACAGCGGCGACGGGGCCGACGCGCAGCGCCGGATGGTCGCGATGGCCAGGGCCAACGGCATGCGGGTGCTGGGCCCGAACTGTCTCGGGGTGGTGAACACCGATCCGGCCATCCGGCTGAACGCCACCCTGGCCCCGGTGGTGCCACCTCCCGGCCGGGTCGGATTCTTCTGCCAGTCGGGTGCCCTTGGCATCGCGATCCTGGCCGACGCCGCCTCGCGCGGGCTCGGTCTGTCCTCGTTCGTCTCGGCCGGCAACCGCGCTGACGTCTCCGGCAACGACCTCCTGCAGTTCTGGCACGGCGATGACCGCACCGAGGTGGTCCTGCTGTACCTGGAGTCGTTCGGCAACCCGCGCAAGTTCGCGCGACTGGCCAGGACGCTCGCCCGCGCAAAACCGGTGATCGCCGTCAAATCCGGCCGTCACGCACTGGTGAGCCCTGGCTTGGCGGCCAGTTCGGCGGCGGTGTCCGACACGGCGGTCGCGACCTTGTTCGCGCAGTCGGGCGTGATCCGGACCGACACCCTCGGCGAGGCCTTCGACGCTGCGCAACTGCTGGCGCACCAGCCGATCCCGAGCGGTCCCCGGGTGGCAATCCTCGGCAATTCCACCGCTCTGGGCGTGCTTGCGCTCGACGCCTGCGTCGAGGCCGGCCTGACCGTCGTCGACGAGGTGCCGGTCGACTTCGGGGTCAGCGTCAGCCCGGAGGAACTCGGGAGCGCGGTGAAGATCGCCGTCGAACGCATCGACGTGGATGCGGTGGTGGTGGTCTACGTGCCACCCGTCGCCATCCCCGGGCAGGCCCACGCCGAGGCGTTGCGGACGGCCGCCGCCGGGTCACGAGTGCCGGTGGTCAGCACGTTCCTGGCCGTCGACGGTCTGTCCGACTCGCTCACCGTGCGGGCCGCGGACGGCGGGGCGGCCCGAGGATCGGTGCCGTCCTACCGCACTCCGGAACGCGCGGTTGCTGCGCTGGCCCACGCGGTGCGCTACGGCGCGTGGCTCGCCCGTCCACTCGGCAGCGTGCCGGTACTGGCGGGGGTCGATACCGCTGCAGCCCGCGAGCTGGTGGTGAATCTGCGACGCGACAACCCCGCCGACCGAGCCATGACGGACCCCGAGCTGGTCGAGCTGCTGGGTTGCTACGGCATCTCCATCGCCCTGTTCGACACCGCGGACAACCTCCCGGATGTCCTCGCCGCAGCGGACCGCATCGGATACCCGGTGGTGCTCAAGGCATTCGAGCAATCGGTCCGGCACCGGTTCGACCAAGTCGGTGTACGGCTGTCGCTGGGGGATGCGGAGCGCGTCCGCGGAGCGTACGAGGAGCTGGCGGCCTCGGGGATGACGCACGTCTACGTGCAGGCCATGGCCCCCCGCGACCGCGGCACGGTCCCGACCGTGCTGTCGATCACTTCGGACACGTCCTTCGGAGCACTGGTGTCGTTCGGCATCGGGGGCGTGGCCACCGAACTCCTCGACGACCTCGCCTACCAGGCCGTTCCACTGACCGACATCGATGCCGCCGATCTGATCAGTGGGCCCAAGGCCGCGCCGATGCTCACCGGATACCGGGGTGCGGAGGTGGTGGACCGGGGGGCGATGCTCGATCTGGCCCTGCGTCTGTCGGCCCTGGCCGATGACATCCCGGAGATCGGCGAACTGGTGTTGCAACCGGTCCTGGCCGGTCCCGCCGGCATCTGCGTCACCGGGGCGACCGGCCGGATCGGTCCGCCGGGCAGCCGACCTGACGTGCGTCGCCGATTGCGCTGAACAGCAACACTTCCCCGCACCGATCGCAGCACCTGCCACCCGGCACTCTGGGAACCCGCGCACTCTGGGAACCCGCGCACGTCGGGTAACCCCTGCACGGAGACTGCCGGACAGCGAGAGACCGGGCTCGCCTGGCGAGCCCGGTCTCTCCCGGTAGAACCTTTTCCGATGTACTGGCCCCAAAACGTCCACATCTCGACCCCGGCGCCCGGGTCGAAAACGTCAGCTGGCGTAGGCCCGCAGCGCATCCGACCGTTCGCCGACACGGAGCTTGGCCATCGAGTCGCGCTCGATCTGCCGAACCCTTTCCCGCGAGATCCCGAACACCCGGCCGATCTCGTCGAGCGTGTGGGGACGACCGTCGTCAAGTCCGTAGCGCAGTCGGACCACGGACTGCTCCCGCTCGTCGAGCGTGCGCAGCACCTTGTTGATGTCCTCGTGCATGAAACCGGCGACCACCTGAGCCTCGGCGGAAGTCGACTCCGAGTCCTCGATGAAGTCTCCGAGCGGTGCTTCCTCGTCGCTGCCCACCGGCATGTCCAGGCTGACCGGATCACGGGCGTGGTCGAGCAGATCGGCGATCTTCTCCTCGGGAATCCCGGACTCCTCCGCCAGTTCGGCCATCGTCGCGTCACGGCCGAGCTGCTGGTGCAGTTCACGCTTCAGCCGCGACAGCTTGTTGACCTGCTCGACGAGATGCACGGGCAGCCGGATGGTGCGGCCCTGGTCGGCCATCCCACGAGAGATGGCCTGACGGATCCACCACGTCGCGTAGGTGGAGAACTTGAAACCCTTCGTGTAATCGAACTTCTCGACCGCGCGAATGAGTCCGAGGTTGCCTTCCTGGATCAGGTCGAGCAGCGGCATGCCCCGCCCGGTGTATCGCTTTGCCAGGGAAACAACCAGCCGGAGATTGGCGACGAGCAAATGGTTGCGGGCCGAGGCGCCACCGCGGATGACGGCGCGGAGGTCCGCTTTGCGCTGGGCCGAAAGGCGGGTGGCGGTCTCCAGCTTGTGGGCAGCGAAGACGCCGGCCTCTATGCGCTTGGCCAGTTCCACCTCCTGCTCAGCCGTGAGGAGCGCGGTGCGCCCGATGCCGTTGAGGTACACGCGGACCAGATCGGCCGAGGGTCCCTGCGCGTCGAGATCTTCCGATTCACGCGACGTGGCAGCACTTCTCGGTGCCGAAACAGATGCAGCAACGGAACCGGCGGCCTTGGAGGCCGTCTGCGCCGAAACGCTTGCAGGCTTCAGCTCCACGACTGTCGTCGCCTCGGTTGGTTCGATGGCCATCTCGGATACCGGTGCGTCGATGACATCCGCGTGTACCGTAGGGGAGTCGGTCATGTTAATGCTCCCTTCATGACAGTTGTCGGGTCAAACCGCCCCGTGGGGCGCCGACATCAGTTCAAACGCCGTTGCGTTCCGTTTCGTTCCCAGTTCGTCACCGCAGACCTGACGGACGGCTTCTTCGGGCTGTGAATCCGTGTCGGCCGAACCGCTTCGACCCTGGAATACCCGTTCGTCGGGGTTCTGAACGTGCCCCGCGGCTCGGGGTGGTCCTGCGGTGTTGTCCTGAAGCCAACACCGGACGCCTCCGGTGGAGCCTGTGCCGGTGATGAGAACGGCATGAGAATGACCGCCGGCCGGTGAGACCGTCCTCTCAGAGGTCGACGACGACGGTGAATGGCCCGCCATTCACGCTGGCCAGAGCCATTTCTGCGCCGAAAACCCCGGTCGGGACGCGAGCCCCCAAACTACGCAATTCGGCGACGACGGCCTCGATCGACGGCTCGGCGACCGGTCGCGGGGCCGCCTCGATCCAGGTCGGCCGTCGTCCCTTCGCAGTATCGCCGTACAAAGTGAATTGGCTCACAATCAGAAGCGGAGCCCCGGTGCCCTGGCAGGACTGCTCCCCGCGGAGGATCCGGAGGCTGTGCAGCTTGTGGGCCATCTTGACGGCGACGTCGGCTGTGTCGGTGTGCGTCACCCCGACGAGGACCAGCAGACCCGGCTCCTCGATCGACCCGACAACCTCGCCGTCGACGGTCACCGATGCAGAAATCACCCGACTCGCGACCGCTCTCATGTTGAATCCTGGCCGATGGTGGAGGCGCTCACGCGTTGACCGGGTGCAGGAGTCCACGGGTGACGGCCACCCGGATGGTGGGCAGCACTGCCTCTGCAAGGGCAGCGAGATCGAGGCCGTGGGCGGTCGCCATCAGGTCGAGCAGCATCGCCAACGGCAGGTCCCCGGTACACCCCGCCAACAGCGCCTGACCCCACTCGTCCAGCTGGATGGTGGCGCCGGGTCCACCGGGTCGACGCAGCAACCGCAGCACCGTGCTCCATCCCTCGTGGCCTGCCAGCGAGCGTTGCTCGAGGATCACCGACGGCGCCAGCGCCAGCCGGGCCCCCAGCAGCTCGAGGTCCGAGGTCGACCGGAGCCAGTTCCGGCGGGACAAGAAGGCCGCCGCCTCGTCACCGGTGACCTCCTCGCCGGCGCCGGTGATCTCGTCGAGCACGACGTCCGGGTCGTCGGACCCGCTGTGCCGCAGAGTGATCATCCCCATGCCGATTCCGGCGACCTTCTCGGTCGCGAAGTAGTCGAGCCACGCCGACGCCGTCTCCGCTGCCTGACCGCCCGTCTCGCCCGCGTCCTTCAGCCACAGCGCGACGTACTCCGCCGGGTCTGCCATCTCCCGTTGCACCACCCAGGCGTCGCACCCGGTCGCGGCCACCCAACCACCGACCCGCTCCCGCCAATCGGCGTCCTCCCGGACGATCCAGTTGGCGAGCATCTGCGCGGTGCCGCCCGGCGTCAGGTGGTCGGGCATCCCGCGCACCATGGCCTCGCACATCCGGTCGCCGGCCATCCCCGAATCGCGGTAGACGTACTGCTGCACCCCGGTTCCGATGACGAACGGGGGATTGCTGATGATCAGGTCGAACCGTTGCCCGGCCACCGGTTGGAACAGGGAGCCGGGCCGCAGGTCCCAGCGCTGCCCGTTGAGCCGTGCGGTCGCTCCGGCCAACGCGAGGGCACGGGGGTTGGTGTCGGTGGCGACAACCGATCCCGAGTGCGAGAAGGCATGCAGTGCCTGGATTCCGCAGCCGGTCCCAAGATCCATCACCCGCTCGGCCCGCTCTCGGATGACAGCGTTCGCGAGGGTGATCGAGGCCTGGCCGATACCCAGCACGTGATCGTGACGCACCGGTCCCGGGCGGGTGTCCGAATCCAGGTCGGACACCACCAGGTACTCGTCGTCCTCGTCCGCGTGCGGCCGGATGTCGAGGCCGGCCCGGATGCCGTCGCCGTCACGCTCCAGAGCGCCGGCCGACACCGCCGCGTCGATGCCGAGCATCGGGAACGCCCGACCGACGGCCTTCTCGTCCTCGGTGGTGCCCAGCAGGAACAGCCGCACCAGGGTCGACAGCGCGGATCCGTCACGGGTGGCCCGGAACGCCGGCCACCGCTCGTCGCGGCCGAGCGCCCGGTGCGCGCTGGTGCCCAACAGCTCGGGCACACCGGTCGCACTGAAGCCGGCCGACCGCAGGTCGTCGCCGAGTCGGTCGACGAGCTCAGGATCCGTCAGCGGAAGTCGGGCAGCGGTCGGCTCTTTCGTCACAACGCCACAGGGTAGAGGGAAGGGGGACCGATCAGGCCACATGCACGGTCGGGCGCAACTCCCGGTCGGGTTCGGCCCGGCGCAGTACCTCCCGGGTGGTCGGGGCCACCTCGCCCTCCCCGGTGAACAGGAACCGGAACAGGTTCGCCACCGGGTTGCCCTCCGTCCATTCGAAATAGACGTTCGGCAGCACCCCGGTCAGGTCCCTGACGTGCAGCAGGAACGCGGCGATCGAGTTCGGCACCACCGGGCTCGTCATCAGGAGCACCTGGAATCCGTCCCGCTCGATGCCCCGGACGAGCAGATCGCTCTTGAACTCCGAGGCGTCGGAGACGGTGACCTCGAGGAAGATCACCGGTTCGCCGGCCGGGATGTAGTTGCTGGCCCGCTCCTCCCGCTCCTTGGCCAGCAGCGTGTGTTCCTCGTTCTCGTCCGGCTCGTGCGCGACGATGTGGATGGCGCCGTGGGACACCGCTGTCAGGTACCGGGTGGCCGCCTCGTCCAGCACGACCTGGTCCGTTCGGAGCTCGAACGCCCGACCCACCCGCGACCACAGCGAGACGACCAGGATGCCGAGGATGAACAGGCCGGCGATCCGCACACCGTCCGGCCGTTCGATGATGTTGAGCACCGTGGTGTAGACGAAGACCAGCGCGATGATGCCGAAGCCGATGGTCGACGGGGTCTTGCGCCGACGGTGGGCCGAGATCGTCACGGCGATGGCCGCCGACGTCATCAGCACGAGAACGCCGGTGGCGTAGGCGCCGCTCTGCTTGTCGACGTCGGCGTCGAAGACCCAGGTGACCAGGAAGGCGATCAGCGCGAACACCACGACCAGCGGCCGCACGGCCCGCGTCCACTCCGGCGCCATGCCGTAACGCGGCAGGTAGCGCGGCACCAGGTTGAGCAGGCCGGCCATCGCCGAGGCGCCGGCAAACCACAGGATGAGGATCGTGCTGACGTCGTAGAGCGATCCGAAGCCGTTCCCGAGGTACTCGTGGGCCAGGTAGGCCAGCGCCCGACCATTGGCCTGTCCGCCGGGTTGGAACTCCTTCTGCGGGATCAGCACCGTGGTGATGAAGCTCGTCAGCAGCAGGAAGACGCTCATGATGACGGCGGCGGTGGTCAGCAACCGGCGGGTGTTGCGGATCCGTCCGGCCGGATTGCTCTCGGTGTCGGACTTGTCGCCCTGCACCTGCGGCATGACGGCGACGCCGGTCTCGAAACCGGACAGGCCGAGCGCCAGCTTCGGGAAGACCAGGAGCGCCACGCCCACCATCGCCAGTGGGCTGCTGTGCGCCGTGGTGAGCGCGGAGCCCCAGTCCCCGATCAGCTCGCTCGACGTGAACAGGTGCGCCAAACCGACGACGGCGACGACGAGGTTGAGCGTCAGGTAGATGCCGACCAGGATGACGGCGATTCCGATCGCCTCGGCGAATCCGCGGAGGAACACCCCGCCCAGCAACGCAAGGAGCAGCAGGGTGATCAGCAGCTTGTGATCGCCCCAGCCGCTCGGTGCGTAGGGATTGCTCACCACGTGCTCGGTGGCGTCGGCGGCGGACAGCGTCATGGTGATGAGGAAGTCGGTGGCCGCGAACCCGAGCAGCACGAGCACGAAGAGCTTGCCGGCCCACCGGGGGAGAAGGCGCTCCAGCATGGCGATCGAACCCTCACCGCGAAAGCTCTCCTTGGCGACCCGGCGGTACACCGGGAGCGCCCCGAAGAGGGTCAGCAGGACGAGGACAAGGGTGGCGATGGGCGAGAGCACCCCGGCTGCCAGGGCCGCGATACCGGGTTGGTAGCCGAGGGTGGAGAAGTAGTCGACGCCCGTCAGGCACATCACCCGCCACCACGAGTTCTGATGGGTGGTACCGGCCTCCGTGCGGTGCGGTCCGGGGTGACCGGCCGCACGTTCGCTGAGCCCGGAGAAGAACCACGGGCGGAAGCCGGACCGGGGCGCAGGGCCGTCCTCCGGGCGGGGTGCCTTCTCTTGTCTGCTCTTCTCACCAGCGGCCATGCCGGGATGGTCGCACAGACTCATGACGGCCAAGGCCCGGAACGCGACAAGCCTGGGTGAAACCCTCGATGCGCTCGCCCGTTGCGACCCTGCGACACGGTCGCCTCTGTGGAACGCTGTCGAGATGACCGCCGAACGTCTGTACCTGACCGGCCGGACCGAGGCCGACGCGCTGTTGGCCCGCGACCCGAACGCGCTGCTGCTCGGCATGGTACTGGACCAGCAGATCCCGATGGAGAAGGCCTTCAGCGGTCCCGCGGTGCTGGCCGAGCGGATGGGCGGTCTCGACGTCCGCGCCATCGCCGATGCCGAGGCGGACACGTTCAAGGAGATCTGCTCGCGGCCGCCGGCCGTGCACCGCTTTCCCGGGTCGATGGCCGGCCGGGTGCAGAGCGTCTGCCAGGTGTTGGTCGACGAGTACCAGGGCGACGCCGCCAACATCTGGGCCTCCGTCGACACTGGCGCGGAACTGCTGCGCCGGATTGCCGCGCTCCCGGGCTTCGGCGCCCAGAAGGCAGGCATCTTCGTCGCGCTGCTCGGCAAGCAGTACGGCGTCACTCCGCCGGGCTGGCGGGAGGCCGCCGGGGCCTGGGGAGAGAAGAACAGTCGCCGCTCGGTGGCCGATGTGGTGGACCAGGAATCTCTCGGCGCGGTGCGGGCGACGAAGAAGGCAGCCAAGGCCGCAGCGAAGGCGGCCTCCTCGAACTCCGCAACCTGACCCCCCGTCCTGCATAGCTTGTCGGCCACGGATGGTCGAGGCGTTCGGAGTACCGTGAATTTCAGGTGAAGACACCAGCCCCGGCAGTCCGGGGTTGCCGGGACCACGTCGGAGAGCGATCCGGGCATCTGCAAGCACAGTGAGTCATTGTGAGAAATCGGAGCCAAGAACATGGCCAAATCCCCCCTGATGGACGGATCTCCGTCGCGGCGGGCGGAACCTGCGGTCATCACCCAGGCGGAGCCGTCCTACGACGAGCAGCTGGCCGCCCGGCGCAAGCGCTACCTGCTGACGATGAGCATGCGGTTCCCGCTGCTCATCCTCGCGACGGTGTTCTACCACCACCTCTGGCTCTCGATCCCGCTCCTGCTGATCTCGATCCCGCTGCCCTGGATGGCCGTCCTGCTGGCCAATGACCGTCCCGCCCGCCAGCGCGCCAAGAAGGTCGTGCCCGGTGTCATCAACTACGAACGTGCGCTGCCGCCGGGCCGCCGGGAGATCGTCGACAGCGAATAGCCGGGTCATCGGAAGATCTGGCCCCTGAAGATGTCTCGTTCCTCACGCGGGCATACGGTGTCGTGATGATCGACAGCGACGTCATCTCCAGGGCCAGCCGGTTGTTCCGGGCGACCAACTCGCTTCATTCCTGCGTCTACTTCTCACCTGAAGGCGATGAGGAGTACGTCGCGGTCGGGCTGCGGCCCGGGCGCATGGGCTACTTCGCCTCGCGGAGTGCGCCGATGGGCGAGGTGGGCCCCGAGGTGGTCGCTGCCACCTTCTACAACTTCAATCCCGAACTGGTCGCGAGGCACATCCCGCGCGCTTGGACTCTCGCGAGCCCAGCACAGATCCTGCAGGCCCGGTGGCGGGTGGCGGACCGCACGCTCCGCCGTCTGCTGGGGGACGAGGTCATCGAATCCGCCGAACTGGCGGCCGCCGCCGACGTGGCGCGACAGCTGGCCGCGGCGTGCACCTTCGAGGGCCGGCCGCTGGCCGCCGGACATGCCGGACTCGACTGGCCGACGGAGACCCACCTGGTCTTCTGGCACGCGATCACGTTGCTGCGCGAGCACCGCGGCGACGGCCACATCATCGCGTTGGTGCAGGCCGAGCTCTCCGGGATCGAGGCCTTGGTCACACATACCGCCACCGGCCGCGGTTTCCTGACGTCGGCGGCGAAGGCCCTTCGCTTGTGGTCGGACGAACAATGGGCGGAAGCGCAGGCGCGCCTGCGTGCGCGCGGTCTGCTGGACTCCGACGGCACGCTGACCGCCGCCGGTCTGAGACTCCGCGACGACATCGAGGCCGACACGGACCGACTCAGTGCGCAGCCGCTCCGCGCCGTCGACACCGAGCGGATCGACGGCCTCATCGCCTACGGCAAGACCCTGACCAGGCTCGCGGCCGGGGCGGGAGCCTTTCCCGCACAGGTCTTCGCACGTTGACGACGGACGTGGGTCCGGACCTCGGACGGGGCGGTACTCCTGGAAGTCGAGCAGCGAAAGCCGGCGCCAAGAGCGTCGAGACGCTGTCGCAGGTCGTCATCCGGTTCGCCGGCGATTCCGGCGACGGCATGCAGCTGACCGGTGACCGGTTCACCGTGGAGACGGCGGCCTTCGGCAACGGGTTGTCGACGCTGCCGGACTTCCCGGCCGAGATCCGGGCCCCTGCAGGCACTCTGCCGGGAGTCTCCGCCTTCCAGCTGCAGTTCGCCGACCACGCGGTGATGACGCCGGGCGACGCTCCGACCGTGCTGGTGGCGATGAACCCGGCCGCGCTCAAGGTCAACCTCGCCGATCTGCCCCGTGACGGCATGGTGATCCTGGACACCGACGAGTTCACCACGCGGAACCTGACCAAGGTCGGCTATGCCGCAGACCCGCGCCAGGACGGCACCCTCGACGGTTACCAGGTCCACGCCCTGGCTCTCACCTCGATGACGGTGGAGGCGGTGAAGGAGGTCGGGCTGCACCGCAAGGAGGCCGAGCGGGCCAAGAACATGTTCGCCCTCGGACTGTTGTCCTGGCTCTACCACCGGCCGTTGGAGGGAACCAGGCGGTTTCTGGAGGCGAAGTTCGCCCATCTGCCGGAGGTGTTGCGCGCCAACCTCATCGCGCTCGAGGCCGGCTGGTCCTACGGTGAGACCACCGAGGGTTTTGCTGTGCACTACGAGATCGCGCCCGCCCCGTTGCCCGCCGGTACCTACCGGACGATCCGCGGGAACCAGGCGCTGGCCTACGGTCTCGTCGCCGCCTCGCAGCGCTCCGGGCTCCCGCTGTTCCTCGGGACGTACCCGATCACGCCGGCCTCGGACATCCTGCACGAACTGTCGGCGCTGAAGAACTTCGGCGTCCGCACCTTCCAGGCCGAGGACGAGATCGCCGGTGTGTCAGCGGCCATCGGCGCGTCCTACGGCGGCGCGCTCGGTGTCACCAGTACCTCCGGGCCCGGTGTCGCGCTCAAGAGCGAGGCCGTTGGATTGGCTGTGGCGCTCGAGTTGCCGCTGGTGATCGTGGACGTCCAGCGCGGGGGACCGTCCACCGGGCTGCCCACCAAGACCGAGCAGGCCGACCTCATGCAGGTGATGTTCGGCCGCAACGGCGAAGCGCCGGTACCGGTCGTCGCGGCGTGTTCACCGTCGGACTGCTTCGACGCGGCGCTGGAGGCGGTGCGCATCGCCACCACCTACCGCACGCCGGTCTTCCTGCTCTCCGACGGGTACCTCGCCAACGGCAGCGAGCCGTGGCTCATCCCGGCGGTCACCGACCTACCCGACCTGACCGTGTCGTTCACCACGAAGCCCAACCACGGTGACGACTTCTGGCCCTACCAGAGGGATCCCGCGACCTTGGCCCGGCCGTGGGCGGTCCCGGGGACGAAAGGACTCGAGCACCGCATCGGCGGCATCGAGAAGGCCGACGGGACCGGCGCCATCAGCTACGACCCGGCGAATCACGACCACATGGTCAGGACCAGGGCGGCGAAGGTCGCCGGCATCGCGGCGAGTGTCGACCCGCTGGTCGTCGACGACCCGACCGGCGACGCCGAGATCCTGCTGCTGGGCTGGGGTTCCACCTTTGGGCCCATTGCCGGGGCAGTGGCTGCGCTGCGCTCGAAGGGGATCCGGGTGGCCCGCACCCACGTGCGGCACCTGAATCCGTTGCCCCGCAACATCGAAGACGTGCTGCGCGGCTACCGCCGGGTGGTGGTGCCGGAGATGAACCTCGGTCAACTGGCCCTGTTGCTCCGGGGGTTGTTCCTGGTCGACGTGATCAGCGTGAACCAGGTGCGCGGATTGCCGTTCCGGATCAAGGAGCTGGTCGGGGCCGTCGAATCCGTGCTGGACGGCACCTTCTCGCCCGCTCCGATCGGTACGGCCGGAGCCTTCGGCCGATCGACCATGATGGTGGGTGCGGAGACATCGACCGTGGGTGCGGAGACATCGACCGTGGGCGCGGAGACATCGACCGTGGGCGCGGAGACATCGACCGTGGGGACGGGGGAAACGAGATGACGGTCATCCCGACCGGGCCGATGGTCCCGCTGTCCTTGAGCGCGGTGCCGAGGGCGGAATCGAAGCAGACTGCGAAAGAATTCAAGTCCGACCAGGAGGTGCGCTGGTGCCCCGGCTGCGGGGACTACGCGATTCTGGCTGCGGTGCAGGGCTTCCTACCCGAACTCGGGTTGGCGCGGGAGAATATCGTCTTCATCTCCGGCATCGGCTGCGCCGCCCGGTTCCCCTACTACCTCAATACCTTCGGGATGCATTCGATCCACGGGCGGGCGCCGGCCATCGCCACCGGGCTGGCGGCGACCAGACCGGATCTGTCCGTCTGGGTGGTGACCGGCGACGGTGACGCCCTGTCCATCGGCGGCAACCACCTCATCCATGCCTTGCGCCGCAACGTCAATCTGAAGATCCTGCTGTTCAACAACCGCATCTACGGGCTCACCAAGGGTCAGTACTCACCGACCTCGGAGGTCGGGAAGAAGACCAAGTCCTCACCGATGGGGTCGGTGGACGCGCCGTTCAACCCACTGTCGCTCGCCATCGGCGCCGAAGCGAGTTTCGTCGCCCGCACCATCGACTCCGACCGCAAGCACCTCACCTCCGTCCTGCGGGCCGCCGCTGCACACCACGGGACCGCGTTGGTCGAGATCTACCAGAACTGCAACATCTTCAACGACGGCGCCTTCGACCCGCTGAAGGACTCGGCCACCCGGGACGACGTCACCATCCGGCTGGAGCACGGCCGGCCCATCACCTTCGGCGCTGACGGCGAGAAGGCCGTGATCGCCGACAGCACCGGGCGTCTCGCGGTGATCGACACCAACTCGCTGCCGCCGGGGGTCGAGCCGCTGGTGCACGACGCACACGCCGCGGACCCGACCCTGGCGTTCGCGCTGACCCGGCTCTCGCACCCGGAGACGTTGGCCGACACCCCGATCGGCGTCTTCCGGGACGTCGACCGGCCGACCTACGAGGACGGCATGTCGGCACAGATCGAAACGGCCATCACCAGGCAGGGCCATGGGGATCTCGCCGGCCTGCTGGCCGGGCGCGACACCTGGACGGTCGCACCGGCCAACCCGAAGATCACCGCAACCGAAGGGAACTGAAGATGCCTGAAGCCGTCATCGTCGCCGCCACCCGCTCTCCGATCGGCCGAGCGTTCAAAGGATCGTTGAAGGGCATGCGCCCGGACGACATGGCCGTGCAGATCGTCAGGGCCGCGCTCGACCAGGTTCCCGAGCTCGACCCGAACACCATCGACGACCTGCTTCTTGGCTGCGGATCACCCGGCGGTGAACAGGGTTTCAACATGGCCAGGGTGGTTGCCGTTGCGCTCGGACTGGACACCGTGCCCGGCGCGACCATCACCCGGTACTGCTCGTCCAGCGTGCAGACCACCCGGATGGCAATGCACGCCATCCGGGCGGGCGAGGGCCACGTGTTCGTCTCGGCCGGCGTCGAGGCCGTCAGCCGGGCCGTGTACGGCACCGCGGACAGCCCGCCGTACGACCCGATGGCTGACCCGAAGGCGCGAAACCCGTGGACCAACAAGACCTATGCCGATGCGCAGGGCCGTTCGGCGGCACGGTCGGCGGGCGGAGCCGACACCTGGCACGACCCGCGTGAGGACGGCGACGTGCCGGACATCTACATCGCCATGGGTCAGACGGCGGAGAACGTCGCCGGCCTGCGGTCCGTCAGCCGGGTCGAGCAGGACGAGTTCGCCTGCCGCTCGCAGAATCTCGCCGAAGCGGCTGGTGCGGAAGGGTTCTGGAAGCGGGAGATCACCCCGCTGACGCTTCCCGACGGCTCGGTGGTGGAGACCGACGACTGCCCGCGCGCCGGTACGACCCTCGAGGCGCTGTCCGGCCTGAAGCCGGTCTTCCGGCCGGATGGCACCATCACCGCCGGAAACGCGTGCCCGCTGAACGACGGCGCGGCCGCCCTGGTGATCATGAGCGACACCCGTGCCGCGGAACTGGGGATCACTCCGCTGGCCCGCGTGATCGCCACCGGTGTGTCCGGTCTGTCACCGGAGATCATGGGTCTCGGCCCGGTACAGGCCAGCAGGAAGGCGCTCGCCCTCGCCGGCATGACGATCGACGACATCGACCTGGTCGAGATCAACGAAGCCTTCGCCGCCCAGGTGATCCCGAGCTACCAGGAGCTCGGGATCGACCTCGACCGGCTGAACGTCAACGGCGGCAGCATCGCCGTCGGCCATCCGTTCGGCATGACGGGAGCGCGGATCACCAACACCCTGCTCAACGGTCTGCGGTCACGCGACAAGTCGATCGGGCTGGAGACCATGTGCGTGGGCGGCGGCCAGGGCATGGCGGTCATCTTCGAGCGTCTGAACTAGCAACCGGCGCTGCGCCGGGGCCTCTATTCGCGCGGACGCGCACCCACGTGGGCGGCGGCCGCGGTGCCGGCCGCAACACCGGCCTGGAGTGCCGTCAGCGGGTCGGCCCCGGCGAGCCAGGCTCCCAGCAGACCGGCGTTGAACGCATCGCCGGCGCCGGTGGAGTCGGTCTCGTGGATCTGCGGGGCGGGTGCGCTGACCCGGGCGTCCGCCGAGTACCAGGAGGCGCCGTGACGGCCGTGGGTGACGACGACCGCGTCGGCGACGCCGAGCACGGCCTCCACCCCGCCCAGCGCGCCGAGCTCGGAGTCGTTGGGCAGCAACAGGTCCACGCCGTCCACCCAGGACAGGAAGGTCTCGGCGCCGACGGACGGGATGTGGTTCGCCGCCTGCGGATCCACCGAGGTGGTCCACCCGGCCGCCCGCGCCAGGGCCAGGGCGGCCAGCCCGGCGGGTCGGGAACCGTTGTCCAGCAACACATATCCGGACAGGTGCAGGTGCGCGCGTCCGGCGACCTCGGGTAGCATCACGTCCTCCGGTGCGAAGGCGGCGTTCGCGCCGCGGTCGGCCAGCATGGTGCGGTCACCGTCGGGTGCCACCAGTACCACGACGCAGCAGGTCGGCAGGTGGGGGTCGACCGCGAACCGGCAGTCGACCCCGGCCGCCGTCAGTTCGGTGGCGGCGGTTCGGCCCGCCTCGTCCGCTCCGACCCTGGCGATCAGCGAGACGTCAACGTCCTGACGGGCCAACCAGGCGGCGGTGTTGCCGCCCGCGCCGCCCGGCGCCACGGCCACCGCGGCCCGGGTGTCCTGGCCGAAGACGACGGCCCCGGCGAGCTTGGCGACCACGTCGAGCCCGACATCACCGACCACCGTCACATGCGGGCGGGCAGCCGTGATACGCGCATCGGCCGAGCCGGCGTAGGGACGGGACGTCATGACGCGGAGGCTGCCTGTGCGAGGGTCAGGGAGAGAGCCACCGCGACCTGACCGGCCAGGGCCGCGTTGCCCAGGACCAGGTCGACGTTGACCCGCAGGCTCGCACCGTGCGTGGAACTGTGGAAGAACTCGAGCAGCCTCGGCGTGACGTCCTTGCCGGTCACGTGGTTCGCCTCCAGCAGGGCGAGCCCGGCGGCCAGCGTGCGGTCGTGCAGGTCGATGTCGAGCTGCTGATCGACCGGGATGGGGTTGGCCAGCACCACCCCGGCGCCGTCGGTGTGCAGCGCCCGGCGGGCGAGGACCACGTCTGCGGCCTGCTCCGGGGTCTCGACCCGCCACGGCACCCGGTAGCCCGAGTCCGACAGGTAGAAGCCGGGAAAGGCATCGGTCCGGTAGCCCAGGACCGGCACCGACAGCGTCTCGAGGTACTCCAGCGTGCCGGGGACATCGAGAATCGACTTCACTCCCGCGCACACGACGAGGACCGGGGTGGAGGCCAGCACGCCGAGGTCGGCCGAGATGTCGAAACTCTGGGCGGCTCCGCGGTGGACCCCACCGAGGCCGCCGGTGGCGAAGACGCCGATGCCGGCCCGGTGGGCGAGGGCCGAGGTGGAGGCCACGGTCGTCGCTCCGTCCCGATGCAGCGCCAGTGCGACGCCGAGGTCTCGGACCGAGAGCTTGGCGATGTCGTCGGATTCGCAGAGCCGGTCGAGGTCGGCGGGACCGAGGCCGATCCGCACCCGGCCGTCGAGCACGGCGATGGTGGCCGGCACGGCGCCCGAGGCCCTGACCTGCCCCTCGATCTGGTCGGCGATCCGCCGGTTGTCACCGCGAGGCAGGCCGTGGGCCAGGATGGTGGACTCGAGAGCGACGACGGGACCACCGCCGGCGAGCGCATCGGCTACTTCGGGCAGGATCTCGAGGTCCGCATTCACCCGACGATGGCATCATGGCAGGAGCCGCGGTGCCAAACCGGGTTCTTCGCCAGGCCGGGAAGGGTCGTGGTCGGCGGTGAGATGACCATCCGTCGGACCCACAGTTGAAGGACCAGCCATGACGTCGACCGAGGTACTCGAGAAGCCGGACGAGCTGACCACCGACAGCACCGGCAACGACATTCCCAAGATGTTCCACTACGTGCGCAAGGCAAAGATCGCCGAGAGCGCCGTGATGGGGAACATGGTGGTGGCGCTCTGCGGGGAGACCTTCCCGGTCACCAAGTCCCCCAAGCCCGGTTCGCCGGTCTGCCCGGACTGCAAGAAGATCTACGAGTCGATGCCCAAGGGCAAGGCCTGACCCACGCACCGAACTGCCGGCCCGCCCCGGATGGGGCAGGCCGGCAGCGAGGGAACCACGACGGGAGCGCGACAGCGCGCGATCAGTCGAAGCAGCCCTCGTTCAGGTTGAGGCTGATGGTGTGGATGGTGTCGTTGCGTAGCACCTGCCCGTCGCTACCGCGAGGTCCGCTCGAGGTCATCCAGTACTCGCGTGCCTGTGGGTACGGCTTGGTCGAGTCGGCCTGCGTGACGGCACTGATGACGTCGGGGTAGTCGGGACTGGTGCCGGTCCACGGGAACCGGTCGAGCACGCTGCCGACCGTTTGGCCGACCGCGATGCCGTCACCGGTCCGGATGTTGTGCTGCGGCGTGATGAAGGACAGTGCTGTGGTGCCCTTGTTGAAGGTGAAGCCGGCACCCTCGGTCGTGGCGAACCAGCAACCGCTCGGGTTGCCGCTGGCGTGCTGCACGTTGAGTTGCGGGTACACGGCCTTGGCCTGCGCCGCCGTCATGCCCATCGTGAAGGGACCGTAGCCGTTCGGGCCGAGGATGGTCGGTTCCGTGCCGCCGCCGATGAAATATCCGGCCACGTCGGCGATCTCGTCGGTGGATCCGGTCGAGTTGTTGCTCAGGCTGATCCAGCCGTATGAGTCGACCGGAACGATGACCAGGTTGGGCACGTTCTGCGCCGCCTTGAAGTTCAGGTTCGACGCGTAGGGCTTGGCGACACCCGTCGGGTAGGCGACCAGGTTGCCCGACGCCGAGGCGCCGGTGGCCGTCACGTTGACCACGACCGCGCTCACGCCGATGGCGGGTACCCCGCCACGGCCGTTCACGTGGATCCTGGTCTCGCCGCCGGCAGCGGCGCGATGGCTACCACCCTGACCGCTGCGGGTGTCCAGGATGCGTGACGGTGCGAGGGCGCGGAAGACACCGGTGGAGGGTGTGCTCCCGGCCAGGAAGTAACCCTGGACGTCGGCGATCAGGTGGGTCTGGCCGGCCGAACTGTTGATCAGCTCGATCTTTCCGCCGCTACCGACCGGAACGATGACCAGGTTCGGCACGGTCTGCCCAGCGACGAAGTTGAGGTTGGAGGCGAAAGGCCGCGAGGTCCCGGTCGGATAGGCCGTGATACTGCCCGACGCGGTCGGGGCGGTCACGGTGACGTTCAGGACGACCGCGCTGACACCGGAGGTCGGGACACCGCCGCGGCCGGTCGCCTGGACGCCGATGGTGCCCTGGGCGGCCACCTTGCCGGAGACGCCGATGTTGTTGCGGGTGTCCAGGACGCGGGCCGGTGCCAGGGAGTGGAACGTGCCGGGGGCGAAGACCTGGCCGGCTCGGAAGTAGCCCTGGACATCCCCGACGAGCTGGGCCTTCCCACTGGAGGTACTGGTCATCTGGATCTTCCCGTCCGAACCGACCGGGACCGTCACCAGATTCGAGACCGTCTGTCCTGCCACGTAATTGAGGTTCGACGCGAAGGGGCGGCCGTGGTGCGACGGGTAGACGGTGATGTACCCGCCGGCAGTGGGTGCGGTGACCGTGACGTTGATGACGACGGCGGCCACTCCGCTTCCCGGGACTCCGCCGTGCCCGGTGACCTGTAGGTCCACGGTCTGATTGGCCCCGACCTGACCATGGCCACCGAGGCCGGTGCGGGTGTCGAGGATGCGGCCGGGGGTGAGGGCGGCATAGGTCCCGCCGATCACCGGTGAGTACGTGGCCGGCGTCGATGCCGCTGTGACATCAGACGCTGTGACATCAGACGCTGTGACATCAGACGCTGCGACATGAGGGGCAGCGACATGAGGGGCTGACAGTACGGCCGACGCCTGGGCCGGGGTGGCAGCCAGGCTCGTCAGGCCGATCGCGCAGAGAACCGAACCGACAGCGGCGAGATACTTCCGCCGGGCCGGGAAATGCCGAGCATTCGTCATGTTTGATCCTTTCGGGAATACGTCGGCTGGCTTGCGGACCCGTACTGGTTATTGATTCGGCTCCGGAAGGACAGGCGCGCCAATGATCCGTCGGGCCGGCGAGGGAAATTTCGACGAATGGCGCCATTCATCGCCGGAGATCTACATCGCCGGAGTCATCTCGTGGAGGTCGAGCGGGGGTTCGCGCGGCAATCATGGCAGGAGCGGCCGTGTCGACGCCGGGTTTTGGGAGAATCTAGTTGCCTGCGCGAATCACCACGCGGCGAAGTCACCCGGATGGCCCAGTTCAGGCCTGGGGATCGACTGCCGCAGCAGCGTGCCTCTCAGGGTCGTATCGCTGCCAGCGCCGAATTTCTCGTTTCGTGCGGCGTGGCGGGTAGTACTCCAGCAGCGCATTGTTGAACTGCGCTCCGATGATGATCGCCATGGCCACGAAGTAGTAGAAGAGCAGGAAGGTGATCGGCACCGCAAGGGCGCCGTAGGTGAGTCCGTGCGTGTAGACGTAGGCCAGGTACAAACGGAGCCCGAAGCTGGCCACCAGGAATACCAGCGCAGCCAGCAGCGCGCCCGGTATCCCGCGTTTCCAGGCATGTCGATGTTTTGGGGCCAATTTGTACAACGTGGTCAGCAGCAGCACCAATCCGATGACCAGTCCGGGGTAGTAGGCGATCCCCACGATGGTTCGCACCTGCTCGCGCCAGTTCTCCGGGAACAACTGCGGTAGCGCGTCGGGACCGATGGCCAGCAGGGGCAGCAGGAACACCCCGGCGATCAGCGCGGCGAGGTACAGCCCGAGCGCGAAGAACCGTTCGGCCACGGGGTGGCGGACCTCGTGCTGGCCATAGGCGATGGTGATCGACTCGATGAAGGCGCTCATCGCCGAGGACCCGGCCCAGAGGCTGATCAGGAAGCCGACGGAGACGACGTCGGCCTGGCCGTTGTTCAGGATGGTGTCCACCGTCTTGCCGACCAGGTTCTGCGCCACCTCCTCGTTGAAGAGGCCCCGGAGGAACAGATCGATCTGCTCGCGCACCTTGATGATGGTGTCCGGTCCGAACCAGTTGGCCACGAAGCCCACCGACCCGAGCAGGGCGAGCAGCAGCGGCGCAGTCGACAGCGCCGACCAGAAGGCGGCCTGCGAGCTCATCCCGAAGAGCGAATCGGCCCAGGCCTTCGACAAGGTGCGGCCGGCGACCTTGCGCCAGCGATGCCGCACCCGGACGACGGTGCCCGGATCGACCGGGGTGACGCTCTCGCGAACCAATGGCCCGGTGGCGTGCCGATGCCAGGGAACGGTCAGGTTGTCGGCCGGCGAGGGGGCCTGGTGACCGGGATCGGGTTGCGCGAAGTGGATGGCCACGGTGGCGCTCGTCGACGAGCCGTTGACAGGCGCGCCGTTGGCGGGTTGATCGAACTGCTCGCGCTGATCGAACTGCTCACGGCGATCCTGCGCCGGACCGGCGACCTGGCCGGAGACGGCGTGCAAGGACTGCGCGGGCGGCCGGCGAGGGAGTTGTCTCCGCTCGTCCTCAGAGTGGCTGGCACTTCTCACCCCCCGAGCATGCCTGTTCGCCGCCCGGTTGCGGGAAAGGACATCCCAGAACGCGACGAAGTTGTGACACTTCTTGCGCCGTCGGCGTGCGGTGGCGGCGATTGTCGGGGGGCGCCGGTAGCCTCGACCGGACCGGTGTTCGACCCCGGCGCGGTGTTCGGATCGGTTCGAGAGCGACGGGTGGGGGAGCAGGTCATGGCCTTCGTCCCGATCGGCGTGGATCCCTCGCGTCTGCGTGCCTGGCAGCAGGAGGCGTTGGCCTCCTACGAGGCGGCCGGCACCAGGGATTTCCTGGTCACCGCCACCCCGGGCGCCGGCAAGACCACGTTCGCCCTCGCCGTCGCCGGTCGGCTGCTGATCAGCCGGGTGGTCGACCGCATCATCGTGGTGGCGCCGACCGACCATCTCCGGACGCAGTGGGCCGACGCCGCCGCGGCGGTCGGCCTGACCCTCGACCCGACGATGACGAACGCGCAGGGTCCGGTGCCGGACGGGGCGCACGGATACGTCACGACGTACGCGCAGGTGGCCGGCCGGCCGATCATCCACGCCGCCAGATCCGGCCGGAAGCGCTCGCTGGTGATCCTCGACGAGATTCACCACGCCGGTGACGGTCTCAGCTGGGGCGAGGCGATCGCCGAGGCCTTCGCCGACGTGCACCGGCGGCTGTCGCTGACGGGTACCCCGTTCCGGACCCGCGCCGACGAGCGCATCCCGTTCGTCGGATACGAGATGGACGGCGACCTGCTGCGCTCGATCGCCAATTACACCTACGGGTACCGGCAGGCGCTGGCCGACACCGTGGTCCGCCCGGTGGTGTTCGCCGCCTACACCGGTGTCTCCCGCTGGCGGAACAACGCCGGTGAGGTGGTCGCCGCCTCGCTGACCGACGCCGGTACCAAGTCGGTCGAGGCCGCGGCCTGGAAGACGGCCCTCGACCCGTCGGGTGGCTGGGTGCCGCACGTCATCGCCGCGATGGACGAGCGGATCACCCACCTGCGTGCCACCGGGATGCCCGACGCCGCCGGCCTGGTCCTGGCCAGCGACCAGGACGACGCCAGGGCGTACGCCGGGGTGGTCAAACGGCTGACCGGCGAGCAGCCGATGCTGATTTTGTCCGACGACCCCAAGGCCTCGAAGAAGATCGAGGAGTTCCGTACCTCCACGCGCCGGATCGCGGTCTGCGTGCGGATGATCTCCGAGGGCGTCGACGTCCCGCGGGCCGCCTGCCTGGCCTGGATGACGAGCTACCGGACGCCGCTGTTCTTCGCGCAGGCCGTCGGCCGCGTGGTTCGTGCGCGCGGCATCAACGAATCCGCCACCGTCTTCCTACCGGCCGTCCGGCCGCTCCTGACGTTGGCTGCCGAGATGGAGATCGACCGCAACTACGTGATGGCGCCGCCGCCCAAGGGCACAGATGACGACGAAATGGCCCTCGACATGCCTGCGCCGGAGCCGGCCGAGCGCGAGGTGTCCGAGTTCGAGATGCTCGACTCGCAGGCTGAATTCGCGCACGTGTTGCACTCCGGTCGTGCGGTGACCGCAGCGCCGCTCGTCGGCGGCCCCGTCAGCGAGGACGACGAGGCCTACCTCGGCCTCCCCGGACTGCTCACCGCCGAGCAGACCGCCGCGGTGCTCGCCCGCCGCGACTCGGACCTGCGACGCCGGGTCGACACCGCCGCGCGCAACCACCAGCTCGGCGGGCCGGACCTGTTCGGCATCGAGGGCGCCGTCGTCGTCCCGAACGCCGACGGGCTCTCGGACGGGCACGCCGGCTGGCGTGCCGCGGCGGAGCTCCGCCGCGAGGTCAACCAGCTGGTCGGCCGGGTAGCCGCCCGCACCGGGTCACCGCACGCGCAGGTGCACTCGCAGATCCGCCGCGCCGTCCCCGGCCCGCCGTCGGCCGCTGCGGCCGCCGAGGTGCTCGAGCGACGCCGTGACCACCTGTTGGGCATGCTCTGAGGTTGGACGACTTCCGACCCGCGGGGCCCGAGCAGGTAGGAAATTCGGCCTGCTCTGCGTCGTGTCAGGCCGGCGGGACGTTCCGCTCGATCTCGTCCAGCCAGACCGTGGCGTTCCCGTCGGACGGCGCCCGCCAGTCGCCGCGGGGACTCAGTGATCCACCGGCAGACACCTTGGGGCCGTTGGGCATCGCCGATCGCTTGAACTGCGCGAACCCGAAGAAGCGGCCGACGAAGACGACCAGCCACCGGCGGATCTCCGTCAGGTCGTAGGCCCGTCGCCGGTCCTCCGGGAACCCGACCGGCCAGTCGCCGGCCGCCACATCGGACCAGGCGTGACGGGCCAGGAAGGCGATCTTGGACGGTCGGAAGCCGAACCGCAGCACGTAGAACAGGGTAAAATCCTGGAGCTCGTATGGCCCGATCGAGGCCTCCGTACTCTGCGGTCGCGCGCCCTCCTTCACCGGGATCAGCTCCGGCGAGATCTCGGTGGACAGGATCGAGCGCAGGATCACCCCGACCTCCGGAGTGAAGTCACCGTTCCCGCCGACCCAGCGGATCAGGTGCTGGATCAGCGTCTTCGGGACGCCGGAATTGACGTTGTAGTGAGACATCTGGTCGCCGACGCCGTAGGTGCTCCACCCGAGCGCCAGCTCCGAGAGGTCCCCGGTACCGAGCACGATCCCGCCGCGGGAGTTGGCCAGCCGGAACAGGTAGTCGGTCCGCAGGCCGGCCTGCACGTTCTCGAAGGTGACGTCGTAGACCTCCTCGCCGCGGGCGAACGGATGCCCGAGGTCGGACAGCAGTTGCCTTGCCGCGGGCCGGATGTCGATCTCGGCAGCGGTGATCTCGAGCGAGTTCATCAGGGCGTGCGCGTTCGACTTCGTGCCGTCGCTGGTGGCGAAGCCCGGCATGGTGAACCCGAGCACGTTGGTGCGCGGCAACCCCATCAGGTCCATCGCGCGAGCGGCGACGATCAGCGCGTGGGTCGAGTCGAGCCCGCCGGAAACACCGATCACCACCTTGCTGGTCCTGGTCGCCCGCAGGCGCTGGATCAGCCCGTCGACCTGGATGTTGTAGGCCTCGTAGCAGTCCTGGGCCAGCCGGTCGGGGTCGGCCGGGACGAACGGGAACCGCTCGACCTCCCGAAGCAGTCCGAGATCGCCGTCCGGCGGTGCCAGGGTGAACGGGATGTCCTGGTGGACAACACCATTCGCGTTCGCGCGTCGGTTGTCCTCGAACGTGCCCATCCGGGCCCGCTCCTGCCGCAGGAGGTCGAGGTCGACGTCCGCGACGGTGATCACGGCGCCGCCCGCGAACCGCTTGCCGGAGGCGAGAAGGGCACCGTTCTCGAAGATGCTGGTCTGCCCGTCCCAGCTCAGGTCGGTGGTCGACTCACCCTGGCCGGCGGCGGCGTAGAGGTAGGCGGACAGGCACCGGATCGACTGCGAGCGGCACAGCAGGCTGCGGGTGTCGGCGCGACCGATGGTGATGGGGCTGCCGGACGGGTTCAGCAGCACGCTGGCGCCGGCCAGCGCGAGCCCGCTGGACGGCGGTACCGGGACGAACATGTCCTCGCAGATCTCGACGCCGATGCTCAGGCCTGGCACATCCGTTGCGGTGAAGAGGTTCTCGATTCCGAACGGGGCTGTGTGCCCGCCGACGGTGATCTGCTGACCCGTCACTCCGTCGCCCGAGGCGAACTGTCGCCGTTCGTAGAACTCCCGATAGTTCGGCAGGTGGATCTTCGGTACCACGCCGAGCAGGACGCCTCGGTGGATGACCAGCGCGACGTTGAACAACCGCGCCCGGTGGCGGACCGGTGCGCCGACCACCAGCACCGGCAGCAGGTCGACCGAGGCCTCCACCACCGTCGCCACCGCCTCGGACACGGCGTCCACCAGCACGTCCTGCCCGAGCAGGTCGTCGATGGCATAGCCGGACAGCGCCAGTTCGGGGAACAGGGCGACCGCGACCCCCTGTGCGTCGCAGTCCCGTGCGATGTCGAGGACGGTGGCGGCGTTCACCGCAGGGTCGGCGATCCGGGACGGCATGGTGCAGGCGGCGACCCGGGCGAAACCGTGGCGGTACAGCGAATCGAACGCCGACGGGTGCGAACCGGGCTGCTCGACGGGGACGATTTCAGGGCTCGACGACACACATCGACCCTACGCAATGCCACAGGGTCGGTGCTGGTGGCGGGGTGTCGGCCTGACAGCCATGGCAAGGGCCGGACCTGCTGGGCCGGACCTACCGCCGGACCTTCAGCCGGTGGCGATGGCTTTGGCCGCGCCGACGATGCCGACCGGACCGGCGACGAGGAAGAGGTACCAACCGGGCCCCGCCGCGGAGAACAGGTCGCCGATCGACTGGTTGAAGGTGTGGTGGCCCCGAACGAGCCACCACCCGGCGCCGCCGAGGGACACCAGCGACAACACCAGCGTGACCGTTCCGAGCGGGCGGTGGTCGATCGGGGTCAGCATGGCCAGCGCCAGCAGGATGAGCGCAGCACCGGCCATCGCGGTGCCGACCACGGAGAAGGCGGTGACGGTGTCCCGCACGGACAGGGAGCCGGCGGCGCGGGCGGCCTGGTAGCGCTCCCAGCCGGTGATGCCGCCGTTCGCGTCCTGCAGGCCAACACCGGTGACCGTGGAACTCCACGAGAGGAAGATCTGTGCCAGCCCGGCGGCGCCGGCGAGGAACGTCAGGAATGCGGCGAAGGCGTCTGCCCGCGGCGGACGGGGTCCGACATCGCTCGTGATCGGCCACGACACCCCACGAGCAACCGGGGCAGGAGCAACGCGGCGACCGCCGGCATGTTCGGGTGGGGCGGACATCGTCGGAACACCTCTCGGGCCGGGCGGTGAGAACTACCCGGCACGGACCGGGCCCGTCCATCATTCCGCATCCGCACTGCCCGCGTCGAAACCTGCCTGGTCTCGGTCTGGGTGGCGGGCAGACCCGTGTACCGGGTCTTGAGCACGCAAACACGTCCATCCGGGCCATTGGTGGGTCACACCGGGAACCAGATCGGATGCAACGGGGGATTGGAGGGAGTGGTACGGCCGGAGAAAAAGCAGCAGGAGCAGACCGCCGTGGCGGTCCGCCCCTGAGCGGAGGACTACTGGTGCCCGCCGGCCCGAGCCGGACGGAACGCCGGAGTGTTCAGTTCTCGGCGCGGTAGAGGCTCGCGGCCAACTCTTCGAGGCGCGCGGAGTGCTCGCGTGCGTGGTGGGCGCAGAACAGCAGCTCGCCGCCCTTGGGAAGTACCGCTCTTACCGCCGCTGCGGCTCCACACCGGTCGCAACGGTCTGCTGCGGTGAGTGCTGCGGGAATGGCCAGGGTTCCGGTCATGTCGTCCTCCCATCTACGGCCACCGAGGAACGGTGGCTTACGTGTACCTCTATTCCGACGTCCTGGGACATCGGTCTGTTCCCACCGGAGCGAATGTGTGACAGCACATTCACCCGGTGGTGATCTGAGGTTCGAGGCCGCGACCGTTTCGGACCGGTGTACTACTCGAACATTGACTAGGACCAGTTCATGGTGCCATTGGATACGTCGAAAATGCCCGGACTTCGCCCGTGGCGAACGCCACGCGTCGATTTGAGACTGTTTTGTGACCGCAGCCACCACCAGTCGCCCGTTCTGCGGTCCGGGGTGAACGCTTCCTGTCCCGGCCGTCCTGCGCAGGCCGCCGCCGTCGTCGGAAAGCTGTGCGGCGTCCGAGCAGTCAGCGGCGAGTCGGTCAACCCCGATGCTGGGCGGCAGCCTGATCGGCGGCGATTCGCCGTACCGTGACGTAGATGACCGCCTGGGTCCGGCGTTGCAGACCCAGCTTGGCCAGGACGACCGTCACGGTGTTCTTGACGGTCTTCTCCGCGATCCCGAGTCGCCCCCCGATCTCACGATTGGTGAGGCCCAGCCCGATGAGGCGCAGGACCTGATCTTCCCTGGGCGTGAGATGCCGAGGGTTGAGGCCGGACTGCGCACCGGCGACGCTGGCTGACATGGCTCCATCATATTCGACAACTCGTAGAAGTTCTACGGGAAGTAGAATCCTCAGCGAGCGCATGGGAAGGTACAGACGTGGTTGGCCGTGGTGAGTTGGAACGTGCAGTTGTCGACGTCCTGTGGGACGCGGTCGAGCCGATGACGGCGCGAGCGGTCACCGATGCGCTGACCGGTCGTGAGCTGGCCGTGACCACGGTGCTGACCGTGTTGTCCCGTCTGGAGGGCAAGGGCATCGTGCGCCGCGCCAGGGATGGCCGGGCCCATACCTACGAGGCCGTCGCCGGTCGCGAGGAGCACACCGCCGAGTTGATGCGGCAGGTGTTGGACACCGCAGGCGATCGTGATGACGCCCTGGCCCGGTTCGTCGGAGCCGTCTCACCGGAGGACATCGAGGCCCTCCGCCGGGCCCTCGACGGTCGCTGACCGCGAGAGATCCCTCACAGCCGTAGATTGGTCCACGTGCCGGTCGCAACCGTCCTGGCGGTGGGTCTGGCAGTGACCTCGGTCCTGCTGGCCGCGCCGCTCAGTGCCCTGCTCGCCAGGGCCTCGTGGACCAGACGTGCTCCTCGCGCGGCGCTGGTGCTCTGGCAGGCCGTCTGCCTGTCCGCCGGCGTCTGTCTCGTGGGAGCAGGCTTCGTCATCGCCCTCGAACCTCTCGGCAACAACATCGCCACCGCCCTGTTTCGGTGGCTGCAGCGACTGTTCGACGGACAGGCCCTGGTGGGGATGACGGGCCACGGCATCATCAGCGGCACGCTCGCCACCTCCGCGGCCCTGATCCTGTTCGGCGTGCTCATCCGCAGCGTCATCCTGACCGTGCGACGGCGCCGGGCCCATCGGCTGTTGCTCGACCTGCTGACCGGCGGACGCAGCCCCGTCGTGACCTCCGACCGCTGCGGCGTCGGAAGCGATCGGGAAGTCGGCGATCTGCTGGCCGATGTTCGCATCCTCGACCACTCGATGGCGGTGGCCTACACGCTGCCCGGGTGGCATTCGCGGGTGGTGCTGTCGGCCGGGATGCTCGATCTGCTCGACCGGGCGGAACTGGTCGCCGTGATCGACCACGAGAAGGCGCACGTCCGCAGCCGACACGACCTGCTGGTCCTGCCCTTCCAGGCCTGGGGCACCGCACTGGGCTGGCTGCCGGGGGTGCGTGCGGCGGCCGAGTCGGTCGCCGAGCTGACCGAGATGCTGGCCGACGACTGGGCCGTCCGTCGATCGTCCCCGGCGACGCTGGCCAGAGCGCTGGCCACGGTGGCGCTGGCCGGGGTTCCCGGCGCGTCCGGAGAGATCGGTCCGCATCGATCTCCCGTTGCTCCGCTCGCCCAGGTGACCCCGGCGGTCGCAGGTCGCTCGGTGGCCGCCAGGGTCGAACGGTTGCTTCGACCCTGCCCCCTCCCGATGTACTCGCTGGTCTGCGTGCACGTCGTTGCGGGTCTACTCCTCGTCGTCCCGGTGGGACTGCTCCTGATCGGGTGGAGATGACGCGCTGTCGTTCTGCTGTGGCCGCTGTCGTCGTGGAGTCCGTTTCGGAGCCACGCCCACCCACCAGGACCATCCACGACACCTCCGGCGAGCCTTCGGCCCGCGTCGCTGTCGTTCTGACGTGGTAGGAAATCAGGGTGAGCACATCATCGATGGACACCTCTGATCCGCAGCCTGCCGACCATTCGTCCGGGAGGCGCGACCAGGCCGGAACCCCGACTGCGACTCCCTTCCACAACCTGGACGAGTTCGTCGCACTGCCGCGGATGTCCGGTTTGAAGCTCTCGCCCGACGGCTCGCAACTGGTGGTCGGCGTGAGTACACCGGACCCGAAGTCGCACCGATATCAGAGCGCGCTCTGGCGCGTCGACCCGCGGGGGGAGCAGCCGGCGGTTCGACTGACCCGTGGCGCGACGGGTGAGTCGAGTGCGGTCTTCACGCACACCGGAGATCTGCTGTTCACCTCGAAGCGGACCGACCCGGATGACGTCGAGGCCACCGACCGGGCACCGCTCTGGCTGCTGCCGTCCGGGCTGGGAGAGGCACGGGTGGTGGCCTCCCGGATCGGCGGCTTCTCCGGTGTGATGGCGGCGGCGAAGTCGCCGGTCGTCGTCGTGCCGGCGCCCGTCCTGCCGGGCGCCACCGACCTGTCGAACGACGACGAGCTCCGCAAAGCCCGCAAGGACGCCGGGATCTCGGCGATCCTGCACGACGGCTATCCGGTGCGTTTCTGGGACCACGACCTCGGTCCTGACCGTCCGCACCTGCTGGCTGGTGACCTCTCGGGGGCGTCAGGATCGACTGCCGTTGGGCGCCTGGAGCTGCGCGACCTGACGCCTGCGCCCGACGGGGCACTGCGGGAGCAGGGTGCGGATCTGAGCCAGGACGGCACTCTGGTGGTCACCGGATGGCACCGACCCGTCGGTTCGGGTGATCAGCGCAGCGTCATCTGCCTGATCGACGTGGCGTCGGGCGATCGACGCGTGCTGCGGGACGACCCGGACGCCGATCTGTTCTCTCCGCTGCTCTCGCCGGACGGCACCAGGGTCGCGTACATCAGGGAGCGGCTCTCGACGCCGGAGCTGGCGCCGCAGGTGACCGTGGAAGTGGTGGACGTGCAGGGTGGGACGGTGTCGAGGCCGTCGGCCGACTGGGATCGCTGGCCCTCCGACATGGCGTGGACCGCCGACGGCACCGGACTGCTGGTGGCCGCGGACCAGGACGGCCGGTCGCCGGTCTTCGTCCTCGATCTGGCCGGTGGTGTCCGTCAGCTGACCGATGACGATGCCTCGTACACCGAGTTGGCGCCGTCACCCGACGGTGCATCGCTGTACGCGCTGCGGACCAGCTACGCGACCCCTGCCCACCCCGTGCGGATCAGTCTGATCGGTGCGGCCGCCGGAACCGTCGTCGAGCTCCCGGCTCCCGCTCGGCACCCGGAGCTGCCGGGAACCCTGGTGGACATCAGGGCCAGCGCGTCGGACGGTGTGGCGGTGCGCGGCTGGCTGGCACTGCCGCACGGCGCCGACGCCGATCACCCCGCGCCGTTGCTGCTGTGGATCCACGGCGGTCCGCTGGGTTCGTGGAACAGCTGGTCGTGGCGGTGGACTCCGTGGATGATGGTCGCCGCCGGCTATGCGGTCCTGCTGCCGGACCCCGCGCTGTCCACGGGCTACGGGCAGGACTTCATCCAGCGCGGGTGGGGCGCCTGGGGCGGTGCACCGTTCACCGATCTGATGGCCGTCACCGACGAGGTCGAGGCCCGGGACGACATCGACGCCAGCCGTACCGCAGCGATGGGCGGCTCCTTCGGCGGCTACATGGCCAACTGGGTGGCCGGCCACACCGATCGTTTCAAGGCCGTCGTCACGCATGCGAGCCTGTGGTCACTCGACGAGTTCGGACCGACCACCGACGGCGCGAACTACTGGGGGCGGGAGATGTCGCCGTCGATGACGGCCGGCAACTCGCCGCACCTGTTCATCTCTTCCATCAATACGCCGATGCTGGTGATCCACGGCGACAAGGACTATCGGGTACCGATCGGTCAGGGCATCCGCCTCTGGTACGACCTGCTGTCCAAGTCCGGGTTGCCGGCCGATGCCGACGGCCGCAGTCCACATCGGTTCCTGTACTTCCCGTCGGAGAATCACTGGGTGCTGACGCCCGGGCACGCGAAGGTCTGGTACGAGGTCGTTCTCGGCTTCCTGGCCGAGCATGTGCTGGACGCGGCCGCCGCGCCGGTGCCGTCCCTGCTCGGTGGCCCGCCGGCCCCCGACGCAGGCGTCTCCGGTGGCTGAACCCGATCAGCTGCACGAGGTCTGGATCGAGTTGAGCAGCGGGACGAGGGTGATCGTCGGGCACGATCTGCCCGATCGCGCGGCGGCGAGCGCGATCGCCAACCGGTGGATCGCGATTGCCCGCGAAGAGGATGGGCTGCACGAGACCACGCCGGGCAGCGGCGTGGTGGTCCGTGCCACGGCGATCGTGGCGATCAAGGCGCAGGTCCAGCCCACCAAGAACTGGGTCCGCGGTCCACGAGACGGCAGCTGGCTCTGAGCGCGCCTCGCCGCCCCGCCCGCATCGTGCCCTTGCTCGAGGTGCGGGAGGTCAGCAAGTCTTTCGGTGACAGTCCGGTGCTGGTCAACGTCAGCTTCACCGTCGAGCCGGGTGAGGTGGTGGCGCTGACCGGGTCCAACGGATCCGGGAAGTCGACCCTCTTGCGGTGTGTGGTGGGCTGGGACGAGCCGGATGCCGGGGTGGTGCTGTTCCGGGGCGCGCCCTATCAGGACAGCCTCCCGGCGGTCCGCGGGGCGGTCGCCCTCGGGCTCGGGGCGGGTGACGAGTTCACCGACCTCACCGTGCGCGAGCACCTGGAGTTCATGGCCCGCGCGCACGGGGCCGACCACCCGGACGGCATCGTCGACGAGGTGCTCGAAGAATTGGGGCTCACCGAGCAGCGCGACCGTTTCCCGTTCACCTTGTCCCAGGGGCAACGTCGTCGGATGGGTCTGGCGTCCTGCTTCGTGCGTCCGCGCCGACTGCTGATCTTGGACGAGCCCGAGCAGAACCTGGACGTCCAGGGCCGGGAGTGGTTGGCGCGCAGGATTTCCGCTGAACAGCGGGCAGGGGTGGCCGTGCTGATGGCTTGCCACGACGCCGATCTCGTCGCTGAGGTCGCCGACTCGGAGGTGGCGCTGTCGGTCGAGTTGATGGACGTCGAGGCCGACGACGCAGGGGGTGAGGATCCCGAAAACCCAGGTGGAGAAGGCGATCTCGGCGGTCGGGTGGGTCAGTGACGAGGGCAGCCCCCGTTCCGACGTCGACGGATCCCGCCGGCTTCGCCCGCTACCTGCGGGTGGCCGCTTCTCTCGGACGCCGCCGGACCGGTACCGGTATGCGGTACGAGATCGTCGTCGCGATCCTGTGGTTCGGGCCGGCCATCGTGATCGGCACCTGGAACGATTTGAACACCTCGGTCTCGAGCAACCCGCCGCTGGACTGGCCGGCCGCGGGGCTGCTGTTGATCGCCGGGGCAGCCCTGATCGGTCTGGCCTGCATCACTATCGGGCCGGTCACCGCTTCGCGTGAGTGGCGGGCGTGGGTGTTGTCCACCCCGCTCGACCGCGGCGTGCTGCTGCGACGGCGTGCGGTCGGCCTGGTCGCGTTGCTGGTGGTTCCGGGCGTGATCCTCGGGGCGGTGCTGGCGGATGCGGCCGGCGTTCGGCACGGTCCGGCACTTGCGGCAGTGTTGCTCGGCATCGCCGCCGCGATCTCGGCCGGGGGAGTGGCCATGTGGCAGCAGCGGATCCGTCATGCCGCTGCTCCTCGTGGCCGCGGCTGGCTCTGGTGCGTCGTCGTGATGGCGGCTGCGGCCATCGTGGTGAACCTGCGTCATGCCGACCCCCTGACGGCCGGCACCCTGTGGACCGCGGCCGGGACCGGGGTGGTGATCATGCTGGGACTGACCTCGCTCGGGCTGTCCGGTGTGGGCCTGATCCCGCTGGCCTCGTTGGCGGCCGGGTCCGGGTCGGTCTCGTCGTTGGCGCTGGCCGTCCAGGATCAGTCGCTGGCTCCGCTGGCGGCCGTGCTGGCGATCCGGCCGGGGCATCGACCCAGCGGTGCGGTGAGCCGTTCGCTGACCGGGACCGGTCGCCGGGTCGTCCTGGCGATGGACCGACGTCGGCTGCTGCGCGACCGCCCGGCGCTCGTTCGCTGGTTCGCCACTGCGCTGCTCCCGTACGGCTCATGGGCACTGCTCTCCGGGGTCGGGTGGGGCCCGGCCGCCCTGGTGGTCGTCACATTCGTCTCCGCCGTGACCGCGATCAGTGCGCTCTGCGGGACGGTCCGTCAGTTCGCCTCCACACCGTCGCTGGCCGATCGGTACGGGCTCGATCGCGCCGAGGCCAGGTCCGCGGCGATGGTCATCCCTCAGATCGGCGCCGTCGTATGGGGCGTGCTCACCGCGCCGATCCTGCTCCTGCACACTCCGCAGTTCATGGCGGTCCTGGTCCCGGTGACGGCGTTCGCCGCGGTGGCGTTCCGCGCCCGCCAGGCGCCGTTCCAGCCGGGATTCGTTGTTGGTCAACAGTATTCGCGTGACGCTGCCCGCCTGTTCGCCCGCGGTCCGGCGCTCCTGATCGGCGGCGCCGTCGTCCTGGCCCTGATCGCCGCCGGCCTGCGCCAGCGCAACCTCTAGCCGGCTCCGGCCGCCCTGCTGCGCCGTCTTGGCCGCCCCGCTGCGCCGTCCCGACCGCCCTGCCGCGCCGTCTTGGCAAGGTTTGCAGGGTCTCGGCATGGCCCGCAGACGTTGCCAGGACCCCGCGGACCTTGCCGGGACGCGCTGGCGGCGGGCCTCGGCGGCGGGCCTCGGCGGCGGGCGGTGTCGACCGGGTGACGCAGAAGCGGCCCGTCTCCGAAAAAGAAGGGGACGGGCCGCAGCTGAACAGGTAGGGCTTATTCGAGGTAGTCGCGCAGGACCTGCGAGCGCGAGGGGTGACGCAGCTTGGACATGGTCTTGGACTCGATCTGACGGATCCGCTCACGCGTGACCCCGTAGACCTGGCCGATCTCGTCCAGGGTGCGCGGCTGGCCGTCGGTCAGGCCGAAGCGCAGCCGGACGACGCCGGCTTCGCGCTCGGACAGCGTCTGCAGCACGGCCTGGAGCTGGTCCTGCAGCAGGGTGAACGAGACGGCATCCACGGCGACGACAGCCTCGGAGTCCTCGATGAAGTCGCCGAGCTGGGAATCACCCTCGTCACCGATGGTCTGGTCGAGCGAAATCGGCTCTCGGGCGTACTGCTGGATCTCCAACACCTTGTCCGGGGTGATGTCCATTTCCTTGGCGAGCTCTTCGGGGGTGGGCTCGCGGCCCAGGTCCTGGAGAAGCTCACGTTGGATGCGGCCGAGCTTGTTGATGACCTCGACCATGTGCACCGGGATGCGGATGGTCCGGGCCTGGTCGGCCATGGCCCTGGTGATGGCCTGGCGGATCCACCACGTGGCATAGGTGGAGAACTTGTAACCCTTGGTGTAGTCGAACTTCTCGACTGCACGGATCAGACCGAGGTTGCCTTCCTGGATGAGGTCGAGGAACGCCATGCCGCGACCGGTGTAGCGCTTGGCCAGCGAGACCACGAGTCGGAGGTTGGCCTCGAGCAGGTGGTTCTTGGCCCGCTCGCCGTCCCGCTTGATCCAGTTGAGGTCTCGGCGCATCTGCGTGGTGACCTTCTCGCCGGCTTCGGCGGTCTGCCGGACACGCTCGACCGAGTAGAGCCCGGCTTCGATGCGCTTGGCCAGATCGACCTCTTCCTCGGCATTGAGGAGGGCCACCTTGCCGATCTGCTTCAGATAGGCGCGGACCGAGTCGGCGGAAGCCGTCAGCTCGGCATCCTTGCGGGCCTGCTTGAGGGCCTCTGACTCTTCTTCGTCGTCCCAGGTGAACTCGTCGGACTCGGCCTTCGACGTAGCTGGGGTGGCCGCCTTGGCCTTCGCCTCGTTCTCGTCGGTCGTCTCGTCCTCTTCGGCGTCGGGCTCGATGGCCCCGACCTCGATGATCTCGGACTCGACCTCGACGACCTCCACCTCGACGAGCTCGGCGGCGTCGACCTCGAGGTCGGCAAGTTCTGCGGGAGCCTCGACCGCGTCACCGGCGACGACAGCCGGAGCCGCCTTCACCGGGCGGGGCTTCTTGGCCGGAGCCCGCTTGGTCGGGGCGTGCGCAGCAGGCGCATGGGCTACCGCGGTGTGCGCGGCGGGCGCATGGGCGGTCGCTGCGTGCGTTGCCGCAGCATGGGCGGCCGGGGCATGCACCGCATGGGCGGCGGTGTGACCGTGGGCTGTCGAACTGTGGTGGGCCACATCGGCCGCCGGGGCGGCGGTGACCGGAGCCTCGGCGAGAACAGGGCTGGAGGGGGAGGGGACTGATCCGTTCAGACCAGCCGGGACACTGTGCTCGGCATGATCGGTTCCGGTTGTCCCGGTGGTGATCTGCGAAGAGGAAGCTGTTGCGCCTGCCACTGATGCCCTTTCACGAAAGATAGCCGTCGGGTCCACGAGCAGCACCCGTCGACTGCGGGCCTACGGGAGAAGGACCGGGTCAGAACGGCTGCCCGGATGACGACAGTGTCAGTGTAACGGCGATCTGGGTTCCGGCACGACTTATGAACCGATCTACACAGGTCCGGGGGGTCGTGACAGGCAGGATCCGCTCAGGTGAGCGTCGCCTCGTGGGCAGCGAGCGCGGCCCCGACGATGCCGGCGTTGTTGATGAGCTGGGCGACTGCGAGGGGGGTCCGGCACTTGAGCAGTGGCACCCACTTGTCCGGCTTCTTGGAGATTCCGCCGCCGAGGATGAACAGTTCCGGCCACATCAGATTCTCCAGCGCCTGGAGGTATTTCGAGGCGCGCTTGGACCAGTGCTCCCAGCTCAGCCCCTCGCGCTCTTTCGCCGAAGCGGCGGCCCGCGTCTCCGCGTCGTGGCCGTCCAACTCGAGGTGGCCGAGTTCGGAGTTCGGGATCAGCTGGCCGTTGTGGATGATGGCGATCCCGATACCGGTGCCGAAGGTGACCATGATGACGACCCCGTTGTGCCCGCGCCCGGCTCCGTAGCGGGCCTCCGCGAGTCCGGCGGCGTCCGCGTCGTTGAGCGCGGTGACCGGACCGGGCAGCTTGGCCGCCATGGTCTCGACCAAGTTCGTGCCTTTCCAGCTGGCATCGACATTGGCCGCCGTCTGCACGACGCCGCCGAGGACGACGCCCGGGAAGTCGACGCCGAACGGCCCCTTGTAGTCGAAGTTACCCGCCACCTCGGCAACGGTGTCGGCCACGGCGGCCGGTGTGGCCGGCTGCGGGGTGTCCTTGCGGAACCGGTCTCCGATCAGCTCACCGGTGGACAGGTCGACGACGCCGCCCTTGATGCCGGTTCCGCCGATGTCGATGCCGAAGGCCTTGCCGGTCCGCTCGATGACCACGTTGAAGTCTCCCTGTGCTGGTGTTTCCGATTCGACGAGCTGCACTCGACCCACTGCACACGATGCCTTTCGAGGCAGTCTCGTGGAGGTCGTCAGGGATCCTACTGATGCCCGAAATCGTGTCGGTGCGGGACCGACCGGGTTCAGCAGGCCGCCGAGGACGGCAACGGCGGAATGACGGCCGCCGGTCGTGCGGCAGCTGTCTGTCCCTCGATCACCGCAGGGGGGATGGCCGCATCGTGGATGGTCTTGAGCTGGGCGGCGACCGGCTTGGCGAGCGGGGTGTAGACATACCGCGCGCCGAGGGCGAGATCGACCGAATCCGAGATCCTGTCGTCCAGCACCAGCTGCGCGCACGGCGCGACCAGCAGCAGGGTGCGCGCAGCCGCGGTACCGGCCTGCCCGTAGCGGATCTCGGCGGTGCAGGCCAGATCGAAGGCCGGGTACAGCGGATCGTTGGCGCCGCCGAGGATGGAGGCGAATCCGTTGGTGCGCAGGTCGTTCGTGACGGTCTTCGCCTGACCCCGGGTAGGGCTCGCGTTGAACACCTGCAGCGTGATGATCGCAGGGTCGGCCGGGCGGACACCGGTCAGCGAACCGATGTTGGCGAAGCTGCCCAACGACGTGACGATCGGGGTGGTGGGGGTCGTCGCGCTCGCCGAGGCACTGGCTGCGGTTCCACTGGTCCGGGCCGTCCCACTCGTCGCAGTCGCGCCGGTTCGTGCCGTGCCGGTCGAACCGCTGGCCCCCGGCCTCGATGCCGTCCCGCCACCGGACGCAGCCGACGATCGCGAGGTGCTGCTGGTGAGCACCGGAGCCGGACCCGGCTGGTTGCAACTGGTGGACGCCGCCGGCACCGGCTTCAGCACCTGGAACCAGGCGACGCCGGTGCCCAGGAGCAGCACGACGATGACCACCAGAATCGGTGCCCGTCGACGACGGTGGTACCGATCTGCTGGGGAGTCGGGGCTCACCGGGTTCGTCCTCCTGGGCGGTTGTGTGGGTAGTCGCCGGTCGGCGTGGTCGACCGAGGACAGGGTAAGCGGTCGCGGTGTCAGTTCACCGTCAGGCGATCGGCACCCGCGTGCCGGAACCTGCGGTCGGCCACTGTCATCGGAGGTCGGATTCGCGGTTGCGGCCGCCGTCAGTTACCATCCCCCCGCCCGACGACATCGACGTGGTGTCGCGGGTCGCCGAAGCAACTGTGACGAACACGTCATGCGCAGTGGATCAGGGCAACCCGATCCCGGGCACAAAATCGTGCACCCCGGCGTTATCGGCAGGGCAATGCGGAGCTCAGCGAGGCCTGTCACGGGTCGCGCGCCCTAGCCGGGGCCGAGCTCCTCCAGTGTGGGAAATCCGAGCTTCGATCTACATGAGCATCGACAGCACCCAGTGAGAACGAATGAGGTCACGACATGGCAACTGATTATGACGCCCCACGCCGCAACGAGTCCGACGAGACCAGCGAGGACTCGCTCGAGGAGCTGAAGGCGCGGCGCAACGAGGCACAGTCGGCCGTCGTCGACATCGACGAGAGCGACACCGCCGAATCCTTCGAGCTGCCAGGCGCCGACCTGTCCGGCGAGGAACTGGTCGTCAAGGTCATCCCGAAGCAGGCCGACGAGTTCACCTGCTCGGTGTGTTTCCTGGTCCAGCACCGCAGCCGGTTGTCCTCCGACACCGCCGGCAAGCTCGTCTGCGTCGATTGCGCGTGACAGCGCAGTGCTCGACAAGGCTGTGTCCGACGAAGCGGTAGCGACATGACGTCTGATGGCCCGGCCACCTCCGAGACGTTGCCCGGACCGGAATTCCGCTCCGGGGTCTCGCGAATCGCCCGGCAGGTGCGCGAATTCCACCGGATCTACGGCCTTCCGTTGCGCAACTTGCCGACCGTGGATGTCGGGCCGGCATCCACCGTCATTCGTCTCTCCCTCATCGAGGAAGAGGTCGGGGAGTTGCGGGAGGCGGCGGAGGCCGGCGATCTGGTCGGCATCGCCGACGCTCTCGCCGACATCGTCTACGTCGCCTACGGCACTGCGCATGTGTACGGGATCGACCTGGACGCCGTGCTCGACGAGGTGCACTCGTCGAACATGACCAAGCTCGGCGCCGACGGCCGTCCGGTGCGCAGGGCCGACGGGAAGGTCCTGAAGGGACCCGACTACCGGCCGCCTGACGTGAAGTCCGTCCTGGCTGCTCAGCAGAGCAGTACCCTGGCGTCATGAGCACCAAGATCGGGCGCTGGATGAAAAAGCTGACCACCGACGACGAGACGGTCGACGCGATGGACCTCAGCTCCGAGGTCGATGCTTCCGGCTGCCAGCATGCCGCAGCCTGCTGGCAGGGGCAGCGCGTCACCATCATCGGGCGGCTCCGCTCCGTCGACCTGCACCCGACCGACGCCCTGGCCACACTCCACGCCGAGCTGTACGACGGCACGGACACCGTCTCCCTGATCTGGCTCGGCCGCCGTTCGATTCCTGGCGTCGAGACCGGCCGAACCGTGAAGGCCAAGGGCCGGCTGGCGCTGCGCGATGGCCACAAGGTCATCTACAACCCCGACTACGAACTGATGCCGGCGCACGCGTGAGTTCTTCCGATACTCCGCCCGACCTGGCCGAAGCCGCTGTGGCCGACGATGCCGGATCGGAGCGCGATCGCAACGATCCGGCGACCGACCACGCCACCGGGACCACGCTCGACCTTCCGGTGAACGGTTCCGAGGTCGCCATGCCCGCCGAGCAGACTCCGCCTCGCCCGACCATCTGGGAGCAGATGGGCGGGCCGATGGGGATGCTGGACTCCGGCCTGCCCGTCGTCGTCTTCGTCCTTGTCAACGCGATCACCCACCACCTCGGAGTGGCGATTGCATCGGCACTGGGTGCCGGCGTCGTCATCGCTGCACTCAGGTTGATCCGCAAGAAACCCGTCACGCAGGCCGTCGCCGGTCTGTTCGGTGTCGGCATCGCCGCGTTCATCGCCTACCGGACGGGCTCGGCCAAGGGCTACTTCCTGTTCGGGATCTGGTCGTTCGTGCTCTACGGCAGTGCGCTGCTGATCTCGATCCTGGTGCGTTGGCCGCTCATCGGGGTGCTGTGGGAGAGCGTCAACGGTCGCGGGCGGACCTGGCGTGCGAACCGGAGACTGGTGCGCCGCTACGACTACGCGACCGCAGTGTGGGTCGTGGTGTTCGCCGCGAGGTACGTGGTGCAGAACCAGCTCTACGCCGCCAACGAGGTCGGCTGGCTCGCCACCGCCCGGCTGGTCATGGGTTACCCGGTCTACCTACTGGCGATCCTCGCCACGGTGCTGATCGTCGGGTCCGCGAACGGCATGGCACTTCCGTCCATCAGGGGCCGGTTCGGCTCCAAGAAGAATCCCTCCGCCGAGGTCGCCGAATAGCAGGGTGGGGCCTGGGCGCGCTAGCGCAGCGCGTCCCGCACTGCGTCCTCGACTTCGGTGGACGCGACGAAGAGGAGCTCGTCGCCGGCCTCGAGGGGCTCGTCGGGCTGGGGAACGATGACCCGCCCACCGCGCAGGATGGTAACCAACGCGGAATCGCGCGGCAGCCGAAGATCGCGCACCGGGCGTCCGGACAGGCTGGTGCCGGGCGGCAGGGTGACCTCGACCAGGTTCGCCTGGCCCTGGCGGAGCGTGAACAGACGCACGAGGTCGCCGACGGTCACGGCTTCCTCGACCAGCGCGGCCAGGATGCGCGGCGTCGACACCGCGACGTCAACTCCCCAGGCGTCGGTGAACAGCCACTCGTTCCGAGGATCGTTCACGCGGCCGACCACCCGGCCGACGGCGAACTCCGTCTTGGCGAGCAGCGAGACCACCAGGTTGACCTTGTCGTCACCGGTGCAGGCGATCACCACGTCACAGGTGTGCAGTCCGGCCTCCTCGAGCGAGGCGACCTCGCAGGCGTCGGCCTGCACCCACTCGGCCGCCTCGATCCGCTGCGGCTTGATGGCCTCCGGATTACGGTCGATGAGCATCACCTGATGCCCGTTCTCGACCAGCTCCCCCGCGATCGACCGTCCGACCGAACCTGCTCCAGCAATGGCGACGCGCATCAGTTGCCTTCCGACGGTACTGCGGCGGCCAACTCGGCGATCTCGGTCGTCTGGTGCGAAAGTGCTGCGGCGTACACCATGTCGCCTTCCTGGACCACGGTGTCGGGCGTCGGGAGGACGCCGTTCCCGAAGCGGACCACGAAGGCCGCCCTGACCCCGAGGGCATGCTCGAGCGAACTGAGGGTCCGCCCGATCCAGGCGCGGTGATAAGGCACGTTGACGATCGTCACGGTGCCGGACGGGTCACGCCACTCGCTGATCAGACCATCCGGGATGACGGCCCGCATCAGCCGGTCGGTGGTCCACGGCACGGTGGCGACGGTCGGGATGCCGAGGCGCTCGTAGACCTGGGCGCGCTTCGGGTCGTAGATGCGGGCGACCACCGTCGCCACGCCGAACTGCTCCCTGGCCACCCGCGCCGCGATGATGTTGGAGTTGTCCCCGGAGGACACCGCGGCGAACGCCTGCGCCTCGCGGATCCTGGCCTCCAGCAGGGTTTCCCGGTCGAACCCGACGCCGCGGATCTGCTCGCCGTGGAAATCCGGGCCCAGCCGGCGGAACGACGCCGGATCCTGGTCGATGACGGCGACCGAGTGGCCGGCCTTGGACAGCGCGCGCGCGAGGCCGGACCCGACCCGGCCGCAGCCCATGATCACGATGTGCACTTGGCTCGTGCCCCTTTTCCTCGGCGGATGCCTGGCGTGAAACCTACCGTGCGCAGAGCCCCGTAGGCTCCGGTGCGTGTCCAAGCTGACCGCCGCTGCCAAGCGCCTGCTCGTGGGTCGGCCCTTCCGCAGCGACAAACTGGCCCATACTCTGCTGCCCAAACGCATCGCGCTGCCGGTCTTCGCCTCGGATGCCCTGTCGAGCGTGGCCTACGCGCCCCAGGAAATCTTCCGGACGCTCTCGATCGCCGCCCTCGCCGGGTATGCCTACGCGCCGTGGATCGCGATCCTGGTGGCCGTCGTCATGCTGGTCGTGGTGGCCAGCTACCGCCAGAACGTGCACGCCTACCCCAGCGGCGGCGGTGACTACGAGGTCGCCACCAAGAACCTCGGCCCGACGTTCGGGCTGGTGGTGGCCAGTGCGCTGCTGGTCGACTACATCCTGACGGTAGCCGTCTCCACCGCTGCCGGGGTCGCCAACATCGGCTCCGCAGTCGGGGTGGTCGGACGCCATCCGGTGGAGTGGGCGGTCGGCATCATCATCGTCATCACAGCGCTGAACCTCCGTGGCATCCGCGAGTCCGGCAGCGCCTTCGCCATCCCGGTGTACGCGTTCATGGTCTCGATCATCGTGATGATCCTGACCGGTCTGACCAGGTGGGCGTTCGGCTCGGAGATGGCCTCCGAGAGCGCGAAGTTCACCTTCGAGCTCACCGGGTCGGCGAGCATCACCGGGATCGGGTTCGTGTTCCTGCTGGCCAAGGCGTTCTCCTCCGGATCAGCCGCGTTGACCGGCGTCGAGGCGATCTCGAACGGTGTGCCTGCCTTCAAGAAGCCCAAGTCCAAGAATGCGGCGACCACCTTGGCCCTGATGGGCGGGCTCGCGGTGGTGATGATGCTGGGGCTGGTCGTGCTGGCCAGGGTCACCCACGTCAACATGGCGGACACCGAGGCCGGGGTGGTGCTCAAGGGCGCGCCCGCGGGGTACCAGGAGAAGACTCTGGTGGCCCAGATCGCCAAGGCGGTCTTCTCCGGTTTCCCGATCGGTTTCTACCTGGTGTCCTTCACCACCGGCATGATCCTGGTGCTGGCCTGCAACACCGCCTTCAACGGTTTCCCGGTGCTGGGCTCGATCCTGGCGCAGGACAAGTTCCTGCCCAAGCAGCTGCACACCCGCGGCGACCGGCTGGCGTTCTCCAACGGCATCGTCTTCCTGGCCGTCGTCGCCCTCGTCCTGGTCATCGCTTTCAAGGCCAACGTCAACGCCCTGATCCAGCTCTACATCGTCGGGGTCTTCGTCTCGTTCACGCTGTCCCAGGCCGGCATGATCCGGCACTGGAACCGGCTGCTGCTGACCGAGAAGGACCCGCAGACCAGGCGGCGGATGCGCCGCAGCCAGATGATCAACGGCACCGGTTTCACGTTCACCGCCGTCGTGCTGGTCATCGTGCTGATCACCAAGTTCCTGGCCGGGGCCTGGATCGCCATCCTGGCCATGGTGATCATCTTCGCGACGATGAAGGCCATCAACCGGCACTACAACCGGGTCGGCGTCGAACTGGCCGGTGACGACGACGACATGGTGCTGCCCAGCCGCGTGCACGCGATCGTGCTGGTCTCCAAGCTCCACCTGCCGACCATGCGCGCGCTGTCCTACGCCAGGGCCACCCGGCCCGACACCATCGAGGCCGTCACCGTCAACGTCGATCCGGTCGACACCGCCACGCTGGCCCGGGAATGGGAGGCACGCGCCATCCCGGTGACGCTCAAGGTCATCGACTCGCCGTTCCGCGAGATCACCAAGCCGACGCTCGACTACGTCCGGCGCGCCCGCAAGGATTCCCCGCGGGACGTGGTCGCGGTATTCATTCCCGAGTACGTGGTCGGGCACTGGTGGGAGCAGATCCTGCACAACCAGTCGGCGCTGCGGCTCAAGGGCAGGCTGCTGTTCACCCCCGGCGTGATGGTCACCTCCGTGCCGTGGCAGCTGTCGTCCTCCGAGGCCCTCGACCAGCGCATCAGGGCCAGGGCCGAGCGCGATTTCCCGCTGCGTGCCCGGATGCCCGGCGCGCCTCAACCCGAGGACACCGCCATGGGACAGAAGCCGCCCGCCCGCCCGCCGGCGCCTGCTCGTCAGGTGCGTCGTGGTTCGGATGACGAGTGAGCGGGCCCGGGACGGTACCGGTGCCCGAGATGGGGGCGGAGATGGGGACGGAGACGGACGAGCAGGCGCCGACGGCTGACGACCTGCGCCCCGGTGACCTGGTCGAGGTGGAGGTCGGCGCCGTCGCGCACGGTGGGCACTGCGTGGCCCGCTACCAGGGTCGGGTGGTGTTCGTCCGGCTCGCGCTGCCGGGTGAGTCGGTCAGGGTGCGCATCACCGAGGTGCGCAAGGGTTCCTTCTGCCGCGGCGACGTGGTCTCGGTGTTGCGCGCCGACCCGGAACGGATCGAGGCACCGTGTGTGCACTTCCGGCCCGGCGGTTGCGGCGGGTGCGACTTCCAGCACGCCACCGGCACGAGGCAACGCCAGCTCAAGGCCGACGTGGTCGCCGAGCAGCTGCACCGGCTGGCCGGGCTCGACGTGGCGGTGGTCGTCGAGGAGCTGCCCGGTGGGGGCTTCGGCTGGCGGACCAGGGTCCGCTGGGCGCTCGATCCACAGGGCCGGATCGGCCCGCGTGCGGTCCGGTCGCACCGGGTCGAAGGCGTCAATCCGTCCGAACCCTGCCTGATCGCCGCCCCGGGTCTCAACGAGCTGGCCGCGACCGCCGATGTCCCGGCAGGGGTGCGCCGACCGTCCTCGTCGGGCACACCCGTCCGGCGCCAGCAGCGTCAACTACGCGGCAGAGCCGCGCGACCCGAGCTGCCGGAGGTCGTTCTGACGGCCGCCGGAGACGGGTCGCTGTTGGCGATCTGGCCGGACCAGCCGGGCCACCAGGAAGTACCGACCGTGACGGAACAGGCGGTGGGACAGAGCTTCTCGGTGGCCGGTGACGGCTTCTGGCAGGTACACCCGGCGGCGGCCGACACGTTGGCGTTCGCGGTGGACGAGGCGTTGGCCGGGGTCGAGCTCGATGGTGGTTCGAGCTGGGACCTCTACGGCGGTGTCGGCCTCTTCGCCGAGGTACTGGCCGAAGTGGTCGGTCCTTCCGGCACCGTGGTGACGGTCGAGGGGGACCGGACGGCGTCCGGCCTGGCCGTCGGCAATCTCGCGCACCGGCAGCAGGTCTCCGTGGTGCTCGGCTCCGTGGAGAAGGTGATCGACGATCTTCCCGAGACCGTCGACGCGATCGTGCTTGACCCGCCGCGAGCGGGGGCCGGCCCGGAGCTCTGCCGTCAGATGGCGGCCAGGGCCCCGTCCGTCATCGTCTACGTGGCCTGTGACCCGGCGGCCCTTGGCCGTGACACCGCGGCGCTGATGGGGGCCGGCTACCGGCTGGACTCGCTGCGCTCGTTCGACTGCTTCCCGCAGACGCACCACATCGAGTGCGTGGCGCGGTTCCTGCCGGCCTGAGGGTCAGCCGTCGGCAACCCGAGAGGCACCGCCACCCAAACGAAGGCCCCCGCCACCCACCCGAGGGCCCCGCCACCCACCCGAGGAGCGCTGCAGGTCGAGATGGATCAGCCGGACCGGGCGCTGAGCCGGCCGTGGGCGGTCCGCTGGAAGCTGATGAGGTCACCCGGGGTGTTGGTGATGATCCCGTCCACGCCGAGTTCGGTGAGGAACGTCCAGTCGTCGGGCTCGTCGGCGGTCCACGCCATCACCGCGATGCCGGCGTCGTGCAGTTGCCCGACCAGCTCCGGCCGGTCGCGCAGCAGGGTGTGCCGGGGGTTGTAGGCGATGGCGCCGAGCTCGGCGCAGGCCGCGATGGGGTCGTCGTGCAGTTCCTCGACCAGCAGGCCGACCGGACGTCCCGGCTCGATCGCCTGGACGTGCCGCAGCGATTCGGTGTGGAACGACTCGTAGAACACCCGGTCGTCCCAGCCCGAGGCCTTCACCACCGCCATCTCGGCCAGGACCTGGTCCCGGGTGTGGTCGTTCTTGATCTCCAGCAGCAGCGCCCGGCCGGGTCCCAGCGTCTGGACCACATCCGCGAGGAGAGGCACGGGGGTCCGGCTGTAGGCCCTGGTGCTCCCGGTGGTGAACCAGGATCCGGCGTCGAGGGCCAGGACGTCGAGCGACGACAGATGACGGATCGGGCCGCTCCCGTTCGTCGTCCGGGACAGCTCCTCGTCGTGCAGCACGACGGGCACGTTGTCCCGTGTCGGCTGGACGTCGGCCTCGATCCAGCCGCACCCGGAGGCCCACGCGGCCTCGAAGGCCGGCATGGTGTTCTCCGGCGCGTGACGGCTCGCGCCGCGGTGGGCGATCACCCACGGACCGGACCGTGGACGGAGCAGATCTTCGAGGAGAACACCAGGCACGGCGTGTGAGACTACAGGGACGAAACGGACCGTCGATGTCGGGCGCGCAGACTCGCGTCGCCTTGTCGAGGGGGAGCAACCGACTGCGGAGCGATCCGTCCACAGTTTCGGGCCACTGGCGGTAACGTCGAAGGTCGGACAGGAGCGCAGTCGTGCTGCTGTTCGACGACGTGGTCACGCCGAACGGGCCGCGATGAGGACGATCTGGGAGGACCTGTGCCACAGCGGGGCACCAACGCGCAGGGTTCTGACGCCCAGGGTTCAGGCGGACGTCGCCGGTCGTCGCGCATCAGCCGGCTCACGTCGCCGGCAGATCTGCGGGCGCTGTCGTTCGAGCAACTGGACGAACTCGCCGTCGAGATCCGGGATTTCCTGGTGCAGAAGACGTCCCGCCGCGGTGGGCACCTTGGCCCGAACCTCGGCGTGGTCGAACTCACCATGGCCCTGCACCGCGTCTTCGACTCGCCGGCCGATCCGATCATCTTCGACACCGGTCATCAGGCCTACGTGCACAAGATCGTCACCGGCCGCTCCGCCGACTTCGACACGCTGCGCACCAGGAACGGCCTGTCGGGTTATCCGAGTCGGGCCGAGTCGGTGCACGACTGGGTGGAGAACTCGCATGCCTCCACCTCTTTGTCCTACGCGGACGGGTTGGCGAAGGCCTTCGCCCTCCGCGGTGAGAACAATCGCACGGTGGTGGCCGTCATCGGCGACGGTGCCCTGACCGGCGGCATGGCCTGGGAAGCACTCAACAACATCGCCGGGGCCCGCGACCGGCCACTCGTGGTGGTGCTCAACGACAACGGCCGCTCCTATGCCCCGACGACGGGCGGAATGGCCCAGCGGATGGCTGCGCTCCGGCTGCGCCCCGGTTACGAGCGGATGCTGGACCAGGTCAAGAACAGGTTGCCGCAGGCGCCCGTCATCGGTCGGCCGCTCTACTCGGCCCTGCACGCCACGAAGTCCGCGGTCAAGGACTGGTTCGTGCCGCAGATGATGTTCCAGGACCTCGGTCTCAAGTACCTCGGACCGATCGACGGGCACGACATCGCCGCCCTGGAAGAGGCTTTGCGCAACGCCAAGGGCTTCCGGGGCCCGGTGCTGGTGCACTGCCTGACGCAGAAGGGCCAGGGCTACGCGCCCGCCGAGAACGACGACGCCGAGCAGATGCACTCCCCGCCGGCGTTCGATCCCGACACCGGGCTGCCGATCGCCGCTCCCACCAGGACGTGGACCAGTGTGTTCAGCCGCAAGCTGGTCGAGATCGGTGCCGAGCGCGACGATGTCGTGGCCATCACCGCCGCGATGAGTGGGCCGACCGGTCTGGGCGCCTTTGCCGACGCCTACCCGGAGCGGGTCTACGACGTCGGGATCGCCGAGCAGCACGCGTTGACCTCGGCCGCCGGGCTCGCGATGGGCGGCATGCATCCGGTGGTCGCCCTCTACGCCACGTTCCTCAACCGCGCCTTCGACCAGCTCCTGATGGACTGTGCGCTGCACGGGCTCGGCGTCACTGTCGTGCTCGACCGGGCCGGCCTGACAGGCGAGGACGGCCCGAGTCATCATGGGATGTGGGACATGTCGCTGGCCGGACTGGTCCCCGGACTCAGCCTGGCGGCGCCCCGCGACGCAGCCACCCTGGCTGACGAACTCGCCGAGGCGGTGGCCGTCCAGGACGGGCCCACTGTGGTGCGATACCCGAAAGGTGCTGTGCCGGAACCTGTTTCGGCGCTCCGCCGGGTCGGTGCGGACCGCGGCAGGCTGGTCGAGGCCACCGGAGGGATCGGGGCGGTCGACATCCTCACCGAGCCGCCGGCAGCGCAGGATCGCGACGTGCTGCTGGTCGCAGTAGGTGCCTTCGGTGCGATGGCGGTCCAGGCCGCGTCGCGGCTGGCAGACCAGGGAATCGGGGTGACCGTGGTCGACCCTCGCTGGGCCCTCCCGGTGTCGCCTGCGCTGACCGTGCTCGCGAAGGACCATCGGCTGGTGGTGACCATCGAGGACGGTGGTCGTTCCGGCGGCATCGGCGCCACGATCGCCGACGTGCTGGCCCCGGCCGGGATCGCCGTGACGGTGCTGGCCCTGCCCCAGGAGTTCATGCAGGCGGCCTCCCGTGGTGACCTGCTCACCGACCTGGGCCTGAACGCCAAGGACGTCGCCCGCGGCATCACCGAGCTGATCGCCGGCCGGTCCGGCGCGGCGTCGAACGGCAGTGCCGGAAACGGGAGTGCGTCGAACGGCAATGCGTCGACCGTCGGTGCCGCGAACGGCGGTGCCGGAAACGGGAGTGCGTCGAACGGCAATGCGTCGACCGTCGGTGCCGCGAACGGCGGTGCCGGAAACGGGAGTGCGTCGAACGGCAGCCAGGTGAACGGCAACGGCGGCGCCCCTGGTGCGTCCAACGGGGTGCGGAACGGAAAGTCGGTCACCGCTGCAATCCAGGACAAGTCGATCCAGGATGGGCCGGTCAAGGACAGAAGAAGCACCGGAGAGGCGTGAGATGCGGGTACTGGTAGTCGAGGACGAACAGCGGTTGGCCGACGCCATCGCCAGAGGCCTACGCGCCGAGGGCATGGCCGTCGACGTCGCCTACGACGGCACCGAGGGACACGAGAAGTCTTCCTACACCAGATACGACGTGGTTGTCCTCGATCGGGATCTGCCCGGCATGCACGGCGACGACCTGCTGGCCGAACTGGTGTCCTCCGGCGACATCACCCGGGTTCTGATGCTCACCGCGTCCTCAGGTCTGGACGCAAGGGTCGAGGGATTGTCGGCCGGTGCGGACGACTATCTGGCCAAGCCCTTTGCATTCCCGGAACTGGTGGCCAGGGTGCGGGCACTGGGCCGTCGGGCTACGCCGGCCGCCCCGCCGGTGCTCCGCGCCGGTGATGTCGAACTCGACCCGGCGAAGCGGCTGGTCTCCCGGGCCGGCGCCGTCGTCGAGCTGACCCGCAAGGAGTTCGGTGTCCTCGAGGTGTTGATGTCCGCATCAGGCACCGTGGTGTCCAGCGAGGAACTCCTGGAGCGCGTCTGGGACGAGAACGCCGACCCGTTCACCACCACCGTGCGGGTCACCGTCATGACCTTGCGTCGCAAGCTGGGTGACCCCGGGATGATCGACACCGTGGTGGGCGCCGGTTACCGGGTCTCCGCCGATGTCGCCGCTGACCCGATCCGGTGACCCGACCGGTCTGCGGGCCGACCTCCCAGCCGGGTCGCGAGGCGACCTCCCCGTCGGTCGATCGGCGGAGGTGACCGCTCCAAGAACAGGGCCGCCGATCCGCCGGGCCGCCGCCCGCAACGGTCTCCGCCTGCGGTTGACCACGCTGGCCACGGCTCTGCTGGCACTGGTCGGTGCGCTCCTCCTGGCGCTGGCCTACCTGCTCGTCGGGCGGGTCGTCGCCGCGCTGCCGCACTACCCGGCCGGCACTCTGGTGCGGGTGAACGGTGTCATCGTCGACGCAGCGGTCGAGTCCGATCGGGTGGTCGAGCAGGGCCGGGAGACGGTGCTGGTGGTCGGGCTGATCGCCTTTCCGCTGCTGGTGATCACCGGTGGACTGCTGTCGTGGGTGTTGATCGGGCGCACGCTGCGTCCGCTCTCGACCCTGACGAGTGCCGCCCGGGCGCTGTCCGAGTCATCGCTGGATCAGCGGATCGCTCTCACCGGGCCACGGGACGAGGTCGCCGAACTCGCCGACACCTTCGACGACATGCTGGCCCGGCTGCAGGCCGCCTTCGAGGCCGAACGACGATTCGTCGCCAACGCGTCCCACGAGCTGCGGACGCCGCTGTCGGTGATCCGCACCGAGGTCGACGTCACCCTGGCCGACCCTGCCGCCGGCATCGAGGACCTCCGCCGGATGGGGGAGGTCGCCCGCGAGGCGACCGACCGCGCCGACCGGCTGCTCAACTCGCTGCTCTTCCTGGCCCGCACGCAGGCCAGTGGACTCTCGGTGGTCCAGGACGTCGACCTGGCAGCGCTCGTCGAGCCGGCACTGCTGGCCGTCGACTCGGAGTTGACCGCCCGCGAGCTGACGGCGCAGGTGGAGCTGTCGTCCGCGGTGGTGTCCGGCGATCCGGCCCTCTTGGAACGGGTGGTCGGCAATCTGGTGGAGAATGCGGTGCGACACAATATTTTTGGTGGTTCGGTCCGGATCGAGACCGGGGCTCTGCACGGGTCCGGGTACGTCGAGGTCTCGTCGGGAGGCACCGTCATCGCCCCCGGCACCGTCGCGCAGCTCTTCGAGCCGTTCCGGCAGGGCGAGCGGGCCAGGACCGGGCACCGCGGCAGCGGCTTGGGGCTGTCCATCGTCAGCGCCGTCGTCTCGGCACACCGCGGAACCGTGGCCGCAGCCCCGGTCGACGGCGGCGGGCTCCGCGTCCGGGTGGAGATTCCGGCCTGAACGGCCCACCGGTAAAACGGACATAAAGGCCAATCGGGTGAAGTGTCTGCGTTGTGCTGTAGTCGTGTCGCTGCCTGCGGTCTCATGGCGACAACGTCGACGAGGACCGGATTCTCCGGGTAGCCCGTGGATCGGCGCGTGTCCCGGAACGAGGACCCCATGCGCCGTCATCTGGAATTGCTTCTCGCCCTGAGCCTGGTCTGCGCGGCGACGCCGATGCTGTCGCCGTCGGCGAATGCTGCTGTGCCGGACAAGGTCTCGGCTCCCACCGTATCGGCTCCCAGCGCACCGGCCCGCGCGGCGGCACTTCCGTCGTCGGCGGTGGGTTGGGGCGGCGGGTCGCAGGGTCAGCTCGGCAACGGCAATCTCGCCAGCAGCAATGCGCCGGTGCTGGTGGTCGGTCCGGTGGCACCGCTGGACACCACGGCGATCTCGTCGGGGATCGATCATGCCTGCTCCGTCTCCAGGGGCCGCGCCTACTGCTGGGGCCGCAACGATCGCGGCCAACTCGGGAACGGCGGCACCGTGCAGAGCGACGCGGCCGTGGCCGTCGACACCAGTGGTGTGCTGGCCGGCCGCACCGTGACGGCGATCAGCGCGGGCGGATTCCACACCTGTGCCATCGCCGACGGCCTCGTCTTCTGCTGGGGTTACGGCTTCGCCGGTGAGCTGGGCAACGGACTCTCCGGTTTGCCGTCTGCAAGTTCCACGGTTCCGATCCAGGTGCCGGGCTTCGGATCAGCGGCCACCGAGATCAGCACAGGCCACTATCGATCCTGCGCGATCGCCGGCGGCGCGACGTTCTGCTGGGGCAGCAACGACTACGGTCAGCTCGGCCAGCCGGGCAACGTCTCGCTGCGCTCGCTCCCGGTGCTGGTCGCCGGATTCCCCGGCGGGACCCAGTCCGGCATCGCCGGTGGTGACCTGTTCTCCTGCCTGCTCGTGTCCGGCCGCCCCTACTGCTGGGGGGCCGGGTCGGACGGACAGCGCGGCGACGGCACACGGGTGTCGATCCAGCCGCTGCCGACGGCGGTCCCGGTCAAAGGGGCCATCGGGAACCTGCCGGTGACGGCCATCTCGGCCGGGCAGGTCCACGCCTGCGCAATCGCCGGCGGAAAGCCGTTCTGCTGGGGTGACAACGCTTCCGGCGAGTTGGGCACCGGTGTCCTGAGCGCCGCCGTGACCACTCCGGTCGCGGTGATCGTCTCCGGAGTACTGAGCGGGAAGGTCAGCACGGCGGTCGCGGCCGGTGGTGGGCACAGCTGTGTGGTCGCCGCCGGCGCGCCGTACTGCTGGGGCGGTGCGACGAACGGTCAGATCGGTGACGGTGACTCCAGTGGCGCGTCCAATCGGCCGAGCCCGCTCGCAGCCCGGACCGGCGACGTGCTGGCCGGCCGGAAGGTGAGTGCGATCAGCGCGGGATGGGGCACCACCATGGCCATCGCGGGCCCACGGGAGCCCGGCAGCTTCGTGACGGTCGGGCCGGTCCGCCTGCTGGACACCAGGTCCGCGCTGGGGATCAACAGCACCTCGCCCGTTCCGACCACGGGCCGCATCAGCGTCCAGGTCGCCGGTCGCGGTGGGGTACCCGCGGTCGGGGTGAAGGCCGTCACGCTGACCCTCACCGTGACGGCACCGACCTCGGCGGGATACATCACCGTCTACGCGGGCAGCCTCCGACCGACGTCCTCGAACATCAACTTCGCGCGGGGCCGGACGATCGCCAACTCGGTGGTGGTTCCGGTCGGCCTCGACGGAACGATCAAGCTGTACAACGGGTCTCCCGGGACCGTCCATCTGCTGGTCGATGTCGCCGGCTACTGGTTCGCCGGCCTGCCGCAGTCTCCGGGATCCTTCGGAGCCCTCACCCCGAAACGGATCCTGGACACCCGGACCGCGCAGGCGGTGGCCGCCGGGACCACGCGCCTGCTGGTCACCGGTGGCGTCGGCGGCGTGCCGGCCGTGTCGCTGACACCGGTGGTACTCAACCTGACGGTGGTGGCGCCGCAGACCGGTGGCTATCTCACGGTCTACTGCGACGGCAGCGTCCGGCCACTTGCGTCCAACCTCAACTTCAAGGCACGCCAGACCATCGCCAACCTGGTGGTCACGCCCGCGTGCAATGGCGGCCGGGTGGTGCTGTTCAACGGTTCGGGTGGCTCGCTCCACCTGCTCGCCGACGTCCTCGGATACTTCAGCCCCGGGATCGCCACCGCCAGAGGAGCTTTCGGTGCGGTGACACCGGTGCGGATGCTGGACACCAGACGCGGCCAACCGGTGGGCCCGGGTCTAGCGATCAGCCTGCCCCTCGCCGGGCGTGGGCAGGTTCCGCAGACCGGGGTGTCCGCCATCCTGCTGACCCTCACGGTCACCGCACCCACCGCCGCCGGATTCGTGACGGTGTACCCCTTTGGTGTGGCCAGGCCCGTGGTCTCCCAACTGAACTTCACCGTCGGCGGAACCATCGCGAACCTGGTCACCGCGCCGGTCACCGCCAACGGAAAGGTGCTGCTGTTCAACGGTTCCGCCGGTTCGACCCAGTTCATCGTGGATGTGGTCGGGTACTACCTGGTCAACTGATCGGACGGGCTGACAGCAGGTACCGCCTTCGGTGCCGCCGGACGGGCCGCGGGCCGGGTCGGCTCCAGTCGAACGATCTCGTCGCCCAGATCGGCATCCTGCTCGCGATGGGTGACCAGGACCGTGCACCGCTGCGGGTCCGGTTTCATCAACAGTGCGGTGATCGCATCTGCCGTCGGGGCGTCCAGGTGGGCGGTGGGTTCGTCGGCCAGCACGATCGGCCGGTTGGCGAGAAACGCCCTGGCCAGCGCGATCCGCTGGCGCTGCCCGCCCGAGACCGCCCGGCCGTGTTCCCCGACCGGGGTGGCGAGACCCAGGGGCAGACTCCGCAGCCAGTCCCCGGCGCCGGCGGATTCGAGGGTGCCGGCGATCTGCGCGTCCTGCGCCGTCGGCCTCGCCAGTCGGATGTTCTCGGCCAGGGTGGAGTCGAAGAGGTACGGCTGCTGGTCGCACCAGGCGAAGAGGGTGCGCGCGTCGGCGGCGTCGAGCTGGCCGAGATCGACGCCGTCCACGGTGATCCGGCCGGAGCTGATCGGCAGGAATCCGAGCAGCACCGCCAGCAGGGTGGACTTGCCGGACCCGGATGGCCCGAGGATGACCACGCGTTTCCCCGGCGCCAGGGTCAGGTCGAGGTGGGTGAAAGCGTCGTGATCGGCCCCCGGCCATCGCGCCGAGACGTCGTGCAGGGCAATCGTCGGCCCGAAGGTGCGGTGTCGCAACGGCTTCGGGTGGATCGGTGCGGTGGTGACCGGGGGAGTGGCCAGCACGTCGGCCAGCCGCCGGGCGGCTGCCGCGGATCTCTGCAGGGTCGCGGCGGCGACCCCCACCGACTGGACGGTGTCGGTCAGGGCCAGTGGCGTGAGTACCACGACGGCGAGCAGAACGGCGGCCAGGTGCCCACTCCGGACGGCCGGAACCCCGAACAGCAGCGCGGATACGACCGCCGCACCCATGGCGAGAACTGCAGTGGCGGAGGCGATTCCGGCCGTCCGGGCGGAGCGGGCGGACGTCGCCCGCAGATGGGTTTCCAGCTTGTCGATCTGCGCCAGCCTTGCGCCGAGCAGGCCACCGGCGGTGACGTCGGTCATCTCGTCGAGCAGGTCGCCGATCAGCTGGCCCCGCCGACCGCGGAGATCGACGATCGTGGTCTCCTGACGGGCGCTGTGCCGGGCGGACCGGAGCGGCGCGAGCACGCACGCCAGGAGCAGGGCCATGGCGAGCGCGAGACCGGCGGCCGGCAGGATCGCTGCGGTCAGGGCGACCGCACCGCCGCCCACCACCACGGACACGGCCAACGGCAGCAGACCCCGCAGGTACCCGTCGCCGACGTCGTCGACATCGGTGCCGACCCGGGTCAGCAGGTCTCCGCGGCGCCAGATCTGCAGGCCGCCGGGTGCGATCAGCGCGAGGTGCGCGATGAGGCGTTCGCGCAAGCCGGCGAGCAGTCGGAACGCCGCATCGTGCGAGGTCAGGCGTTCGGCGTAGCGGAGAACGCCGCGGCCGAGTCCGAAGGTCCGCACGGCGACGATGGCGACCATCAGATACAACACGGGCGGATGTTGTGCGGCACGCGCGATCAGCCAGGCCGAGGTGGCCATCAGAGCGACACCGCACGCGGATGCGAGGCTGCCGAGCAGCACAGCCGTCAGCAGCCTGCCCCGGACGCCGACCGCTAGGCGCAACAGCCAGATCACCGACCCGGCAGCGGGTTTCGTCCCGCCCCCGAAGTGGTCGGGACGTCCGGGACCGGTGTGGTCGCTCATCAGGTGACCGCTTCGGCGTGGCGCGGCTGCAGATCGACGACCAGATCGGCGATCGCCAGCGGAGCGCTCCGATGGCTGACCAGCACCACGGTCCGTCCGGTCAGGGCGCGACCGAGGCCGGCCAGCACCCGCAGCTCGGTGGTGGTGTCGAGAGCTGAGGTCGGCTCGTCCAGGAGCACCAGTTCCGCGGTGCGCGCCTTGAGGACGGCACGGGCCAGGCATAGGCGTTGCCGCTGCCCTTCGCTCAGACCGCCACCGTCCTGTCCGAGCTCGGTGTTCAGACCGTCGGGGAGAGCGTCGACGACATCGTCTGCGGCACAGGCGATCAGGGCCCGGTACATTTCGTCGTCATCGGCGTCCGGAGCCTCGAGATTGTCGCGGATGGTGCCGGACCGCAGCACCGGCCGTTGCCCGGACCACGCCAGTTTGTCGCGCCATGAGGACATCTGGGCGTCGACGAGGTCCACCGCGGACGATCCGGTGATGACGGTGACCGTTCCGGCCGTCGGCCGGGTCACTCCGGCGAGAACAGCGAGCAGGGTGGTCTTCCCGACCCCGCTGGGGCCGGTGACCACGGTGATCCGGCCGGCCGGGACGGTCAACGTCAGGGGGCCGACGGTTCCCCGTTCACCGGGTTCGCCGATGGTGACGTCGACGAGTTGGAGGGAGAGCGGACCTGCCAGGGTGCGCGCCCCCGACATCGGCAGCGGGGTGTCCAGCAGGTCCAGTACCTTCCCGGTGGCCGCGACCCCGTCTGCGGCAGCGTGGAACTGGGTGCCGAGGGCGCGCAGCGGAAGGTAGGCCTCGGGAGCCAGGATCAGGACGGTCAGTCCGATCTGCAGCGTGAGATGTCCGGAAACCAGCCGCAGGCCGATGGAGACGGCGACGAGGGCAACAGACAGGGAGGCCAGCAGCTCCAGCACCATCGACGAGAGAAAGGCGACCTTCAGCGTGCCCATGGTCGCCCGTCGGTAGTTCCCGGTGATCCGCCGCACCGCCGCCGCCTGGACGCTGGCCCGTCCGAAGACCTTCAGCGTCGGAAGCCCGGCCACGACGTCGAGGAAATGACCGGCCAGCCGGGTCAGGGCGGTCAGCTTCGCCGTCGTCCGCCGCTGGGTGTACCAACCGATCAACGCCATGAAGACCGGGATGAGTGGGAGCGTCAGCGCCACGATGACGCCGCTCGTGAGGTCGGTGACCGCAAGATAGACGACAAGGGCGATGGGCACCATGGTGGCGAGGACCAGTTGCGGCAGGTAGCGGGCGAGGTAGTCGTGCAACGAGTCCAGCCCGCTGCCGATCAGGACGGCCAACTCACCGCCGTGGGCACCGGATCGCCAGCGCGGTCCGAGCTCGGCGGCATGGACGAGTGCGTCGCGGCGCAGACCGATGACCACCGCTGCGGCGCTGCGGCGGGCCAGTTCCTCCGTCGCCCAGGCCAGGCCGGCGCGCGCGAGGACGACCAGCGTCACGGCCAGGACACCGGAGGCGACCTTCGACAGCGAGCTGCCGCCCACGATGACGTCGCCCAGGATGCCGGCCAGCAGCACCGCCTGGGCGACGACTGCCGTTGCCGTGGCCAGGCCGAGCAGCACCGAGACGGCCAGCAGTCCACGGACCCCGGCAGCCCGTCGGATCAGCCGCGGGTCAAGGGGTTTCACCGCAGACCGGTGAGCGCTGGATCGGCGGTCGGCAGGGGGATGTTCGCCGTCGAGATCCGCTTCCGGAACACCCAGTAGCTCCACGCCTGGTAAGCCACCACGAACGGCACCAGGCACAACGCCACCCAGCTCATCACGGTCAGCGTGTAGTGGCTGGAGGCCGCGTTCGTCAGGTTGAGCGAATACCCCGGATCCAGGTTCGACGGCATCACGTCCGGGTGCAGCGAGACGAACCATCCGGCGACCAGAGCCAGGATCGAACCGGCGGTCCCGACGAAGGCCCAGCCGTCACGGCCGGCCCTGGTGGCCAGCCACCCACCGGCAAGTGACAACACGGCGACGGCCGCGACGGCCGCAGCGGTCAGATTGCCTCGGATCGATAGTTGCCAGATGGCGTCGGCCACCAGCAGCAGCACTGCAGCGGCGCCGACCTTCAGGGCCAGAGCCTTGGCCCGGTCGCGCACCTCGCCGCGGGTCTTCAAGGCGAGGAAGACGGCGCCGTGGGTCACGCAGATCACCAGCAGCGTGATGCCGGTCAGCAGCGCAAAGGGATTGAGGAGATTGAAGAATCCCCCGACGTACTCGTGGTTCGCGTCCAGTGGGACACCCTCCACCATGTTGCCGAAAGCCACTCCCAGCAGCAGCGGCGTGACGATCGAGCAGGTCTGGATGGCCCAGTCCCAGTTCCGTCGCCAGAGGTCGGTCGTGCCCTTGACGCGGTATTCGAACGCGACCCCACGGACGATCAGGCAGACCAGGATCAGCAGCAGCGGCAGGTAGAAGCCGGAGAAGAGGGTGGCGTACCACTGCGGGAAGGCGGCGAAGGTCGCGCCGCCGGCGGTCAGCAGCCACACCTCGTTGCCGTCCCACACCGGCCCGATGGTGTTGATGAGGACGCGGCGCCCCCGTTCGTCCTTGCCGACGACCCGGAGGAGGGCACCGACACCGAAGTCGAAACCGTCGAGCACGAAGAAGCCGATCCAGAGCACCGCGATCAAGACGAACCAGATCTCGTTGAGCCACATGATGTTCGATTCCTCTTCCGGTTCAGTACGCGAACGTCAGCGGTCGGTCGACGTCGTCGTCCGCCTGCACGTCGGCTGGAGCGCCATCGGTGGCCACCGGAGTCGTAGGATCATCGGGTCCACCGCCGAACGGTTGGTGCGCAATGGATTGCAGGGCCTCGACGATGCTGGGCGGCCCGGCCTTCGTGAACTTCACGAACAGGCGCCCCTCGATCACCGCCAGAATCCCGTAGAGGAGCGTGAAGACGATCAGCGACGTGAGAACGAGTCCGGCCGGGACGGTGGGGGAGACCGAGTCCGCCGTCTTGTAGAGACCGACCACAGTCCAGGGCTGGCGGCCCATCTCGGTGAAGATCCACCCCGTGGCGTTGCCGACGAACGGGCCGACGACGGCGATCGTGGCCAGCCGCCACACCCACCGCCCGGTCGGCAACCGGCCACGCCGGGTCAGCCACAGGCCGACGATCGACACCAGCAGCAACACGAAGCCGGCGCCCATCATCAGCCGGAACATCCAGTACGTCAGAGGGATGTCGGGACGGTAGTCGCCGGGACCGTAGGCGGCCTGCTCCCGCGCCTGGATGGTGTTGATCCCCTCGACCTTGCCGTCGACGGATCCGGTGGCCATGAAGGAGAGCACACCGGGAACCCTGATGGCCCAGACCTCGTGCCCCCCGTCCAGGGATCCGATGCTGATCAGCGAGAAGGAAGCCGGCTGGGCGTCGTCGTAGAGTGCCTCTGCTGCAGCCATCTTCATCGGCTGGACCTCGGTCATCACCTTGCCCTGGAGATCGCCGGAGACCAGGACGGCCACGGACCCGATCAGCATGCCGACGAGCCCGAGGCGGAGGCAGGTCCGGAACATCTCGACGTCACGCCGGTGCATCAGGAACCAGGCCGAAATCCCGGTGATCAGCACCGCTCCGGTCAGCACGCAGGCCAGGACGACGTGGGCGAAGGTGATCAGCTGGAGTTTCTGGAAGAGCACCGCACCGATGTCGGTCAGCCGCGGCCGTCCGGTGGTCGGGTCCATCACGATCCCGACCGGATGCTGCATGAAGGAGTTCGCGGCCAGGATGAAATAGGCCGACGCAATCGTACCGAAGGCCACCAACCACATGCAGGTCAGGTGCAGTCGCGGGGAGAGCTTGTCCCAGCCGAAGAGCCACAGCCCGAGGAAGGTCGATTCGATGAAGAACGCCAGCAATGCTTCCATCGCGAGCGGGGCACCGAAGACGTCACCGACGAAACGTGAGTAGCTGGACCAGTTCATCCCGAACTGGAATTCCTGCACGATTCCGGTGACCACCCCGATGGCGAAGTTGATCAGGAAGAGTTTGGAGAAGAACTTCACCGCCTGGAGATAACGGGGACTGCGGGTGCGCACCCAGGCAGTCTCGAGAACGGCGAGGAACAGGGCCAATCCGATCGACACCGGGACGAACAGGTAGTGATACACGGTGGTGATGCCGAACTGCCACCGGGCCAACGCCAGTGAGTCCATGACGACTGGTCCTCCTCGATCGGTGAAGATCCGACCGCGGCGCGGATCGGCTACTACAGATTCGGCCAACAGGGCCGGGGCGAACAGGGCACAAGGTCCCGGCACGGTGCGACCACCGTCATTGACCTTCGTGTGCGGAAATGGCCGACAGAATGCTCAGCGCCGGGTGGGGATCGCCAGTTGTGCTGCTATTCCGTCGGCCCAGCGGCGGATCTGCGGGAAGTCCCGGTAGTCGCCGGCTTTCGGGCCGGTGGCCATCTTCCTGGCCATGAAGCCCTGGGCCGTCCCGGGTTCGATGCGTCCACCGAAGGTGGTCGGTGGGGCGGCTCCGGCGGCGGAGGCCAGTCGGTGCACCTTGCCGGGCGTCCCGACACCGCTGCCATCGGCAACCTTCTCGAGAGGTCCGGTCTGGAAGAGCCAGAGAGGCATCTTCCCGCCCGACTTGACCTGACCCTTCAGCAGGTTGATCGCCGCGGGCCGCCAGCGGAAGGAGTACAGGGCGCTGCCGATCACCGCGGCGTCATAGCCGGACAGGTCCTGCAGTTCCTCGGCGTCGTGAACGGTGACGTCGAATTCGGATAGTCGGAGTTCCTCGGCAATCGTCTCGGCGACTTCACGGGTCGAGCCGGATTTGCTCGCATAGGCGACGAGGATCTTCCTCGTGGTCACAGTTGGAACACCACCCTGGCCGCGATGCGGCCGGACACCACGTCGGCGATGGATTCGTTGACCTGGTCGAGTTTCCGGTCGGCGATGATGACCTTCGTCCGTCCGGCGGCATGCAGCGCGAACACATCGGCGAGGTCGTTGCGATTGCCGACGATGGAACCGATGACGGACTTGCCGCCGATCACCGCATCGAAGATCGGAATGGTGAGCACGCCGTCGTCAGCCGGGAGGGCGACGCAGACGAGCCGGCCGCCGCGCCGGAGCGACCGGAAGGCCTGGTCGAACGAGGCCGGTGACGCGGCCAGGGCGATGGCGACGTCGGCCCCACCGAGGGCCTGGATGGCAGCGACCGGATCCGCGGTCCGGGCGTTGACCACGTGGTCGGCGCCGAGTTCGGTGGCCATCGCGAGCTTGTCGTCCTGGATGTCGACCGCGATGACGAAGCCGCCGGCGATCCGCGCATACTGCACGGCCAGATGACCGAGTCCGCCGATCCCGAAGACGGCCACCGTTTCGGCCGGGGCCACCTTCGCCACCTTGACCGCCTTGTAGGTGGTGACGCCGGCACACGTCAGCGGCGCAGCATCCCGGGAGGAGACTCCGTCGGGCACCGGGCAGGCGAAAGCTGCTGCAACCACCACGTAGTCGGCGAAGGTACCGTCGACCGAGTAGCCGGAGTTCTGCTGCTGCTCGCACAGCGTCTCCCACCCGTCGATGCAGTATCGGCAGTGTCCGCAGGCGGATCCGAGCCACGCGATGGCCACCCGGTCGCCGATGGCGGGCGCGATGACTCCGGCGCCCAGTTTCTCGACGCGCCCGATTCCCTCGTGGCCTGGGATGAACGGCGGCGTCGGCTTGGCCGGCCAGTCGCCGTTGGCGGCATGGATGTCGGTGTGGCACAGCCCGCTGAACTCGATCCGGACCAGGACCTGACCGGGTCCCGGTTCCGGGATCGGCAATTCCTGGATCTCGAGGGGGGCGTGGAACTCCTTGACGACAGCGGCTTGCATGGTGGTCTCCTCGATGGGTGGAAGCGTGATGCACAGCGGTTGGGCTGTGGGTCGGGTGCAGCACGAGGGTTGCGCACCCGTTGACCGCGGCGGTAGGGCACAAAGACCCAGCGATCAGATGACGTCCGGAAAGTCCGCCCGGCAGAGGACTTTCGTCCATGGCGGAGCGGCTGCCGCCGGGTGGAAGCTGGATCCCACGGGGCGCTCCGTCCCCGCAGTTCGTGCTCCAGGTTCTCTGAAGTGGAACTCCACGTTTCCCGATATGGAAGGGGTGAGCGTCATCATCACTCCCTTCGGTCTCTCCGCCGAGCAGACCGATCTGGTACTGACGGCCGGCTGCCGGGCGCCGTCCCTGCACAACAGCCAGCCGTGGGCCTTCGTGCTCGCGCCGGATCGGATCGAGCTGCACCTCGATCCGGACCGCGCCCTGACTGCCACGGACCCTGACGGTCGAGAAGCTCGGATCGCCTGCGGTGCCGTTCTCTTCAACCTGAAGCTGGCCCTGGCCCGCTATGGGATCGCCGGTCGCGTCACCCTCGATCCCGACCAGGGTCGCGGGCCGCTGGCGGTCATCGATCACGCCGGTGACGGCATGCTGAGCCCGGAGCGGGCCGAGTTGGAACGTGCGATCACCCACCGGCGGACCAACCGTCAGCCGTTCTTCGACCTGGCCGTTTCGGTGGGCTACCAGCGAACCCTGATCCGGGCCGCCGAGATCGAGCGGACCCACCTGCAGATCATCAGCGATGGAACCCAGCTCTCGCAGTTGCATCGGTGGGCGGCCGCCGCCCATCGTCATCAGCTCGCAGACCCGGCATGGTCCGCGGAGTGGGCGGCCTGGACCGGCCGCAACGATTCCGTGGACGGGGTCCCGATCTGGGCCACCGGCCCGGCCCGGTATTCGCCGGCCTCCTGGAACTTCCGGGACTTCGGCCGACCGCAGAGCGCCCCGGGCAGCCCGGCGCACGAGGACCCGCTGATCGCCGTCCTGTCCACGTACACCGACCAACCGCAGGCTCAGATCCAGGCCGGTCAGGCGATGCAACGTGTGCTGTTGACCGCCACGAACATCGGGCTGGCCGCCTCCTTCGTCTCTCAGCTCATCGAGGTGGAGCCGGTCCGCAGGGACCTTGCAGACCTGATCGGCGGCCACATCCACCCACAGGTGGTCCTTCGCCTGGGGTTCGGTGGTCCGGTCGCCAGCACCCCCCGGCGCTCCGCCCAGGACTGTCTGGTCCCGTCCGTAGCGAACCACGCTCCGGCGATCGTCACCGAAGGAGCGTCATGAAGGCCCGAGAAGTCATGTCCCACCCCGTGATCACCATCCGTGCCGACGCCGGCCTCGGCCTCGCGGCCGACATGCTCACCCGGCACGGGTTCACCGGACTGCCGGTGACCGATGACGACGACCACCTGGTCGGCATCGTCACGGAGGCCGACCTGCTCCGCGAGCGTCTCGACTCCACGTCGAATCCGAATTCGCCTGCTGATGAACACTTCTCGTGGCGTCGGCACCGCAAGGTGGTGGGTGATGTGATGACAACGTCGGTGGAGTCGCTGACGCCGGGTGCGGACACGTCGGAACTCGCCCGGCTGATGCTCGAGGAACGAATCAGATGTGTGCCGATCGTCGACGGCCGTCAGATCCTCGGGATCGTCACGCGGCGGGATCTGCTGCGGGCCGGGGTCATCCGAAGTGATGCGGACATCGCCACCGACATCTCCCGCGAACTGGCTGCCTTCTCCGATGCCGATCGCTGGAGTGTGTCCGTCGAGTCGGGTCGGGCCGAGATCCAGGATCACATCGACAGTGCCAACGACCGCCAGATCGCGGTCCGGTTGGCGATGGCACTCCCCGGCGTGAAGGGCGCCCACGCCCACTACCTGACGTCCGACCCGTTCTGAGTTGTGGTCAGGTCTGGTTGCGGAGCGCGCCGAGCACGGCGGCGCCCAGGTAGTCGGTGATCCGGTGGGTGGTCCAGCCATGGGTACGGGCGAGGTCGATGACGGTGCGCTCGTCGAACAGGGTGATCCAGATCAGCACCGCGGCCGCGGTGTCCTGGGCCGGCGCCTCGCCGGCGGCCACCAGATCGTCGACGGCGACCGACAGGGCACCCACCAGGGCGGTGATGCTCGGGTCGCCGCGGTCGGCCCGCTGCAGAACGCCCTCGGGCGAACGCAGGAACCGGGCCGCCGCTGATTCCCGGGTCGATCGACCCACCCACAACGCGCAGATGTCGTCGTAGCGGCGCCGCGCACCGCTCGCTGCGGGGATGGCGTCGATCGCGGCGGTCAGCGCTTGGATCGACCGCACCTCGACGGCCGCGAGAGCGTCGGCGACGTCGTCGAAGTGCCGGTACGCGGTGGCCGTCCCCACCCCGGCCCGCCGGGCGAGATCGGGAAGCGTGAAGTGCCGGCCGGTCGACTCGAGCAGTTCGGCGGCCGCGTCCAGCAGACGATCCCGGGTCCGCCGGGCGTCGCTGCGCATCGGCGTCTCGGCTCCGGTGGCGGTCACCCGGTCATCATCGCCTGTCGCGCATCACTCTGCCGGTGCAGAGGTGACCTCTCTGACGAGAAGAACTTCTCAGTTACTCTTGCGCAGCCTAACAATCTGCCGCAAGATGAGAAGAACTTATCGACTTGGCAGACAGGGTGGCAGGATGATTGGCGTCGTTGCACGACCCGGATCCGTCCTGACGGCGGCTCCCTCCGCCCTCGTCCAGGCCATTGCCCGCCGGTGGACCCCGACGGCCAGGACGATGGGCGCTCTCGTGGTGGCCGCCTTCTGCCTGGTCATCGCCGGGCCGAACCTGCCGACCGCGCTGCTGCCCGCCTACCGCGAGACCTATCGGATGAGCCCGTTCGGTCTCTCCCTCCTGTTCTCCGCCTACCTGCTGCTCCTCGTGCCGGGTCTGGCGCTGTGCACTCGACCGGCGATCCGGTCAAGGGCCGGCCTGCTGCTGATCGCTGGACTGTCCGCCGCCCTGGTGGCCGATCTGCTGATGGCGACCGGCGGCACGCCGTCGATGCTGGTCGCCGGCCGGGCCCTGTCCGGCATCAGCGTCGCGATCTCGACCGGTGCGGCCGCCGCCCTCATGGTCGGGTTGGTGGGGGAACGCGGCCGTGGCTCCGTCGCAACCGGCAACATCGCCGGGGCGCTGTTCGGCACCGTCGCCGCGGTGGTGCTGGCGCAGGCCGGGATCGGTCCGGTCATCTACCTGGCGCATGCCGGGGTGACGGTCCTCGTGCTGGGTGCCGTGATCGCAGCGCTGGCCGCCCGGGCCGCGAGCCGGTCGGCCGCGAGCCGGGCCGTGGTGTCGACGTCGGGTGCGATCGGGTCCGAGGTGGACGACGCCGGTTTGCTCAACGCGTCCTCCGTTTCGTCGACGCCGCCCGCGGACGCGACGCCGACCGCCGAGCCCGGCCTGATCCGTCGGCACGTGTTGCTGGGCATGGCAGTCGGCGCCCTCGGCTGGACGGTTCCCGGCCTGGTCACCGCGCTGGTCCCGGCCTTGCTGCGCCAGTTCACCGGACCCACCGCCGTCGTCGTCGCCACCAGCCCGGCCATCCTGCTGCTCGCGTCCGCGTGGGTGCTCCAGGTTCTGGCGAAACGGCCGGTCCTGAAGTTCGCCCGGGGCTACGAGCTGACGATCGGCACCGCCATGGCCGGCCTCGGCCTGGCGTTCCTGACGATCGGCGCCCTGTCCGCCTCGCTCCCGTTGGTCTACGTCGGTTGTGCGGTCGCGGCGGGTGGTCCGGCGCTGGGCTACCGCGGCGGCATGGTCCTGCTGACCCGCGGTCTCGACCCGTCCCGTCAGGGTGCGGTGACTTCGCGGTATGCCGCCACCTCCTACGGCGTCTCCGCGGTGGTCGTTGTCGGCTGCGGTGCGATCGGCGCCGTCGGCGGCCTGGTCAGCGCGGTCGCCATCGGCGCCGGGGTCCTCGTCGTCGTCGCCATCGCCCTGCTGGCCACCATCCTGATCACCGAGGCGCGGTAGTGACAGGTCCGGTCACGGCCCGCCGCTTGCCGGATCTGCCGCGGAGGTAACCGTCCAGGCAAGGCTTGCTCCTACCTGGCAGGGCCCGCAGCCCTTGCCAGGACCACCCCGCCCTTGCCAGGACGGCGGCAACGGTCGAGTCAGCCGAAGGAGAAGCGGCCCACCGACTCGGCGACGCAGCAGGGCTTCTTGGCGCCCTCGGCGGTGATGCTGACCGTCAGCACCACCTGGATGATCCCCTCGGCGATGGGCGTCACCTCCGAGATGACGGCAGAGGCGACGACGGAGCTGCCGGTCGGCAGCGGGGACGGGAAGCGGACCTTGTTGAGGCCGTAGTTGACCGCCATCTTGACGCCCTCGAGGCGGTACAGGCCGCCCATCAGGACGGGGAGCAGCGAGAGCGTCAGGAACCCGTGCGCGATCCGGGTGCCGAAAGGTCCTGCCGCGGCACGCTCCTCGTCGAGGTGGATCCACTGGTGATCGTCGGTGGCGTCGGCGAACGCCTGGATCCGACTCTGCTCCACCAGGTAGGGCTCACCGGGCCCGAGGCTCTCGCCGACGGCCCCGAGCAGTTCTTCCGCGCTGGAGAAGGTCCTCATGCCAGGTGCCCACCGATCTTGGTGTAGCCGCGCAGCAGGTCGCGGGACAGGATGAGCCGCTGCATCTCGTCGGTGCCCTCGAAGATGCGGAACAGCCGCACCTGCCGGTACCAGCGCTCGATCGGCAGCTCGCGGGTGTAGCCCATGCCGCCGTGGATCTGCATGACCTTGTCGATGACGTTGTTGACCATGGTGGCGCCGAACAACTTCGCCATCGATGACGAGTGACGCGGATCCGCACCCTGGTCGACGGTCCATGCAGCACGAAGGACCAGCCAGCGGGCGGCCTCGATCTCCGTTTCCGAATCCGCGATCATCCAGGCGATGGCCTGGTTCTCGCCGATCGGCTTGCCGAACGTCACCCTGGTGTTCGCGTGGTCGATGGCCATCTGCAGCGCCCGCTCGGCGATGCCGATCGCGGTGGCCGGGATCAGGTAGCGACCCTTGCCGATCCACTTCATGCCGAGTTCGAAGCCCTGCCCGATCTCGCCCAGGATGTTGCGCGACGGCACCCTGACATTGTCGAAGACCAGCGCGGCCGGTCCGCCCTCGCCCATGGTGATGATCGGTTCCGCCTTCCAGCCCATGTCGCGGTCGACCAGGAAGGCGGTCGTTCCGCCGCCGCGGACGCCCTTCTCCTTGTCGCTGACTGCGACCACGATGGCGAAGTCGGCCTCGTTGCCGCCGGTGATGTAGACCTTCTCGCCGTTGAGCACCCAGTCGTCGCCGTCCTTCACGGCCGACAGCTTGATGTTCGCCGCATCCGAACCGGCACCCGGCTCGGTGATCGCGAAACATGACCGGCGCTCGCCGGAAATGGTTGGCTCCAGGTATTCCTTGCGCTGTTCGGGATTGCAGAAGTAGAGGATGTTGTCCGCCTCGCCGCCGAATCGGAACGGCACGAAGGTGCGCCCGAGTTCGGAGGCGATCAGCGACTGCATGACGGCCGGCAGGCTCATCCCACCGTCCTCCTCCGGGGTGGACAGACCCCAGAAGCCGAAGGCTTTCGCCTTGTGCTGCAACTCGACCACCTCGCTGTGCTCCAGCCCGGGTTGGTGGGCGCGCTCGCGACGCAATACCTCGGCCTCCAACGGCATCACCTCTTTCCGGATGAAGTCGCGGGCGGTGTCGCGAATGGCACGTTCTTCGTCGGACAGCGAGAAATCCATGGTTCTGTTCCTTGTCTGTGAAATCGGTTCTAGCGAACGCCACCGTTGATGTACAGCGTCTGTCCGGAGATGAAGGAGGCCTCTTCGCTGGCCAGGAAGGCGATGGCGTTGGCGACGTCCTCCGGCTTTCCGACGCGGCCGATCGGGGTCTGCTCGCTGGCCATCTTCTGGTACTCCTCGGGCCGGAACCCGACCCGTTCCGCGGTGGCGTCGGTCATCGCGGTGGCGATGTAGCCGGGGGCGACCGCATTGACGTTGATGTTGTAGCGACCCAGTTCCTGGCAGAGGGTGGCGGTGATGCCCTGCACGCCGGCCTTGGCCGCCGCGTAGTTGACCTGGCCGCGGTTGCCGCGGGCCGACTGGCTCGACAGCGAGACGATCTTGCCGTACTTCGCCTTCACCATCGGGACGGCAGCGGCCTGGCAGACCAGGAAGATGCTGGTCAGGTTGGTCGAGATCACCGCATCCCAGCTGTCCCGGCCCATCTTGTAGAGCAGATCGTCGCGGGTGATGCCGGCGTTGTTGACGAGGATGTCGACCGAGCCGAACCGGTCCAGGGCGGTGGCCACCATCGCGTTCACCGACTCGCCGTCCGTGACGTCGCAGCCAATGGCCAACCCGGTGCCACCCGCAGCGGTGATGGCCTCGACCGTGCCAGCGGCGCGCTCCGCCGTCAGATCGCCCACGACGACGGTTGCACCTTGCGAGGCAAGGAGTTTCGCCGTTGCCGCACCGATTCCCTGGGCCGCCCCGGTGACGATGGCAACTCTTCCTTCGAACCTCACCGTAGAACTCCTGACTTTTCTGTCTCGGAAACGTGGTTGTTCTGGCTAACTGCCGTTCAAACTACTGGTACTTCTTGAGCTCCCGGCGGGCGAGCGAACGGCGGTGCACCTCGTCCGGTCCGTCGGCGAGCCTGATGGTCCGTGCGGCGGCCCAGAGCTGGGCCAGCGGGGTGTCCTGGCTGACCCCGGCGGCCCCGTGCGCCTGCATGGCCTTGTCGATGATCCAGCAGGTGGTTTCCGGTGCAGCGATCTTGATCGATTGGATCTCGGTGTGGGCGCCCTGGTTGCCGACGGTGTCCATCAACCACGCCGTCTTGAGCACCAGCAGCCGGAGCTGCTCGACCTTGACCCGTGAGTCGGCGATCCACTCGCCGATGACGCCCTGATCGGCCAGCGGCCGCCCGAACGCGACACGGGAGGTGACGCGCCGGCACATCAGCTCGATGGCCCGCTCGGCCATGCCGATGAGGCGCATGCAGTGGTGGATGCGTCCGGGGCCGAGCCGGGCCTGCGCGATCGCGAAACCTGAACCCTCCTCGCCGATCCGGTTGCTGACCGGCACCCGGGCGTCGACGAAGTCGATCTCCGCGTGCCCGCCGTGGTCGGCGTCGTCGTACCCCATCACGTGCATGCCCCGGCGGATCGTCACGCCGGGGGTGTCGGTGGGTACCAGCACCTGGCTCTGCTGCTGGTGGCGGGCGGCGGTGGGGTCGGTCTTGCCCATCACGATCAGGATCGCGCAGCGTGGATCCATCGCGCCGGAGATGTACCACTTGCGACCGTTGATGACGTAGTCGTCGCCGTCCCGCACGATGCTGGTCTCGATGTTGGTCGCGTCGGAGGAGGCGACGTCCGGCTCGGTCATCGCGAAACCAGAGCGAATAGTGCTCTCCAGCAACGGATCCAGCCATTTCGCCTGCTGTTCCGGAGTGCCGAACTGGGACAGCACCTCCATGTTGCCGGTGTCCGGAGCGGCGCAGTTCAGCGCGGCCGGGGCGAGAGACGGGCTGCGGCCGGTGATCTCGGCCAGCGGCGCGTACTGCAGATTGGTCAGGCCGGCACCTCGGGCACCGGGCAGGAACAGATTCCACAAACCTCGCTCGCGTGCTTTCACCTGTAGATCGGCGACGATGGGCGGTGGGCCCCAGGCGCCCGGTCTGGCCGCCTGCTGCTCCTCGAAGACGGGTTCGGCCGGATGGACGAACTCGTCCATGAAGGCCAGCAGGCGGTGCTGGAAATCCAGCGTGGTGGCGTCGAATCCGAAATCCATCATCTCTCCCGCGGTGTCGTCTGGCTCAGTGTCGTCAGGCCTTTGTCGACCAGTGGTTGGACCATGTCGGCGATGCCGTCGAAGCCGGATCCTCCCAGGGTGGCCCCGTGCTGGAAGCGGAAGAACACGCCCTCCAGCACGACGGCCAGTTTGAAGGCGGCAAATGCCTGGTACCAGTGGAGATCCGAGACGTCCCGTCCCGAGGCGTTGCGGTAGCGGTCGACGATCTCGGCCGCCGACGGATGGCCGGGAACCGAGCCGATGGTGCTGGAGGCGTCGTTCGGTCCCTCACCGGTGAGCATCGGCTGATCGGCGTAGAGCAGCAGCAGCGCCAGGTCGCTCAGCGGGTCGCCAAGGGTCGACATCTCCCAGTCCAGGACGGCGGTGATGCGCTCGGCGCCGGCGGGGCCGTCGATCAGCACGTTGTCCAGTCTGTAGTCGCCGTGCACCAACCCGCCGGTGCCCGTCTCCGGGATGTTCCCGGACAGCAGCTCGGCGAGCTCGTCGATGCCGGGCAGGTCGCGGCTGCGCAATCCCTCGAGCTGACGCCGCCAGGTGCGCAACTGCCGGGTGTTGAACCCGGCCACCTTGCCGAGGTCTCCCAGCCCGACAGTCTCCGGATCGACGGCGTGAAGCGTCACCAGGGTGTCGACCAGGTCGAACGTCAGGCGCCGCAACGTGTCCGGGCCGAGCGCCGCGATGGCCGAGCGTCGGCGGTACGCGATGCCGGGGCTCAACTCCATCAGGTAGAAGGGTGCGCCGATCACCGCCGGGTCCTGGCAGAGCAGCTCGGTGCGGGGGACCGGGACCTCGGTGGAGCCGAGCGCGGAGATGACGCGGTACTCCCGCCCCATGTCGTGCGCCGAGGCCTGGACGTGGGCCAGGGGGGGACGGCGCAGCACCAGCTCGGTGGTGCCGTCGGTGACGGCGTAGGTGAGGTTCGAGCGCCCTCCGGCGAGCAGCCGCGAGGACAGCGGTCCCGTCATCAGGCCCGGTCGGTGGTAGGCCAGGTAGCCGGCCACTTTCGACAGGTCGAGGCCTCCTTGGCCGGGACCGGCGTCTTTTGTTGCCACCGCTGCGGCGGTGTCCTTCACGGGCTCTGTCACAGGAGACCGGCCCCTTCGACGGACTGCTGCACCCGGTTCATCCCGGCCAACCAGCGATCCGGGTCGGTGGCCCGCCGGACGGCGAAGTCCGCCACCTCCGGGTGGGGCAGGATCAGGAACCTCTCGCCCTCCAACGCCAGGGCCACCGCGTCGGCGACCTGCTCGGGCTGCAGCGCGGTCTCGCCCAGCACGGCCTCGCCGAGTCCGCCGGTCGAGTCGAACAGGGGAGTGCGAACACCCTGCGGGCAGAGGCTCTGCACCACGATGCCGCGGTGGGAGTAGGTGGCGCGCAACCACTCCGAGAACGCCAGGGCCGCATGTTTGGTCACCGAGTACGGAGCCGACCCGAGCATCGTGAGGATGCCCGCTGCGGAGACAGTGGTGATCAGTCGCCCCCGGCCGCGGGACAGCCAGCCGGGCAGCAGGACGTGGGCGGCGTGCACGTGCGACATCACGTTGACCTGCCAGGCCAGCTCCCAGCCGCCGGGCGTCGCAGTCTGTTCGGTGCCGCCCACCGCTACGCCGGCGTTGGCGCAGAACAGGTCCACCTCGCCGAAGGCGGTGGTGGCTGCCTCGACCAGAGCGGAAACCTCGTCCAGGCGGGCGATGTCGGCGGGATGGGCCAGTCCGCCGATCTCGTCGGCGACCGCCTTGGCCGCGTCGGCGTCCAGGTCGTTGACCACCACGCGGGCACCGTCGGCGGCGAACCGGCGGGCCATGGCCGCCCCGATGCCCGACCCGGCCCCCGTGACCACCACGCAGGCGCCGGTGAGCACCAGGCGCCCGTCGCCGTGCTCGCCCGGGGGAGTCATGGCGCCATCACGACGATGCGGCCCGTCGAACGGCCGGCCGCCAGCGCCGCAAGACCGGCCGGTGCCTGCTCGAACGGGAGCACGGCGGAGACCTCCGGCGAGATGCGGCCTGCAGCAACCAGTTCTGACAGTGCCTGCGTTGCCTGGACGATCACCTGCGGCTTGCGCTGGTGGTAGAGCCCCCAGTAGACGCCGAGGATTCCGTAGTTCTTGACGAGCGTGTGGTTGACGCCGACCTTCGGGATGGTGCCGCTGGCGAACCCGACGACCAGGATCCGGCCCTCGAAGGCGATCACCTTCGTCGAGGCGGTGAAGGAGTCACCGCCGACCGGGTCGTAGACCACATCGGCGCCGCCGCGGCCGCAAGCGGACTTGAGCGCGGCGATCAGACCGTCGGCGTCGTAGGCGGATCGGTCGATGACCTCGTCGGCGCCGCACCGCACCGCGACCTCGATCTTGTCGGGGCTGCCGACCACGCCGATTACTCTGGCGCCCGCAGCCTTGCCCAGCTGGACCGCGGCCGAGCCGACACCACCGGCCGCCGCATGCACGAGCAGGGTCTCGCCCGGCTGCAGGTGGGCGCGCTGATGCAGTGCGACCCAACCGGTCTGGTAGGCGATGGTGAAGGCCGCCGCATGCGCGTCGTCGAGTTCTGCGGGGGCCGGGCTGACGGCCGTGTCCTTGACGAGGGCGTACTCGGCGAGGGCCCCGTGCGGCATGGAGGCGATCCCCATCACCCGGCTGCCGGTCGGGGCGTCGGCGGTGCCGGGTCCGTCGACCACGCCGCACAGTTCGACGCCGGGGGTGAACGGCAGAGCGGGCCTGTCCTGGTACTGGCCGCGCACCATCAGCGCATCAGGGAAGTTCAGGGCCACCGCGCCGACCCGCAGGCGGATCTCGCCGGCTCCGGGCTCCGGGATGTCGACCTCCCCGAGCGTCATCACTTCTTCGGCCTCGCCGAGCTGCGGTACCTGCCAGGCCTTCATCCGACCCCTCCGGTCTGGGTGACCCCACCGTCCAGCACGAACGTCTGCCCGGTGATCCAGGATGCCTCGTCGGAGGCGAGAAACGCCACCGCACCGGCGATGTCACCCGGCTCGCCGAGACGCCCCAGGGGGTACTGCGCTGCCACCTCCGCCTCGCGGCCCACGTAGAGGGCCTCGGCGAACTTGGTCTTGACCACGGCCGGGGCCACTCCGTTGACGCGGATCTTCGGTCCCAGTTCGACGGCCAGCGCGGCCGTCAGGTGGATGACGGCGGCCTTGCTGACCCCGTAGAACGAGATCCCGGGGGCCGGCCTGATCCCGGCGACCGAGGCGATGTTGATGATGGCCCCACCGCGGGTCTCCATCCCGGCGGCGTAGGTGCGCTGGATCCAGGACAGCGTGCCGAGCACGTTGACGTCCAGGATCTTCCGGCCCGCGGCGAGCGGCAGATCGATCAGCCGGCCGTAGGCCGGGTTGATCCCCGCGTTGTTGACGAGGATGTCGACCGGTCCGAACCGTTCGGCGACGCCGGCCAGCGTGGCGTCCTGGTGCTCGGGATCATCGGCCTTGCCGGTGAAGGCCATCGCGACCTCGCTGCCACCCAGCTGCTCGATCGCCTCGGCGAGCGCATCGGCGTTGCGGGCGGTGATCGCGACCTTGGCGCCGTCGGCGATCAGCCGCTCCGCGATCGACAGTCCGATTCCGCGGCTGGCGCCGGTGACGACGGCAACGCGACCGGCCAGTCTGGGCGTGCCCGAAGCGCTCGAGGGTGGTTCGTCCTGTGGCATCTGTCGCGACTCCTTTGTCGTCCGGCCCGTCATGCATCCCAGGCCGAGTTCATCACACTGCTAACTGAAGTGTGTAGCCGGGCCGCCCCGGCGCGCCGTTCAGGGCAGGGTGGAGACGCCCGGCGGGTTGAACCGCCGCCCGGTGACCTTCTCCGACACGCCCTCGCGATCGAGGTACGGGGTGATGCCACCGAGCCAGAACGGCCAGCCGGCGCCGGTCAGCAGCGCGAGATCGATGTCGGCGGCCGCGGCGACGACCTTCTCGTCGAGCATCAGCCTGGCCTCCTGTGCCAGAGCGGCGAGAGCGCGCTCCCGGACCTGCTCGCCGGTGGACGGGTTGGTGCCCTGCTGCCAGAGTGCGGCGATCTCGGGATCCAGGCCCTGCTCACCGGTGTCGGTCCAGGAAACGAGCGTCCGGTGTCCGGCCTCGACGATGCGCCGGAGGTTCTCGCTCACCTCGAAACGATCGGGGAACGTACCGTGCAGCGTCTCGGTGACGTGCAGTGCGACGGCCGGGCCGACCAGCTGCAGCAGCATGATCGGGGTCATCGGCAGACCGAGGGGGGCGAGCGCCCCGTCCGCGACGGCCGGATCCGTCCCCTCGTCGATCGCGGCGATGATCTCGCCCATGAACCGGGTCAGCAACCGGTTCACCACGAAGGCCGGTGCGTCGGCGGTGAAGATCGGGCCCTTCTTCAAGGTCTTCGCCACCGACAGTGCGGTCGCGGCGATTTCGTCGGACGTGCTCGCCGTCCGAACGATTTCCAGCAACGGCATCACCGAGATCGGGTTGAAGAAGTGGAACCCGACGACCCGCTGCGGGTGCTGCAGATCGGCGGACATGTCGGTGATCGACAGCGACGAGGTGTTCGTGGCCAGTACGGCGTCCGGAGAGACCACCTTCTCCAGGGCGGCGAAGACGTCCCTCTTGGCGCCCAGTTCCTCGAAGACCGCCTCGATCACGAAGTCGGCGTCGGAGAACGCCTGGTAATCAAGGGATCCGGTGACCAGGGCGGTCAGCCGATTGGCCTCGTCCGGCGTCATCTTGCGCTGTGCCGCGCGTTCGGCAATTTTTCTGTGCACCCCGGCGAGGCCCTTGTCCAGCCGGGCCTGGTCGACGTCGGTGAGGACCACCGGGACGTGCAGTCGCTGCGCGAACAGCATCGCGATCTGGCCGGCCATCAGGCCGGCCCCGATGACGCCGACCTTGGTCACCTTGCGCGCCAGCGCGAGATCCGGTGCGCCGGCGGGCTTCAGGGCCCGCTTCTGGGTGAGGTTGAACGAGTACAGTCCGGCACGGAACTGCTGGGAGACGATCAGGTCGGCCAGGCCCTGCGCCTCGGCGGCCAGTCCGGTCGCCAGGTCGGCGGTCCGCGAGAGTGCGATGAGTTCCAGGGCCCGGTACGGCGCGGGGGAGGCACCGTGCGTTCGCATGTCGGCGATCAATTTCCCGCGCTCGAGGGCGGAGGTCCACTGGTCGTCGAACTCCGCCGCAGCGAAATCCCTGCGGGGCACCGAGACTCGGCCGTCCAGGACGCCGGACATCCAGGCGAAGGACTGCTCGAGGTAGTCGGCGGCCTCCAGGACCACGTCCACCACCCCCAGGCCGAGAGCCTCCTTCGGGCGCATCATGTGGTTCTGGTTGAGCGCGTTCTCGATGATGACGGTGACCGCGTTCTCCGGGCCGACGATCTTCGGCAGCAGCTGGGTGCCACCCCAGCCGGGGAGGATGCCGAGGAACACCTCGGGCAGGGCCATCATTGCGGCGTTCGCGGCGAGGGTCCGGTAGTGACAGGCGAGCGAGAGCTCCACGCCGCCGCCCAGTGCCGCTCCGTTCACGAACGCGAAGGTCGGAATCGTCGAGTCACGAAGTCGCTTGAAGGTGGAATGACCGAGAACACCGGTCGCCAGGGCAGTCTCGCGGTCCACGACGGTGGCCGTCTGGGAGAGGTCGGCACCGACGGCGAAGACGAATGGCTTGCCGGTGACGGCGATCGCGGTCGGGTTCGCCGCGAAGGCAGCGTCGAGAGCGGTGTTCAGCTCGGCCATCCCGAGCGGCCCGAAGGTCGACGGCCGGGTGTGGTCCAGCCCGTTGTCCAAGGTGATCAGCGCGACCTGGCCGACCACGTCCGGGACGTCGACCAGACGCAGATGTGCGTGGGTGACGACCTCGGCCGGTGGGGCGGTCGACGGCTTCTTCGGATTGGTCATGGTGGCGTTGCTCATCTGCTGTCCCCGTCCGAACTGCCGTTGCCATTGGTGCTTTCGGTACTGCCTGTGTTGCCGTCGAAGTGCGGGTTCTCCCAGACGACGGTGCCGCCCATGCCGAGTCCGACGCACATGGTGGTCAGGCCGTAGCGGACATCGGGACGCTGCGCGAACTCCCGGGCCAGCTGGGTCATCAGGCGAACGCCGGAGGAGGCCAGCGGGTGCCCCATCGCGATGGCGCCGCCGTAGGGATTGATCCTGGGGTCGTCGTCGGCCAGCCCGAAGTGGTCGGTGAACGCCAGCACCTGCACGGCGAAGGCCTCGTTGATCTCGATGATGCCGATGTCGTCGATCGTGAGACCTGCTTTGCGGAGGGCTTTCTCGGTCGCGGGGATGGGGCCGTCGCCCATCGTCTCGGCCGGGACCCCTGCGTAGGCGAATGACACCATCCGCATGCGGACCGGAAGACCGAGTTCCTCTGCCACCTCGGCGGCCACCAGCAGCGCGCCGGTGGCTCCGTCGGTCAGGCCGGAGGCATTGCCCGCGCTGACCCGGCCGTGCGGACGGAACGGAGTACGCAGGTTCTCCAGCGCCGTCATGGTGGTGCCGGGTCTGGCCAGTTCGTCGGTGGTCGCCAGTCCCCAGCCCTGCTCCGCCGACCTGACGGCCACGGGCACGAGGTCGGGGGTGATGTTGCCGGCGGCCAGGGCTGCGGCGTACTTGTCCTGGCTCGAGATGGCGTAGGCGTCGGCGCGCTTCTTCGTCAGGTGCGGGTACTTGTCGTGGAGGTTCTCGGCGGTGTTACCCATGTTCAGGGCGGACGGATCGACCAGCCGGTCGGCGACGAATCGGGGGTTGGGGTCGGCTCCGGCGCCCATCGGGTGGTGGCCCATGTGCTCGACACCACCGGCGATGACCACGTCGTAGCCGCCGGCGACGATGCCGGACGCGACGGTCGTCACGGCCGTCATGGCCCCGGCACACATCCGGTCGATGGCGAAACCGGGGACCGAGCGGGGCAGACCGGCCAGCATGGCGGCGGTGCGACCGATGGTCAGGCCCTGGTCGCCGGTCTGGGTGGCCGCGGCGACGGCCACCTCGTCGACCCGCTCGGGCGGTAGCTCGGGATGCCGTCGCAGCAGCTCGCGGATCACCTTGACGATCATGTCGTCGGCCCGGGTCTGTGCGTACTGACCCTTCTCGCCGGCCTTGCCGAAGGGGGTGCGGACACCCTCGACGAACACGACATCGCGAAGGGTCCGTTGCCGGGGTGCGGGGGGCCGGTCGGCCGTCGTCATGGCCGTCGGGGATCCGGTGGTCGTCGATTCCTGCGTTGCCACAGCGGGCTCCTGTCGTTTTCGAAATTCCCTCGACCGGCGGGGCGTTCCGAGCAACAGCCGATCGGTGGACCGAATGCTACCGGAAAAGCTACTGGCCGGTAACTTGCGGAATCCCGGCGTCAAGGGCACCCCGGAGGTCGTCGGCCGTCAGGTCGATCTGCCACGGTCGAGCGCCACCCGCGCGGAGCCATTCCCGCAGGTCAGGTCCGTCAGGAGGAGACCACATGGTGCGCCTGACCAGGTCGGGGGAGATCAGGTTCTCCACCGGCGTCTCGACCCTGGCCGAGATCACGGCGAGAGCAGCCCGGGCCGCGGCCAGACGAGCAGCTGCCTTCGGGTCCTTCACCGCCCACTTCGCCGGCGGCGGCGGGCCGTCCCCGGGGAGGGTTGTCGGCGGGAGGTCCGCGGCGGGCAGGGCCATGGCCCGACGGATGGCGTCCCACCACGTCGCCGACTGCCGCCGCTGGATGCGTCCGGCGAACACCGGCAGGGCCACCAGCGCGTCGGCGGTCGCGGGCCTGGCCGAGGCGGCGGCGACGATCGCCGTGTCCGGCAGCACCCGGTGCGGTGCCAGATCACGTCGGCGGGCGATGTTGTCCCTGGCCAGCCACAGCTCGCGGACGATGGACAGGACGCGGGGGTCCCGCAGTTTGTGGATCCCCGAAGTGCGTCGCCAGGGGTCGACCCGAGGCGGAGTGGGTGGCGCCGCGACGATCGCGGCGAACTCCTGTCTGGCCCAGTCGAGCTTTCCCTGGGAGTCCAGCAGCTCCTCCATCGCGTCGCGGAGTTCGATCAGAACCTCTACGTCCAGGGCGGCGTAGGTCAGCCAGGCCGGTGGGAGCGGACGGTTCGACCAGTCCGCGGCGCCGTGCCCCTTGGCAAGTCCCAGCCCGAGCATCTGCTCGACCAGCGGGCCGAGGCCCACCCTGGGCAGTCCGGCCAGGCGCCCGGCCAGTTCCGTGTCGAACAGCGTGCGCGGACGCATGCCGATCTCGGCGAGGCAGGGAAGATCTTGATTGGCGGCGTGCAGGACCCACTCGGACCCGGCCAGCGGAGCGTCCAGGATGGCCAGATCGCCGAGGGCGATGGGATCGAAGAGGGCGGTCCCGACGTCGGCTCGGCGCAGTTGGACGAGGTACGCCCGCGAGCCGTAGCGGTAGCCGGAGGCCCGTTCGGCGTCGAGCGCGACCGGTCCGGAACCCTGGCCGAGTCGTCTGGCCCACTCGGCCAGCCGGGCGGGATCGACCACCGGCCGGACGTCGCCATCGCGGGGGACCAGGAGCGGCGTGATCGGGCTCGACTCGGTGCTCCCCGCAGCCGCGTCGTCTGCAGCTGCGTCTCTGGCACCCGGCAATCCTTCGGCGACCGCCACCACACCACTGGCGTCATCCGAGTCGATGTCAGCCGTTGACGGTGGCCTGGCGTTGGGTGAATCGGCCGGATCACCTGACATGTGCACGGCGACAGTCTGCCTGACGTCAGGGTGCGCCTGATGCAGGTCGGCGACGGGGCCGGTCGATCCGTCGGTCAGCGCGGCGCGTCCGGACGTCAGGAAATGACGCCGGCCCGCATGGCCAGAGCGACCATGTGAGCCCGATCGCCGGTGCCCAGCTTGCGGCCGATCCGAGCCAGGTGGCTCTTGACCGTCAGAGCGGACAGGCTGAGCTCGTCCCCGATCCACTTGTTGGACCGGCCGTCCGCCACCAGGCGGATCACCTCGATCTCCCGCGACGAGAGATCGTGGATCGAGCTGGGGATGTTGGCGGCGGCCGGGTTGGCGCGGCGACCGATCAGCACGCCGTTCACACCGGCACCGACTGCGTCGATCACCGGCCCGATGTCGGCGGTCGGTGCCAGCGCGAGGACCCGCGCCCAGCCTGCCGTGCGGAGCGTGTTGATGATCTTCCCGGCGTCGGGCCCGGTCAGCAGGCTGATGAGCGCCAGATCCCCGACGACACCACGCTCGCTGAGCTCCTCGACGCCCGCAAGGGAGGTGGTCGGGATCACCCGACCGATGCCCACCTCGATCAGACCGGCCTGCAGTGCTTCACGTGTGGCCCGGTCCGGATCAACCAGTAACACCGTGGCCGCGCGGAGCGAGTTGCTCATCGAGTCGCGGACTGGCGAACGCTGCGCGGGCAGAGCACCCACACCGACGGGCAGTTCTTCGACCCGACGCATCGAACCCTGGTCGATGCCGAGCGTTGAGATGCTCACCTGTCTGCCTCCCGAAGCGAATGGATCGGTTCTGAACTGCACGTTTGACCCTGTCGTGACCCCGAGAGGTCGGTAGGCGCCCGGTTCACCGGAACTGAATCACTTGCTGGCATGTTCTGCATGCCCTGCATCCAGTCTCTGCCCAAGTTGCTGGAATGGTCAAGCACACGATGTGCTCATCCTTGACTATCAGTAGTCAGTGTCATCGTACGTTCGGGGAAACGGGCCGGCTGATGGCCGCGACGCCTTCTGGTGGAAGTCCAGCTGCGATCGCAAGCAGATCGGTGAAAGCCGCGAGGTGAAGCCCGCTGTTCTCGTCGGTCGCCGTCCAGGAAGCGCGTAATTCCAGGTCATCGGTCCTGCCGGGGCCTGCAATGTCCCCGAATCGGGTCGACGAGGTCGAGGTCACCGTGCCTCCCAGAGCGGTGAAAGCAGCCCCGGACGACTCCAGGCAGTCGGTCAACCAGCTCCAGGCGACGTCGGGCAGCAGCGGATCGCGGGCGATTTCGTCGTCCACCTCGGCGGTGACAAAAATGACAACTCGAAGAGTGCCATCCCACGCCGTTACGCCATCAGGGTTATAGAGCAGGATCAACCTTCCCGACGCGGACTCCGGTCTGTCGCCGCCCCACAGCACGGAAGCCGACACCGCATGGCTCCAGGGGGCGAGTCGGGTGGGGGCGGGCAGCTCACCCAGTTCGATCTCCGGACGGACGCGGACGAGGTCGAACTGGTCGAGGGCGGCCTGGAATGCGGCGGGGGCAACCTGGCCGGCCGTGGTGGTCATATCCGGACACTACGACCGCGGACCGACATCGATGCTCTCCCACGCCGCCCGTCCCGGCTCGGACGAACGGAGTGGGGCCGGCGAACGAAAGCTGTCGGCATCTGCAGGGCCGCCGCATTCCGCCGCCGGCCCAGCAATCAACTTCGTCCGTTGCGGTGCTAGCCGGCGTTCGGCTCGAGTCGCAGTGCGATCGAATTGATGCACCAGCGCTCGTCCGTCGGGTTCTTGTAGCCCTCGCCGGTGAAGACGTGGCCGAGGTGTGAGTCACAGGTGGCGCAGCGCGCCTCGGTGCGGACGGTGCCGAAGCTCCGGTCCGTCACGAGTGTGACGTTGTCCGAATCCGACGGCGCGTAGAAGCTGGGCCATCCGCAGTGGGACGGGAATTTCGTGTCGGACCGGAAGAGCTCGGATCCGCAGGCCCGGCAGTAGTAGACGCCGGTCGTGGTGGTGTCGGTGTACTCCCCGGTGAACGCGCGCTCGGTGCCCGACTCACGCAGGACGCGGTACTCCGCCGGCGCCAGTTCGGCCTTCCACTGCTCTTCTGATTTGACGACTTTTGCAGGTGTGCTCATGGCTTCGACGGTACCCGCGGGCCATGTGCCGAACGAGGCTTGAACGACTCCGAACAGATGACGGAAGGCTGACGCTTCCGTGCCGGTGATCGTGCCCGCCCGCGACCCTGCCAGCTGGTGACCCCGCCGGCCCCCGCCTCACGGTGGGCACAGGGTCCCGGCGGCCGGGACCTTGCCCGTCAGGAGGTAGGCGTCAACGGCTGCGGTCACACAACTGCTCGTCGGGTAGCCGCCGTGGGTACCGGACTGCCAGGTGAGCAGCACCGCCGAGTCCATCTGCGCCACCAGCGAACGGATCTCGGCGAAGGGTGACACCGGATCGTCCACCGCGCCGACCACCAGGACCGGCGGCGCTCCCGTCGCCCGCACCCCGCGCAGGGCCAGGTCCGGGGCCGGCCAGGACGAGCACACTCCGACCAGGCCGAGCAGGAACGGGCCGAACAGGGGCGCCTTGGGCCGGGCGGCTTTCACCGCCGTCGCCAAGGATGCGCCACCGAGCCGTTGGGTGGAGTCGTTGCACTGGTAGACAAGTCGGCCCGCCTGCTGCTGCTCGATGGCGTCCGTGCCCAGTTCGGCCCTGAGCAGCGTGGCGATGGCGTCGGCGTCGCCCTTGCCGGCGGACTCGAGCGCCGCCGCCAGTGCCGACCACCCGGCAGGCCGCCCGAGCTCGCTGGTCAGGGCGAGCAGGATGCTGCCGCCGGTGATCTCCTGCCCGTCCGAGCTGGGGATCCCGATGTCGCCGAGCTTCTTGATCGTCGTGGTGATTGCACCTACCGGGTCGGCGCCGAGGGGACAGCCGCCGGTGAAGGTCTGACAGGCCTGGGCGAACGAGGTGAGGGCGCTCTGGTAGGCGGCCGCAGCGGCATTCGCCTGATCCTCCGGGGTGGAGGCGGGGTCCGCCGGCCCGTCCAGCACCGAGGCGCCGATCCGTCCGGGATAGCGGTCGGCGTAGACCGCCCCGAGGGTGGCGCCGTAGCCCTGGCCGAGGAAGTTGATGGTCCGGACGCCCAGGGCGGACCGCACGGTGTCGATGTCGTCGGCGGTCGGCACCGAGGCGTAGTCCGTCAGGTCAGGTCCGACCATGTCTCCACAATCGAAGGTCAGCGTGCGGGCCAGGCCGGCCAGGAGATCGGCGGCGACCGACGTGGTCGGGTCGGCGCCCAGGGACAGCAGGTCACCGGAGCTCCGACCGCTGACGCAATCGATCGGCACCGAGTCGCCGGTGCCGCGCAGGTCCATCACGATGACGGCGAAGTGGTCGGTGATGGCGGCCGGCAATACTCCCGCGACCGACGAGATCCGATGTGTGCCGTTCTCCCCGGGAGCGCCGAGGACCACCAGCAGTGGCGGCGCGTCCTTCGGAGTCCGTTCCGTGGTGGCCTTGGCCAGCGCGACCGAGAGGCTGCCCGACGACGTGGTCGCGTACGACTTGGGGACCTCGACCTCCGCGCACTGCAGGGTGAAGGCGGCACCGCCGGTGGGGGCGTTGCTGTCGATCCCGTCCGGGCAGGACGACCACTGCACCGGATCGGACGAGCGGCCGGCACCCCCCGGACCGGTGGGCATGGTGCTCGATGTGATCTGCGGCGTCGCGGCAGCATTTCCAGTCCTTCCGCCGCCGTCCGAGGTGGCCAGGGGAGGTCGGGTGGACGGCCCGATCGTGCACGCCGCCAACAGGGTGGCGATGCCCACCACGATCGAGGCCGACGTCAGGGTCCTGCGCCTCGCCCGCATCAGGCGGCAACCCGTGCGTAGCGGGTGAAGAGGTGGTCCTCGTCAAGATGAAGGGTGTCGAGTCGCCACCGTGCTGGGGCGGGAAGGGAGACGCCGCCGAGCAGGGTGGTCGGCCCGGCGCCCAGGGTCAGGGGCGAGGTGGTCAGGCACAGCTCGTCCAGCAGATCCGCGGCGATGAGCCGCCCGAGCAGGCTCGGTCCGCCCTCGCAGAGCACCCGGGAGAACCCGAGCCCGGACAACTCGGCCACCATCCGCGTCAGGTCGACGGAATCCACACCCGCGTCGACGACGGTGGCCGGGTAGCCGGTCATCCGTGCTGCCCCCTTCGTGGTGGTGATCAGGATCGGCGGGATCTCGCTGTCGGTGAAGATCCCGAGGTCGCGGTCGAGACCACCGCCGGTGACGACGGCGAGTGGCGGTGGGGTGCCGAGGCCCCAGCGATGTCGCCGGGCGAGGCGCTCGTCGTCCAGCCGGATGCCGCCGTATCCCTCGGCCCGGATGGTGCCCGCACCAACCAGCAGCACGTCGGCGAGATCTCGCAGGATCGCGAAGATCCGCTGGTCACCGGGGCCACCCAGGTCGGCCGACTTGCCGTCGACGGCGACGCCGCCGTCGAGAGCGGCCACCATGTTCGCCCTGATCACCGGACGGTTCCCGACGTCCGTCGGCCACGCGTACGCAGCGGCGAGCGCGTCGTCATCGGGGGAGTCGAGGTGGTCGGGGTGGCAGCGCAGCACCCACCCATCCCATCACGACCGCGCGCCGGCCGGTCGGCTGTGCGGTGAATCTCCTGCTCGGGACGGGTCTTCTCGCTCGACGGGCCCCGGACGTTCTCTACCCTGGACCCTCGTGTCCCTGGATCATCTTGTCGATGTGATGCCGGTCGTCAGCCCCGATCAACTGATCAAGGGGCTGGTGCCTCCGCCCCGATTCGAGGGACCCCGGTTCAGCACCTACCGACCCGATCCGGCGGAGCGATCGCAGTCGGAGGCGCTGGACGCCCTCCAGAAGGTGGCCGGGACCATCGCCGATCCGCCGAAGAAGGGTTGGTTCCGCAAATCCGCGGCCTCCACCACCGCCGGGGTCTACCTGGACGGCGGATTCGGCGTGGGGAAGACGCACCTGCTCGCCTCGCTCTGGCACGCGGTGCCGGGCCCGAAGGCGTACGGAACGTTCGTCGAATACACCCACCTGGTCGGTGCACTCGGGTTCGTCGAGACGGTGCGGCGGCTGTCCGCCCATCGCCTGCTGGCCGTCGACGAGTTCGAGCTGGACGACCCGGGCGACACCATGCTGATGACCAGGTTGCTGGGCCAGCTGGCCGACGCCGGCGTCTTCCTCGCTGCCACCTCGAACACGCTGCCGGACAAGCTCGGCGAGGGCCGGTTCGCGGCCGACGACTTCCGTCGGGAGATCCAGGGGTTGTCCGACCGCTTCACGACACTGCGGATCGATGGCCCGGACTTCCGACACGCCGGCCTCGCCCAGGCCCCGGATCCGATGTCGGACAACGCTCTGCAGGCAGTCGCCGGCCGGACCCCCGGCTCCACCCTCGACTCCTTCGCCGCGCTGACGGCGAAACTGGCGAAGCTACATCCCTCCACCTACGGGAAGTTGGTGGAAAATGCTGCAGCCGTTCACATCTCGGGAGTCAGGCCGCTCCCCGACCAAGGCGCTGCCCTGCGATGGGTGGTGCTGATCGACCGCCTCTACGACCGGACGATCCCGGTCCGCGCCTCCGGAGTGTCGCTGGATCAGCTGTTCACCCCGGAAATGCTCCGCGGTGGCTACCGCAAGAAGTACCTGCGGGCGACCAGCCGGATCCTCGCCCTCACCCGCGAGGGCGAGCAGAGCAGCGACCAGCGTCGGATGATCTGAGCCGCAACCCCCTGGCGTCCTGCACAGTGATCGCTATTGCGATCACTGTGCAGGACGCTAGCGGCGGCCGCGGAACTCCGAGATGACGGCGGCGAGGGTGTCGACGGCCTGGTCGAGTTCCTCGCGGGTGATCACGATCGGCGGAGCGAAACGCAGCGTGGTCTGGTGGGTTTCCTTGATCAGAATGCCGCGGCGGGCCATCTCCTCGCTGATCGCGCGACCAGCGCCGACCTCGGGCGAGAGTTGTACCCCGGCCCACAGGCCGCGGCCACGGACGTCGGCGACGCCGTGCCCGATCAGCGCGTTCAGCCTGGCGTGCAGGTGATCTCCGAGATCCTTGGCCCTGGCCTGCATCTCGCCGGTGGCCAGCAATTTGATGACGGCCCGGCCGATCGCGCAGGCCAGCGGGTTGCCGCCGAAGGTGGATCCGTGTTGTCCCGGCTGGAGCACACCCAGCACCGACTTCCTGCCCACCACGGCCGATACCGGCATGATGCCGCCGCCGAGTGCCTTGCCGAGCGTGTAGAGGTCCGCCTTGACACCTTCGTGATCCAGAGCCAGCAGTGCACCGGTACGCCCGAGCCCGGATTGGATCTCGTCAGCGATGAACAGCACGTCGTTCTCGTCGCAGAGGCGGCGGACCTCGGCGAGGTAACCGGCGGGTGGTACGAGAACCCCGGCCTCGCCCTGGATCGGCTCGAGCAGGATGGCCGCCGTGTGGGGGGTGATGGCCGCAGTCAGAGCTTCCACGTCGCCGTACTTGACGCCCACGAAACCCGGTGTGTAGGGCCCGTAGTCGGCGGTGGCGACCGGGTCGTCGGAGAACGAGATGATGGAGATGGTGCGGCCGTGGAAGTTTCCGCCGGCGGTGATGATCTGCGCCTGGTTCTCCGGAACCCCCTTCACCGTGTACGCCCACTTGCGCGCGACCTTCAGCGCAGCCTCGACCGCCTCGGCACCGGAGTTCATCGGTAGCACCATCTCAGTGCCGGTCAGTTCGGCCAGTTCCTGGCAGAAGAGGCCGAGCTGGTCGTGGTGGAAAGCGCGTGACGTCAGGGTGACTCGGTCGAGCTGTTCTTTGGCTGCGGCGACGAGAGCCGGGTGGCCGTGCCCGAAGTTGAGCGCGGAGTACCCGGCGAGCATGTCGAGGTAGCGCTTGCCCGCCACGTCGGTCACCCAGGCGCCCTCCGCCTCGGCGATGACGACCGGCAGCGGGTGGTAATTGTGGGTGCACCAGTTGTCGTCCAGATCCAGGTAGAACTGGGGGTCGTGGCTGGTGGGCGCGCTGGTCACGGTGGTCGCTCTCTTCTTCTCGGGCGGCTCGGCCACAGGACGGGCCGGGCCTGGGCACACATCTGTGCGTCGGGTGTTGCCCGGCGCTGACCTTTCGAGCCTACGGGCGCAGACCCTGTCCCGGCAGGGGTCGGATGCATGCGCCCATGTGCGAATTCATGCGTCTTTCCGGGAGACCTCGACGGAACGTTGTGGGAAAGTGACCCATGGCCCCGAAGAAGAGTCGGTCCGACTCCAAGAAGAGCAGCAAGAAGGTCGATCGCGGAGACGTCATCGAACAGGTGACCGCCCAGCAGGACAGCACGGCCAAGGTGCTGTCGCTGCCCCCGGGGCCCGTTGACCTCCGGTCGATCGCCACGGCCGGCCGGCCGGCCGGACCGCAGCAGAAGGACGAGGCGCAGCGGCTGATGATCGGAATCGGCACCGAACTGGCTGCGCTGCAGGAGAAGTTGGTCGCGGAGTCGATCCGCGGTGGGCAACGCCGCGTGCTGCTGGTGTTGCAGGGGATGGACACCTCGGGCAAGGACGGCGTCGTCAAGCACGTGTTGGGTCTGCTCAATCCGGCCGGCGTCCACCTGACCTCGTTCAAGAAACCCAACAAGGAGGAGCTGGCCCACGACTTCCTGTGGCGGATCGCGGCCCAGGTGCCGTTGGCCGGCCAGATCGGGGTCTTCAACCGGTCCCAGTACGAGGACGTGCTCGTCGTCCGGGTGCATGATCTGGTGCCGCGCGAGGAGTGGTCCAAGCGCTACGCGAAGATCAACGCCTTCGAACGTGGCCTGCTGCGCAACGGGACCGTAGTCGTCAAGTGCTTCCTGCACATTTCCAAGGACACGCAGCGGGAGCGACTCGAGGCCCGACTCGACGACCCGACCAAGTACTGGAAGTACAACCCCGCGGACCTGACGGAACGTGGCTACTGGAGCGACTACCAGGACGCGTACGCCGAGGCACTGCGACGCTGCAACACGCTGGGTGCACCGTGGTTCGTCATTCCCTCCGATCGCAAGTGGTACCGGAACTGGGCGATTGCCTCGTTGCTGCTGGAGACGCTCCGCGAACTGGACCCGCAGTATCCGCCCGCCGACTTCAACGTGGACGAGGAACGCGAACGCCTCGCGGAGTCCTGAACGCGATACGGGACACTGGGTGGGTGACAACAGTTCCTCGACCCGACCGGCAGCTCCGTCTTCAGGAGCCCGGTGTCGCGTCGCGCTGGACGATCCTGGTTCCGGTCAAGGCCACCACCCGCGGCAAGAGCCGGATCGACCTCCCACCCGAGGCCAGACAGAGGTTGGCCCTGGCGATGGCGCTGGATACGGTGTCGGTCGCCGCCCGGTGCGGCCGGGTGATGGCCCTCGTCGAGAACGAGGCGGATGCTGTTGCGCTGCAGGCAGTGCCCGGCGTCGCGGTGCATCTCACGACGGTCTCGGGGCTGAACGAGTCGATCCTGGACGGCGTCGCGGCGCTGGCGGCGCGCGGGGTCGACGGGCTCGTCGCGGTCGTCCCGGGGGATCTGCCGGGGCTGCTCGTGGCAGACCTGGCGGCCGGGCTCGTGCAGTGCGAGACGCATCGCTTCGCCGTGGTCGCCGACCACCAGGGAGTCGGCACCACCCTGCTGGCCGCCACCGTGGCAGCGGCCCTGACTCCCCGGTACGGGCCCGGGTCCTACCGCCGACACCAGGATGCCGGTGCGGTACCCGTGCTGTTGCCGACCACATCCAGCCTTCGCCGGGACGTGGACCTCGTCACAGATCTCGAGACGGCGTTGCTCGGCTCGGCCGTCGGGTCCCGGACCAGGGCCGTACTGGCTGACCTGGCGCGTCCGCCGGGCCGGGGCGGCCCTGGCGACCGGGCATCACAGCAGGTGGACGGTCTGCGGCGGGCGCACGGTGTTACCGTCGAAATGTGTACCGCAAATTCCTCCGACCCGGGTGGATCTTCGGGCACCTGATGGTCGTGGTGGCACTGCTGGTGTGCCTGCGACTGGGGCTGTGGCAGTGGCACCGGACCGAGCATGGCGGCACCGTGCAGAACCTCGGATACACGGTGCTGTGGCCCATCTTCGGTGCGGCTTTCGTCTACATGTGGTTCCGATTCCTCCAGCTGGAAATTCTCAAGGATGCCGAGGACGACGCCGAACTCACCGCGATGGCCGCCGGGGACCCGACGTCCGACGGCGCTGATCCCGCGGTGACGGCTTCCGGTCCCGGTGACCCGGCAGCCGGCACGGATTCACCACAGCCGACGTCCGCCGTTCGGCTACCAACCTTCGACCCGGCCGAGCCGGCCGAGGCCGACTTCCCATCATTCGACGTATTGTCGAAGACGACCGCGGAGGCGATCGGCGACGCCCGATCGATCGAGGCGGTTGCCGACAGCGCCTCGGAGTCCACCTCCGGAGCGGTCGCGGCGGGCACCGTCGTTCCACCGCGCAACGCATCGCGGGGGATCACCGTGGCCGTGTCGACGGTCGGCGACGATGACGAAGACGACGATCCCGAACTGGCCGCGTACAACCGTGCACTGGCCGCCTTGGCCGCAAAGGACCACCGCCGTGCCCGCTGAACCCACCTCCGCAAACCCCTCGCCGCGCGCCGCCGCGCCGGCACCCGTCATGCCCCCGAAGGTGGCGACTGCGCTTGCGCGCTACCGGATCGCCGCCTTCATCGTGGGCTATGCACTGATCGTGCTCTGCGTGACGATCGTGCTCAAGTACGTCTTCGACGTCGGCCAGGCCGTGACGATCTGGGGACCGATCCACGGCGTGCTGTACATCGCGTACGTCCTGCTGGCGTTCGATCTCGCCTACAAGGACCGGTGGTCGCTGGCCGGCACCCTCGGCGTGCTGCTCGCCGGCGTCATCCCGGGCATCTCGTTCGTGGCCGAGCGCATCGTGCATCGCAAGGTGCTGGCCCGGCAGAAGGTCTGACCGTCGGAGGGTTTTGCCTCACCGGTTCCGACTGCGAGAAGGGCGGGTGCATGGTCGAACGCATCGAGCAGCTGACCATCACCGCGGCCGTCGTCCTCTTCGACTCCGACGGTGTGCTGGTCGATTCCGATGCCAGTGTGGCCTCCGCGTGGAAGCGGTGGGCGCTGGCCTGGGGATTCGATCCCGAGCTGGTGTTCTCGATGGTCCACGGTCGCCGCGCTGCCGATACCGTTGCGCTGCTGGTGGACCCGGCGCTGCGGGTGCTGGCGCTGGAGGACATCAATCTGTTCGAGGTCCAGGACGCGGCAGCGGTGACGGCGATCCCCGGGTCGGCCGAACTCGTGGGCGGGATGGGCGGCGCCTGGGCGGTGGTCACCTCGGCGACCAGGGCGCTGGCCGGGGCGCGGCTCGGTGCCGCCGGGATCGTGGCTCCGCCCGTGCTGGTGACGGCCGACGACGTCAGGGCCGGAAAACCCTCCCCGGAGGGGTATCTCGCTGCTGCCGCCCGCCTCGACGTGCCCATCGAGCACACGGTGGTGGTCGAGGACGCGCCGAGCGGGGTGCAGGCGGCCCGCGCTGCCGGTGTCCGGGCCGTGGTGGGGGTGGGCCGCCGGGCGCTGGAGACCGACGCCGATGTGGTCATCACCGATCTGTCCCTGGTCCGCTGGACGGGCGTCGGGCTGGTCATCCCGCGCCGGGCCCTGCTCCGCGCCCACCTCTGACGGTTGGCGCGGGCCTGGCTCCGCCGCACGGTCTGCTGCCGCGCAACCCCGGGGCGCCTCGCGCGGGTAGGACGCACTCCTGCCGATCGCCGTCGGCCCGGACGAGTTGAGAGGCGGAACCGTTCGGCAGATCCAGGTCGAGACGGGCGTGCGGTGCCAGAGCTGCGGCGTCCGGGGCGAATCCGGTGGGCACCCTGCGCGAGCTGCGCCGGCAACGGCCGGATCAGGGCGAGCCTTACCGTCAGCGCCCGGCTCGCACCATGCTCAGCCGGCGGCCCGGACGATCACAGCAGCGGCGGCAGACCGTTCTGCTGCGGTCATCGTGGCGGCGACCTGCTGCAGCGAGCGGTCTAGCGACAGGAACGCCCAGCGGCCGTCCCGACTGATGAGTGTCGGTGCCCCGGTATACGGGGCGAGCGACTTCTCCAGGGCAGCGCCGTCGTCAACGGTGGCTACGCGATCCACCACGATCCCGACGAAGCCGACGGTAGCCAGGTCCTTCGTCATCCGCGAAGGAGCCTCGGCGGCAATGGCTTTCGGCCATTCGGTCTGGGGTCGGCCCTTGATCCCGCCGCCGGACCACCGGAGGGTGCTCGAGTGCAGGAACAGCTTGATCTGGTCGCTGTCGATCGCGCCATTTCGTCGGCCGCCCTCGGGGAAGGCGAGGTAGGGCGTCTGGAAGATCATCGATCCCGACGGCACCCGTGCCTGCAGGGCCTGGACGAACGCGTCATCCGAGCGGTACGACGGGTCGTCGTAGATCGGCCGGCCACGGCTGGACGTCTGGTCGAATACGCCGAGCACCAGCACCACGACGAGGACGACGGGTAGGGCGAACCGCGGGACCGCGGGAGAAGATCGCGTCGTCCGACGCCGGTCCCAGGCCGCGAATGCGCCCTGGATCGCGACACCGAGACCGGCGAGGGCGAAGAGATTGAGGACGATGGACATGCGGTTCCAGCCACGGATACCGGCCGTCAGGAAGGAGATCAGCGTGCCGAACCCACCGATGGTGCTCAGCAGGAAGGCCAGCCAGGTGAGGGCGGAGAGATAGTAGAAGGTCTCGCGACGACGAACCCGGACCGGGTCGGTCGCCTCCGGACGTCGCCTGACGGCCAGCACTACCAGCAGCAGACCGAGCAGGAGCAGGAACCCGATGGCACCCATCAGGCCCAGCGCAGGTTCCTCGCCGGACAGCGGATAGTGCGTGTCGTACAGACGCCGGACCCGGGCCAGCGCCGGGATCGGGTGGCCGTCCGCCGGCAGGATCAACGAGGTGAACTTGAGCGCAAAGGTTTCCGCGTCCTGACGTCGCCGGACGAACGCGGCGGCGTTCGAGCCGTGGAGGTATCCGTAGACGATGTCCGGCACCATCGCGCCGACGAAGACGACCCCCAGCACCACGCCCGCGACGACGGCGCCGCGGAATCGCCGCCAGTTGCGGGTGCGGATCAGGGCCAGGATGCCGGCCGGTGCGAGCAGAACCGCGGTGAACACGCCGTAGTAGGCGCCGTCGAGAGTGACCAGGGTAACGGCCAGCACCGTGCCCGCGCCCCGCCCGGTCAGCCACGACACACCGGAGCGCACAGCCTGGGGGAGCCGGCCCAGCCGTTCCGGCAGCAAACGGCGACCCCAGATCGGATCGCCCCGCAGCACCGTCAGGACCACGCCGAGCCCGAGTGGCACGGCCCAGTACTCGCCGAGGAAGAAATGCGATTCATTGCGCCAGAAGTGGTACGGCGCAACGGCATAGAGCGCGGACAGCACCACGGCGAGCGGTTGCGAGAGATCGCAGCGGCGCAGGAACCAGACGGCGGTCAACGCGGCCAGCGGGAACCCGGCGATGTAGTAGAGGTTGAAGACCACCGGCCAGCTGTGCGAGAAGAGGCCGAAGACCTTGATCATCATCGGCTGCAGCTCGTCGGAGAACGGATAGTCGTGGTAGTGCTGGCCGTACGGGACGCCGAGGGCGGGCTGCGACTCGTACCAGCCGGTGCCGAGAACGGTCTTGAAGTACGACGCCGACGCCACCGCATCGCCGCTGTAGAAGAACGGCACCGACCAGGTGGCCTGCCACAGCCTCGTCATGATCGTCACCGCCAGCGTGCTCAGCCCGGCGGCGGCCAGGTAGATCCAGACCTCGAATCCGGCCCGACCGTGGGTGCTCACGCTGCCAGTGGCAGCAGCCGGCGATTCCGTCACGAGTGCCGGGTGGTCGGGAAGATGAGCATCGTTGCTCTCACCCCGATCGCCACCAGCACGAGCCAGATCACCATCAGGTAGTAGCTCTCAGCGGTCGTGAACGGCACGGCCAGCGCCTGGTAGAGCGGAAACCCGTGGTTCCACAGCGAGTAGATCTCGGTGAGCACCACTGCAGCCAGCACGTTGTAGACGGTCGCCCAGCCGAAAGCGACCAGATAGCTCGCGGCCAACGGCCACACCGTGTACTGCACGCTGAAGCTCACCGCGAAGACCATGAAGCCGATCAACGCCCACGCCGTGGCGTGCAAGATCGTGTCCGGGCGACGCCAGACGGCGATGAGCGGGACGATCGCGCAGATCACCACGACCAGGCTTCGGCCGGGGCCGGCGAGGAACGCGACCCAGCCGGGGTCACCGATCCAGTGCCCCAGTTGCAGAATGCCCCAGCGGGACGGCCCGGTGCCCGGATACCCAATGACGTTGAGCCGCAGCGGCGCGAACTCCTTGATCAGGGCCGGACCCCACGTCGCCCCGAAAACCACCACGAAGGCGGCGACGAACCGGAGGAATTCCCGCCGCCCCTGCTTCCACGCGTAGAGCGCCAACGCCGGGATGACGACCAGCGGGATGATCTTGATCCCGACCGCCAGTGCGATCGCGGCACCGGCGCAGGCCGGCGATCGGCGGTCGACCAGCAACCACAGGCTCAGGAACGTCAGGAAGGTGAAGATCGGGTCGGTGTTGCCGTGGAATCCGGACACCAGGACCAGTACCGGGCTGACGGCGAGCAGGACGCCGGCCCAGGTGGCCTCCCGCAGGCTCCGCCGGCGGCGCAGGAGTTCGAAGAGGACGAACGCCGAACCGACATCGGCAAAGCAGGACAGCCCACGGATGGTGAACTTGAACGAGATGCCCGCGTCCTGCAGCAGATTGACGAACCACAGCAGGAACCCGACCAGCGGCGGATGGTTGTAGAACGAGTGCTTGAACGTCAGCGCGTAGATTCCGACCGGCCCGGCCTGCCGCTCGCCGTTGGCGAAATCCCCCCAGTGCAGGATGTCGTTGGTGCCAAGGGTCTTGGCGGCGATGGTCAGCTTCAGGATCAGCAGTGGGACGGCGAAGAGGAGGATCAGGACTCTGGCGCGGTTGATCGCGGCGGCCGGATCCCGATGCTCTGCTCCGGCCGGCGGCCCTTTCCAGGGCGCTCCGTCGGCAGCCGGAACCAGGGCAGGCGGAACACTCACCGCCGGACGATACCGCGGGTGGGGCACCGGAACGTGACGGCAGGCTAGGGTCAGCCGGGGCAAAATGATGTCCGTGCAATCAATGGAGGAGAACATCGTGGCGACACCCGACGGGAGCGGGACCGCATCGGAGTCAGGTCCGGGGTACTTCACCACGCGATTCACCAGGAACGACGGACGAGGGCAGGTCTGGCGTCATATCTGCGACTTCCTCCAGACGTGGATTGCCGGCGACGCCGACGTACTCGAGCTGGGCGCCGGTTGGTGCGACTTCTCCAACGCGGTCCACGCCGGCAGCGTGACGGCCATGGACATCGACCCGGTGGTGCAGGAGGCGGCCGGCCCTGCGGTGGCGGCCGTCGTCGGCGACTGCACCGATCTCTCCCGTTTTCGCGACGGCAGCTTCGACTGCGTGGTGGCATCCAACCTGCTCGAGCACCTGACCCGACCGATGGCCGACACCATGCTCGCCGAGGCGCAACGGGTGTTGCGGCCCGGCGGCCGACTCTTGTTGATCCAGCCCAACTTCCGGCTGAATCCCCGTGAGTACTTCGACGACTACACCCATGTCTCCATCTACACCGACCGTTCGCTGCGCGACTACCTGGCCGCCTCGGGCTGGAGCGTCGACCACGTGGCGGCGCGCTTCCTGCCGCTGAGCATGAAGTCCCGCGGGTCCGGGCTGACCTTCCTGGTGCCCTGGTATCTGCGATCGCCGATCAAGCCGTTCGCGGGACAGATGCTCGTGGTGGCCTCCCGAGGGGCCATGTGAGCAGGTCGGGTCACCGCGCCGGTGGTCACTGGGGGTCGGCCGGCGTCTTCGTGGTGCCGTACCTGATCCTGATGCTCTCCTGGGCGTTCTCCAATCCGCCCGGAGCCGCACCCGACGAGCCGGACCACCTGGTGAAGGCGATCGGGATGTCCAGCTTCGACATCGGTAGCAAGTACACCGGAGCGGCTGTGGGCAACGGCGGTATCGGTCAGCAACGCAACGCCTCCATCAGCCGGGTCATCACCGTGCCGGGAAACCTGGCCCCGGTCGGATACACCTGCTACGCCTTCCGCACCGACACCTCTGCGGCGTGTCTGTCGAAGACGACGACCTCCACCACGTCTCGCGACGTCGTCGATCCGCTGGGCAGCTATCCGGCCTTCCTCTACGTGCCGATGGGCTGGGTGACCGCATTGGCGTCGACCCCTACCCAGGCATTTTTGCTGGTCCGGCTCTTCTGTGCACTGGTCTGTAGCCTGCTGCTGCTCCTCGGCGCGGCGCATCTGGTTCGCGGGCTGGGCCGCCGGGCACTGCTCGGGGCCTTCGTCGGGCTGACCCCGATGGTGGTCTTCTCCTCGTCGGTGGTGACCACCAGTGGATTCGAGATCTGCGCTGCCTTCGCGGTGGCCTGCGTCGTCGTGGTAGGCCTGCGGCGCCCGGAGACCCTGGCCGAATCGGGCACCCAGCTGTTGTTGGCCGGAGCGGGGGGGACGCTCATCCTGTCCCGTCAGCTGGGGGCGGTGACCTTCGCGCTGCTGATGCTCCTGCTGCTGGTCCGCGTCGGGCCGGCGTTCTTCCTGCGGCTGCTGCGGGCGCACCGGCCGGCGCTGGTGTCGGCCGTCGGGATCCTCGCCCTGTGCGGTGTCGCCGTGCTGGTCTGGGAGCGCGCGTACGACCACCCGTCCATGGTCGGCTCGGCGCTCTCGGGTCCAGCGCTGGGATCCTTTGCGCTGAAGAGTTATTCGGTCCTGGAGAGCGGAGTTGCGCAATTCGGCTGGTTGGACACCGCGGTACCGCCCTGGGTGCTGGCTCTCTGGATCATGCTCGGCGTGCTGTTGATCGGTGCGGCCGCGTTGCTGGCTCCTCGATCCGACCGCCTGACGATGCTCGTCTGGTTCCTCCTGCTGCTGTTGATCGCCTACTTCACCTACGCCACGGTGTTCTTCACGGTCGACGCCGGTCTGCAGGGCAGGCATCTACTGGCGTTCTTCCAACTGATTCCGTTGCTGGCCGGGGTGGTGCTGGTCGAGCGTCTGGACCAACTGGACAGTGCTGTCACCGCAAGGTTTTTCACCCTGGTGGCGGTGGTGATGCCTGTTGTCCAGGTGATCTCGCTCTATGTCAACGCGCGCCGCTACGCGGTGGGTTCCGCCGGTCCGGTGTGGTTCCTGCCGGCGGCGGCATGGGAACCGCCGTTGGGCTGGTGGCCCTGGCTCCTGCTCGGGTTGATCGGCGCAGTGTGGTTGGGCCGCAACATCATCATGTTCGGTTCCATGGACGCAACGAAGTCGAAGGAGAAGGAGATGGCCGATGTGGAACGGTAGAACCGTCGCCCTGGTCCTGCCGACCTACAACGAGAAGGACAGCATCGCGGATGTGATCCGCCGGTTCGAAGCGCTGGACATCGTCGACGACATCCTGGTCATCAACAACAACGCGATCGACGGCACGTCCGTCAACGTGGCCAGTACCGGCGCCCGCGAGATCGTCGAGACCAACCAGGGTTACGGCGCGGCCATCCGGCGCGGCCTGCTCGAGGTCGACGCCGACCTCGTCTGCATCTGCGAGCCGGACGGGACGTTCAATCCCGAAGATCTGCGGAAGATGTTGCCCTACACCGTGGAATGCGGCTTCGTGATCGGGTCGCGCACCGTCTCCAACTTCATCTGGGACGGCGCCAACATGGGCTTCGCCCTGCAGTGGGGGAACTGGCTGGTCGCCAAGTTCACCGAGGTGCTCTACAACAGCAGCTATCTCAGCGATGTCGGTTGCACGTTCCGGATCCTGTCCCGCGAGTGCATCGCCGACATCGCGCCGAAATTCTCCGTCGACGGGTCCTCGTTCGGTCTGGAGATGATGCTGATAGCGCTGCTGCGGCGCATCAAGCTGGTCCAGATCCCGGTCAACTACCACCCGAGGGTCGGCCACTCCTCGGTCACCGGACATCTGGGCAAGACCGTCTCGCTCGGCTTGGAGATGATGCGCATGGTGTTCCGGATGCGCTGGCGGGCCAGGTCCTTCCGCTCGAAGTAGTCCTTGGATGCGGCACCCGCCGACATGCAGGAGCGCCCCGCCCCGGAGTTCCCGGGACGGGGCGCTGCTGTGTGGAGCTGGTGAAGCTTTCCGCTACCGATGGGTTACGGCAGTGGGTTGCTGATGAAGTAGCCGGAGACATCGGTGATGAGGTCGACCGTTCCACCGGACCCGTTGAACATCCGCACCTTCCCGTCGCTGCCCAGGGTCGCGAAATCGGCGTTGGGCCTTGCCGTCCTGGGCACGAAGTTGAGGTTGGAGGCCTCTGGTCGATCACCTTGCGGGTAGACGGTGATGTAGCCGTTGCGGACCGGGTGGTCGACGGTGACGTTCATGACGACGGCACCTACTCCGGTGGCGGGGATGCCGTTGCGGCCGAGCATCGTCGGTGCGATGGTGCCGAGCCGCGGTACAGCCCCGTTGAGGTTGATGTTGTTCCGGGTGTCCAGGATGCGGCTGGGGGTGACGGCGACGAATTCTCCGTCGAGGATCGGGATGCCGCCGAGGAAGTACCCGGAGACGTCGGCGATGAGTCGGACGGTACCGCCGGATGTATTCGTGATCAGGACGCTGCCATCGGGCGCCAGCGGGCTGATCACCAGGTTGGCCGCGGTGGTGTTCGCGAGGAAGTTCAGGCTGGACACCTCGGGCCGCGTTCCGGACGGGTACACCGTGACGAACCCGAGCGTCTTGGTCTGGTCGACCGTGACGTTCAGAGACACCGCGGAGACGTTCGTGGCCGGCACCCCGGCCACCCCGGCGACCTGCAGCTTGAGCGTCCCGCCCGCCGCCAGCGGGGTGCTGGTGGGGGTACCGATGCCGTTGTCGGTATCCAGGATGCGGCTGGGCGCGACCGGGTTGTAGGAGCCTGGCGCCACCGTCAGACCGGAGTTGAAGTAGCCCTGGACATCTGCGATGAGATTGGCAGTCCCCGCCGATCCGTTGTAGATGCGGATGTTGCCGTCCGCACCGACCGGCGTTGCCACCAGGTTCGCCACCGTCTGCGCCTTGCCGAAGTTCAGGCTCGAGGTGTTCGGGCGGGTGCCTTCCGGGTAGACCGTGACGAAGCCGGCCTGCTGGGGGTCGGTGGCCGTCACGTTCACGACGACGGTGGCGACGTTCGTCGCGGGGACGTTGCCGCGGCCAAGGACGTGCAGCGTCAAAGTGCCGAACGCCGGGATCGGCGTGGTGGTGCCGGCCGGGATGTTGTTGCGGGTGTCGAGCAGTCGGGCCGGGGTCAGCGGGTGGTAGGTGCCGGCGCCCGGGGTGGTGAGAGGGGTGCAGGTGATCGGGCCACCCAGGATGCGGGGGTAGGCCGTCCCGGAGGCCGGAGCCAGCGTGTAGCCGACCGCGAGCGTGCCATCGGGGACCGGAGCGCTGATCTGGGCGGTGAGGAAACCACCGAGTGCCGGCGTGACGGCGATCGGATCGCCGTACTGGGTGACACCGTCGACCGTGGTCACCGCGAAGTTCGAGGCGACGAGGCCGGTGGCGGTGCCCTCGTCGGCGATCACCGTGACGGTCGCTGCGTTTCCGCCGGTCAGGATGCAGGTGGCGACGGGGATGGTGCCGTAGTAGTAGCCCAGCGACGGCGTGATGACGGTATTACCGACCTTGACCGCCACCGCAACACCGCCGACGGCATGCGCCGGCGCCGTGAAGATCGCCGTGGTGCCGGCCGCGTTGACGATGATGGCCGACGCCGGGATGGCCACGCCGCCGATGGTGATGCCGGTGGCTCCGGGGAGGAAGCCGGTGCCGTTCACCGTGACGCTGTTGCCGCCGGCCGCCGGACCGTTGTTCGGCGTCAGGCTCAGCGCGCTGAGCACGTCGTAGGTGTAGGTGAGAGCAGGAGTGCTGTCCCCACCGTCGGTGGTGACGATGACGTCCACCGGTCCGACCGCGTGGGGCGGCGTGGTGAAGGTCGCGGTGGTGCCGGCGGTGTTCACCGTCACCGCCCCGGCCAGCACCGTGTTGCCGCCGATGGCAACGGTGGTGTCACCCGGGACGAAGCCGGTGCCGGTGATGGTCACCGAGGTGCCGCCGGCGGTCGGGCCGTGGATCGGCGTCAGGCTTGCGGTGGTCGGCGGGCCGTAGGTGAATCGCAGGGCCGGCAGGGTCGTGCCGTCGGGGGTGGTGACGGTGACGGCAACGGCTCCCGGATCGTGGGCCGGGGTGCGGAACGTCACCGTGGTGCCGCTGTTGCTGACGGTTCCGACCCGGTCGATACCACCGATGGTGACGGTGGTGGAGCCGGGAACGAAGCCGGTGCCGGTGATGGTGACCAGGGTGCCGCCGGCTGTCGGTCCGTTGTCCGGCGACAGGTTGAGCGCGGTCGGCGGGTCGTAGACGTAGCCGAGGGCCGGGGTGCTGGTGCCGCCGGCGGTGGTGACGGTGACCAGGACGGAACCGACCGGGTGCACCGGGGTGGTGAAGGTGGCCGAGTTGCCGTCACTGGTCACCGCGACGCTGCCGGCCGGCACGGTGTTGCCGCCGATCGAGACGGTGGTGCCGTTCTGGACGAAGCCGGTCCCGATGATGGTCACCGTGGTGCCGCCGGCCGCCGGTCCGTGGGGCGGGTTGAGCGAGGTCGCCGTCGGCGGCCCGTAGGTGTACTTCAGGGCCGGTGTGGTGGTGCCGTCGGGGGTGGTGACGGTGACAGCGACGGCGCCGGGTGCGTGGGCGGGGGCCGGGAAGGTGGCCATGGTGCCGTTGTTGCTCACCGTCGCGGTGACCGGGAGGCCGTCGATGGTGACGATCGTCTGGCCGGGCACGAAGCCGGTGCCGGTGACGATCACGTCATTGCCACCGGCGATGGGGCCGTGATCCGGCGAGAGCTTGGTGGCGGTGGGCAGGTCGTAGGTGTACGTCAGAGCGGGACCACTGGTGCCGCCGGCCGTGGTGACGGTGACCTGCACCGGCCCGACCGCGTGTTGCGGAGTGGTGAAGGTGGCGGTGGTGCCGGTCGGATCGACGGCGACACCCGTTGCCGGAATGGTGGTTCCGCCGATCGTGACGGTGGTGGCGCCCGCCACGAACCCGGCACCGGTGATGGCGACAGAGGTGCCACCCGCGGCGGGTCCGTGGGTCGGGTCGAGGGTCACTGCGACCGGCGGGCCGTAGACGAAGGTGAGCGCCGGGGTGGTGGTGCCGTCGGGCGTCGTGACGGTGACGTCGACGGGGCCCGGCGCGGCGCCAGGGGGAGTGAGGAAGGTGGCGGTGGTGCCGGCCGCGTTGACCGCGACCAGAGGTGCCGGGACGAGGACTCCGCCAATGGTGACCGTGGTGAGGAGCGGGACGAACCCGGTGCCCGTGATGGTCACGCTCGTGCCGCCGGCCACCGGTCCGCCGGCCAGGTCGAGTCCGGTCGCGGTCGGCAGGTCGTAGGTGTACGGAAGGGCCGGGAGCGTGGTGCCACCGGGGGTGGTGACGGTCACCGAGACGTCGCCGACAGCATGGCGCGGCGTGGTGAAGGTGGCCGTGGTGCCGGCCGGGTTCACCGCGACATTGGCGGCCGCGACAGTGTTCCCACCGATCAGAACGGTGGTGGCGCCTGGGACGAAGCCGGCGCCATTCACGGTGACGGAGGTGCCGCCGGCGGCCGGCCCGTGGGTCGGGCTGAGGCTGGTGGCCGAGGGCGGGTCGTAGGTGTAGGTGAGCCCGGGAGTGCTGGTGCCGCCGGCCGTGGTCGCCGTGACGTTCACTGCGCCGGCCGCGTTGGGCGGGGTGGTGAAGGACGCGGTGGTGCCGTCGGTGCTGACCATGACGTTCGCCGCGACGACCGTCTGGGCGCCGATGGAGACGGCTGTCCCGCCCTGGACGAACCCGGTGCCGGTGATGGTCACCTTCGTGCCGCCCGCTGCCGGTCCGTGGGTCGGATCGAGGCTGGTGGCGGTCGGCGGTCCGTAGGTGAACGTCAGTGCCGGGGCGGTGGTTCCGCTCGGTGTCGTGACGGTGACGCCGACCGCGCCGGGGCCGTCGACGGGGGTGGTGAAGGTGACGGTGGTGCCGTTGTTGGTGACGGTCCCCGGGCGGGAGGTGCCGTCGATGGTGACGGTGGTGTTACCCGGGACGAAGCCGGTGCCGGTGATGGCGACCGAGGTGCCGCCGGTGACCGGTCCGTTGTCCGGGGTGAGGCTGGTCGCCGTCGGCAGGTCGTAGGTGAAGGTCAGTGCCGGGGCGCTGGTGCCACCGGCCGTGACGACGGTGACCGCTGCGGGACCGACGGTGCCACCCGGGGTGGTGAAGGTGGCGGTGGTGCCGGCCGGGTTCACCTGGACGGCGGTGGTCGGGACGGTGCTTCCGCCGATGACGACGCTGGTTGCGTCGACGACGAACCCGGTGCCGGAGATGACGACGGACGTCCCGCCGGCGGCGGGTCCGTGGGTCGGGGTCAGGCTGGTGGCGGTCGGCGGGCCGTAGGTGTAGGTGAGCGCCGGGGTGGTGACGCCGTCGGGGGTGGTGACGGTGACGTCGACGGCGCCGGGGGCGTGGGACGGCGCCGTGAAGGTGGCGGTCGTGCCGTCGCTGCTGACGGTGACATTGCCGGCGGCGACCGTACTGCCGCCGATGGTGATCGTGGTGCTCCCGGCCACGAAACCGGTGCCGGTGATGGCGACGGTGTTGCCACCCGCGACCGGTCCGTGGTCGGGGTCGAGGCTGGTGGCGGTCGGCAGGTCGTAGGTGTAGCCCAGCGGCGCACTCGTTCCGCCGGCAGTCGTCACGGTGACCTGGACCGGGCCGACCGCGTGCCGCGGGGTGGCGAGGGTGGCCGTGGTACCGGCCGGATTGACCGTGACAGCTGTTGCAGGAACCAGGGTTCCGCCGATGGTGACGGTGGTGGCGCCGGGGACGAAGCCGGTGCCGGTGACGACGACCGAGGTGCCGCCGGCGGCCGGGCCGTGGGTCGGGGTGAGGCCGGCGGCCGTCGGCGGGCCGTAGGTGTAGGTCAGCGCCGGGGTGCTGGTGCCGCCCGGCGTCGTGACGGTGACGCCGACTGCGCCAGGGTTGTCGGCCGGCGTGGTGAACGACGCCGTGGTGCCGACCCCGTTGACGGTGACACCGCCGGCGGCGATGATCGTTCCGTCGATGGTGACGGTGGTGGCGCCCGGCACGAAGCCGGTGCCGGTGATGATCACCGTGTCACCGCCCGCGGTGGGGCCGTGGTCGGGGGTGAGACTGGTGGCCGTCGGTGGTCCGTAGACGAAACGCAGAGCGGGCGTGGTGGTTCCGTCCGGCGTGGTGACGGTGACGTTCACCGCGCCCGGGCTGTGGGCGGGCAGTGTGAACGTCGCGATGGTGCCGTTGCCGGTGACCGTGACACCGGTGGCCGGTACGACGTTGCCGCCGATGCTCACCGTGGTGCTGCCGGCCACGAAGCCGGTACCGGTGACGGCGACCTGGATGCCGCCGGCCGACGGGCCGTTGTTCGGGCTGAGACTTGTTGCGGTGGGCAGGTTGTAACTGTAGGTCAACGCCGGGCTACTGGTGCCGTCCGGGGTGGTGACGGTGACGTTCACCGGGCCGGGGTTGTCCGCGGGGGTGGTGAACGTGGCGGTGGTCCCGTTGTTCGTCACGGTCGCCGGAACCGTGGTGCCGTCGATGGTGACGGTGGTGTTGCCGGGGACGAAGCCGGCGCCGGTGATGGCGACCCCGGTGCCACCGGCGGCGGGTCCGTGGTCGGGCGACAGACTGGTGGCCGTCGGCGGGTCGTAGGTGTAGGTCAGGGCCGGGGTGCTGGTGCCACCCGGGGTGGAAACCGTCACCGGGACTGCGCCGACGGCATGGGCCGGGGCCGCGAAGGTGGCGGTGGTGCCGCCGGCAGCGACGGTGACATCACCGGCTGCGACGGTGTTCCCGCCGATGGAGACGGTGGTGGCGCCGGCGACGAAGCCGCTGCCGGTGACGGTGACGGAGGTCCCGCCGGTCGCCGGGCCGTGCGTGGGGCTGAGCGTCGAGGCGATCGGCGGTCCGTAGGTGAAGCCGAGTGCAGGGGTGCTGGTGCCGCCCGGGGTGGTGACCGTGACGCCGACCAGGCCCGGGTCGTGCGCCGGGGTGCGGAACGTGGCGCTGAGCCCGTCGCCTGCGACGCTGACATCGCCGACGGCCACGGTGTTCCCGCCGATCGTCACACTGGTGGCGCCGGGGACCAGACCGGTACCGGTGATGGTCACCAGGGTGCCGCCGGCGGCCGTCCCGTGATCCGGGTTGAGGCTGGCCAGGGTCGGGGCCGCGAGGTAGGTGAAGGTCAGGGCGGGGGTGCTGGTGCCATTCGTGGTGGTGACCGTCACGCTCGTGGCGCCGGCAGCGTGGGCCGGCGTCAGGAAGGTGGCGGTCGTTCCGCCGCCGCCGAGGGTGACATCACCGGCGGCGACGGTGTTCCCGCCGATGGACACGGTGGTGCCGGCGATGAAGCCGTTACCGGTGATGGTGACCGAGGTGCCCCCCGCGACCGGTCCCTGGTTGGGGCTCAGACCCGCCGCGACCGGGGTGGGCGGGGCCAGTGGTCCGTAGGTGAAGGTCAAGGGTGCCGTGGCGCCGCTGGGCGTGGACAGGGTGACGCCGACCGGTCCGGCGGCGTGCGCCGGAGTGGTGAACGAGGCAGTCGTGCCGTCGGCGTTGACGGCGACACTTGCTGGGGGCAAGGTAATTCCGCCGATCACGACGGTGCTGCCCCCGGGCACGAAGTTGGTGCCTATGATGACGACGGGTGTGCCGCCGACGATCGGACCCTGGTTGGGGGCCAGCGAGGTGGCGGTCGGGGCGCCGAGCGGACCGGCGTTCGGTCCGACGGTGGCCGAGGCCAGGGTGACCCGCGCGGTGTTCGCGCCCGGGATGACGCCGATGGACAGGGCGCTCTGGGTGAACGTGCTGGCGGCGTTGGGGGCGGTCGGTTCCACGTTTGCGGTGAGCGACAGCAGCGTGGTGAGGCCGGTGGCGAGCGGGGTGATGACGGTCGAGCCGAGGTTGCCGATCAGGGTCGTGATCGGCGCCGTGACCTGGGCGATGACCGGGTTGAGCACCGGTGCCAGTACCGCCAGGGCGACCGGGACGCCGAGCACCGTGACCGAGATGCCGTTGATGGCGTTGGTGATCGAGGTGATGAGGCCCTGGAGGGCGGTGGTGATGGCCGGCAGCAGCTGCGAGGTGAGCGCGGCGGTGATGTAGGGCAGCAGATCGGTGTTGCGCGGCAACGTGTTCAGGTTCAGTCCGGCCGTGGTGAGCACCTTCGCCACGTCGATGGTGACCACGCCGGTCTGCAGGTTGGCGGTGATCGATCCGTCCGCCGAGGTCACGGTGCCGAGGGCGGTGACCAGGGTGGCCAGGTTGGGCGGAGTGCTGATGGTAGCCAGTGCGCCGACCGCTGGGATCGCCCTGATCAGGCCGGGGAGGGCATTGACCGCCGGCTGCAGGGCGGTGAGCGTGGTGGTCAGGCCGGTGGTGATGCCGGAGACCAGCGGGCTCGTCACGGACAGCGAGAGCGACCCGATCTTGTAGGTGCCACTCTGCGCGCCGGTTGCGGTTTCGGTCGCGGTACCGGCCAGGGCGCCGACGGACAGGGTCCCGGCGGAGACGACTCCATTGAGGGCGGGCACCGTGCCGAGCAGGGACCCGAGGTTCAGGGTGGCATCGGCGGCGGGGACACCGGCGCCGGTGGCAATGGCGCCGCTGGCGTCGATGGCACCGGATGATGCGTATGAGCTGCCGGTCGCGGAGGCGGTGGCGTACTGGCCGACCGCGCCGAGCGTCAGGATCCCGTTGCTGCCCAACAGGTTGACCCCGCCGCCCAGGTTCACGTCGACGGCATTGAGCGCAGTGACGTCCAGGGGGTTGCTGCTGGTGACGGTCGCCGGCGCTCCCACGTTGGTGGCCGAGGCCGGAGCCAGGTTGGCCAGGGCCGAGAGGTTCTGGCTCAGCGCTGTCCCGGACAGGAAGCGGCCTACCGATTGCGAGACGGGAGTCGCAGCTGCCGCGTTGCCGGCGAACAACACCGACCCACCGGCCACCAGGGCTAGCGTGACGACGGCGGCCAGAGCGCGGCGCACCGATTCGCGACCGGTACGGCCCGCCGAAGTGGTGGTTGATACTCCACCCGAGTTTTTGTTCTGCGACATCGGTGCTCCCCGTGATCATCAAAAAGTCGTGTTTGTCCGCCGATGTGAGCATCGGGGAGCCGCGATGACTCACGGTACGACCTGATCCACCTCCTGGGGCAGAGACTTCGCAGCGGGCCTTTCACCCGTGGGGCGAAAAATCAGTTTGAAAGCCGTTGCACTGCAGCACAAATGACGCCGAAAGGTCGATAGTCAAGAATGCTATCGACGTGTTGATCCACTAGATCGGGGTAACAATCCACTCCTACGCTCGAGGGCGGTGACGCAAAGTAGTCGTACACCGCTAGGCGCCTGTGACACGCCAAAGCGCCCCGTCCCGGAGATGACCGGGACGGGGCGCTTCTGTATGGAACGGGTGGGTGAGCCCGCTAACGGGTTACAGCAGCGGGTTCTTGATGAAGTAGCCGGAGACGTCGGTGATGAGGTCCACCGTTCCGCCGGACCCGTTGAACATCCGGACCTTGCCGTCTGCGCCGATGGTGGCGAAGTCGGCGTTGGCCCTGGCGACCTTGGGGACGAAGTTGAGGTTGGAGGCCTCTGGTCGCGTTCCCTGCGGGTAGACGGTGATGTAGCCGTTGCGGACCGGGTGGTCGACGGTGACGTTCATGACGACGGCACCTACTCCGGTGGCGGGAATGCCGTTGCGACCCAACATGGTCGGTGCAATGGTACCCAGCCGCGGCACGGCCCCGTTGAGGTTGATGTTGTTCCGGGTGTCCAGGATGCGGCTGGGGGTGACGGCGACGAATTCTCCGTCGAGGATGGGGATGCCGCCGAGGAAGTAGCCGGAGACGTCGGCGATGAGGCGGACCCCACCACCGGAGGTGTTGGTGATCAGCACGGTGCCGTCAGCGGCGATCGGGGTGATCACCAGGTTGGCGGCGGTGGTGTTGGCCAGGAAGTTCAGGCTAGACACCTCGGGCCGCTGCGCCCCGGAGGGGTAGACGGTGATGAATCCGATGGTGTGGGTCTGGTCGACCGTGACGTTGAGGGCGACGGCCGAGACGTTGCTGGTCGGCACTCCGCCGAAGCCCCCGACCTGCAGCTTGACCGTGCCGTTGGCGGGCACCGGCGTACTGGTCGGAACCCCGATGCGGGCGTTCGTGTCCAGGATGCGGGTGGGATTGAGCCGCACGTAGGAGCCGGGAGCCACGGTGTCACCGGAGCTGAAGTAGCCCTGGACGTCCACCAGCACGTTGGTGGTGCCGCCGGTGCTGTTGTAGATGCGGATCTTTCCGTCCGCGCCCACCGGTGCCACCACGAGGTTGGCCACCGTCTGCGCCTTGCCGTAGTTCAGGCTCGACGTGTTCGGGCGGGTGCCGTCCGGGTAGACCGTGAGGAAGCCGGCCTGCGTCGGATCCGTGGCGGTCAAGTTGATCACGACGGAGGCGACATCGGTGGCGGGAACCCCGCCGCGGCCGAGGATCTGGACGGTGGCGGTGCCCAGCGGACCCACCGGGGTGGTGGTGCCGACCGGGATGTTGTAACGGGTGTCCAGCAGCCGTGCCGGGGTGGGCAGCGGGTGGTAGACGCCGGCCTTCGACTGGGGCGGGGTGATCTGCGTGCAGGGGATCGGCGCACTCAGGATCGGGGTATACGGCGTGCCGGTGGTCGCTGCCAGGGTGTAGGCGACGAACGGCGTGTTGTCCGGGACCGGTGCACTGGTCTGGACGACCAGGAAGCCACCGAGGAGCGGGGTGGTGGCGACCGGGTCCCCGTAGGAGTTGACGCCGTTGGTCGTGGTTACGGTGAACTGCGACGGGACCAGACTGGTGTCGAGGCCGGTGTCGGCCACGACCGTGATGGTCGCGGCGCCGCCGCCGGTCAGGATGCAGGTGGCGACCGGGATGATGCCGTAGTAGTAGCCGAGCGGCGGCGAACTGGTGACTCCGCCGACGGTCACCGTGACGCCGACTCCCCCGGTCGGGTGCGGCGGGGTGAGGAACGTCGCGGTGGTACCCGCGGCGTTGACCGTCACCTGGCTGGCCGGGACGGTGTTCCCGCCGATGGTGACGCTGGTGGCGCCGGGGACGAAGCCGCCACCGGTGATGGTGACGGAGGTTCCGCCGGCCGGAGTGCCGTGATCAGGATCGAGCGACAGGGTGAACAGCCCGGTCAAGCCGTTGGGGCCGACGGTGGCCGAACCGAGGTTGACCGTGGCCACGGTGGACACGCCGCCGACACCGGGTAGTAGGCCGATGGACAGGGCCCGCTCGGTGAAGGTCGGGCCGCTGGGAGCGGTCGGCTGCACGTTGGCCTTGAGCGAGAGCAGTGCGCTCAGGCCGGTGCCCAGCTGCGGGATCAGGGTGGATCCGACGGTGCCGCTGGCGGTCGTGATCGGAGCAGTGACCTGGGTGATGACGCCGTTGAGCACCGGAGTCAGGATTGCGAGCGAAACTGGAATACCCGCCACGGTGGCGGTCACGTTGCCAAGGGAGGCGGTGATCTGGGTGATCAGGCCGGTCAGCGCCGAGGTGATTGCCGGCACCAGTTGGGTGGTGAGCGCATTCAGGATCTTCGGGAGCAGCTGCGTGTTCGGTGGCAGGTTGTTGATGTCGAGACCCGCCGTGATCAGCAGCTTGTTTACGTCGACGGTGATGGCGCCGGTCTGCAGATTCACCGTGATCGACTGGTCAGCGGAGGTCACGGTGGTGAGTCCGGAGGTCAGGGTACCCAGGTTCGGCAGGCCGTTGACGGTAACAAGACCCACGAGCAGGCCGTTGAGCGTCGTCTGGATCCCGTTGACCACCGGCTGGAGGCCGGTCAGCGTGGTGTTGAGCCCTGAGGTCAGGTTGGCGATCAGCGGGCTGGAGAGGTTGAGCTTCAGCGAGGCGATCTTGTAGGTGCCGCTCTGCACACCGGCCGCTGTCTGGTTCGCGGTGCCGGAGACGGCCCCGACATTGAGGGTTCCGGCAGAGATGACGCCGGTCAGTGAACCTGCGCCGGCCAGCGCTGTGAGGTCGAGTTGGGCATCGGCGATTCCGGGGGTGCCAGCGCCGGTGGAGATGGCGCCGTTGTTGTCCAGCGCACCGGAGGCACCGTAGGAACTGCCGTCCGGGGAGGCCTTGGCGTACTGCTCAACGGCTCCGAGGGTCAGAATGCCCTGGTTGCCGAGGAGCGCGATGCCGTTGCCCAACGGAAGGTCGATGGCGTTGAGGACGGTGGCGTCCAGCGGGTGGTCGTTGACGACAGCTGGTCCGCCGGTATTGACGGCGGTCGCAGGTACGAGGGCGGCCACGTTGTCGAGGTTTGTTACCCCGATGGTGCCCGAGAGGAAACGGCCCTGGGACTGGGCCACCGGCGCCTGGACCGCCGCGGCTGTCCCGGCCAGGAATACCGACCCACTGGCGACAAGGCCGAACGTCAGGATGGCGGCCAGGGTTCGACGTCTCGTCCCTGCGCTTTTCACCCCCCCGTGCCGGCTGTGTGGAGCCTTTGTATAAATATTCTCTGTGGACTTCGTCATGGATGCTCCCCTTGATGAGAATGGTGGCCGTTAACGCGGGGTAACCACCCCAACGCTGCGGTCGTGGTCGACCATACAGACGGCGCGGCAGCTGGCAAGTGGGCACCCGTAGCGGATCCGGATCCCGAATCTCGATTTGGCGTGGGCGAGAAAAGTTGTGCTGCAACGCAATGACCAGGCCAACGGTAGATAGAGGAACATGCAATTGACCCGCCCTTCCGGTCGATCCATCACTCTGTGCCGAAGAAGCACTCCCAGGTGGGAAAAGAGTCACGGAACGTGATGGGCAGCCCTGAGTCGCCCTGACCGCGAATAGAGGATGAGGAGCGATACCCGTGTTTGGTTCCGGTAAAACACGTCCGGCAATGTTATTCGCTCGACACCAGAATCGCCGAAGCCGATCCGGTGAATGCGTCAGGTCAATTGCTTGCTGTGTGTCTCGCGGAGAGTGGTTGCTCGGGAGCAGAAGGGTGAAATGCACGCCGTACGTCCTGTGCCGGTCCCGCCGGAGGCACGGAGAGTATCTGGAAGGATGTCCCGAAAGAGGCACGGTCCGCCGAACGATCGGCCCGGTGCCAGGAGGGGCGCCCCCTGGGACTCAGCGGTGGTTCGACCCTCTGAGGACGCATCCAGCCGAGACCCCCGTGTCGGGTTCGCACCCGAACGGTTGACAGGTCGAACGGCCCTTCGAGCGCAACCACCGAGAAAACGTCCGATGGGGAACGGCTGCGGCCGTCGAAAAAGAGGCCCATCGGAACAGCTGTTCCGATGAGCACGGAACGTGAGGATGAAAAGCGAAAGTCGACCCCAGAAGTGCGTTTGGACATGGCAACAACCCGTTCAGCGGAGTCGAAGGTGCGGCTGATGGCCAACTTTCGTAGCACTCCGCCGATCTCGCCGGGCCGCAGATTGCCGAAGGGGTGAATTCACGGACATGTGCGGCAGGACCCCATCTGATCTCCCGCGCACACCGAATGGGTCGTGCACAGGCGCTGTACCGCCCGCCCCGCGCGAGGCCGGAGATCTTTGCGACCTGTGCGACGGATCCACAGATCGGCCAGTACTTCGAATGCACCGCCCCTGCGAACGGAAAAGGGAACTGCGTGAAGCTCAGAACAGTCATGAGTGCGGGAGTAGCGGCGGCGGTGGCGATCTCCATCTCCATCGTCAGCGTGCCGCTCGCGCACGCCGACCTGGTCACCCCCGGGTCGTACAACACGGTGGATGCCACCCGCATCCTGGACACCCGCAGCGGTCTGGGTGCGCCGAAGGTGCCGCTGGCCAAGCTGGCGACGCTCACCTTCAAGGTGACCACCGGGAGCGACGTGCCGGTCTCGGCCGTGGTCCTCAACGTGACGGCGGTCAATCCGACCATGTCGGGATTCCTCACCGTCTACGCCGGCGGCGCCACGCGTCCCCTGGCCTCGAACCTGAATTTCCAGGCGAAACAGAACGTGCCGAACCTGGTCATCACACCGGTGAGCTCCACCGGCACGGTGTCGATCTACAACGGTTCCGGCGGCACCGTCGACGTCCTGGCCGATATCCATGGTTACTACCTGGGCGGAGCCAGCACCGGGGTCGAGGGCACGTTCGTCTCCCTGCCCTCCAAGCGGTTCCTGGACTCCAGGATCGGTGTGGGCGCAGCCAAGAAGAAGGCCGGCCCGCAGTCGGTCACCAAGTTCAAGGTCGCGGGACTGAACGGTGTCCCGACAACCGCTTCCGCCGTGGTCGTCAACGTGACTGCCGTGCACGGCAGTGGTTCCGGCTTCGTGACCGCCTACCCGGGATCGCCCGTTCCGCTGGCGTCCACACTCAACTACCTGCCGAACCAGGATCGGGCAAACCTGGCCCTGATGGAGATCGGCACCGACGGCACGATCTCGCTGTTCAACGGATCGAACACGCCGGTTGATCTCCTCGCGGACGTCACCGGTTACTTCGTCGGCGGCACCCCCGCCACCGACGGCACGTTCATCCCCAGCACCCCGTTCCGTGTCTTCGACAGCCGGGGCACCGGTGGCCGTCCCGCCGGAGCGCTGACCATCAGCAAGATCCCGATCTTCCCGGCGAACGACCCGACCTTCAGCGTCTTCAAGGCAGTGGTCGTCAACGTCACCGCCGTCCAGCCGCAGGCTTCGGGCTTCCTGACGACCTGGGAGGGAAACACCCAGCTCCCGTCGGTGTCCAGCTCCAACTTCCAGCCGAAGCAGGACGTAGCCGGATCGATCATCCTCCCGGTCAACACCGACGGGACCATCTCGATCTACAACGGCTCCTACGGCAACGTCGACTACGTCGTCGACGTCACGGGGTTCTTCTTCACCCTGCCGACCGCCAACGTCGTTGCCGGCCGAAGTGCGGCCAAGATGGCGGCACCCGCTGCCCGGATTGCCGCGGCTCTGAACAAGTTGCAGCAGATCAGCATGCACCCTGCGGCGAAAGCCGTCTCGGTCTCCACCACCCGCTAGCTCAGTTGTGGGGCCGGCACCACCGCCGGCCCCTCAGTTCTCACCCGGAGGAACCATGAACAGCTCCAACCGCAGGACCTTCATCAAGGCAGCAGGGGCCGGCGCAGCGGCCGTCGGTGCCGTTGCGCTCGTCCCGTCTGCCACCGGATCGCTGGCCGAGGGCAAGGCCGTGACGGCCGCAGTGCCGTCAGCGGTGCTGCCGGCCGCAGCCAAGGGCGCGATGGTCGCCTACATCCACGACGTGTCCACCGGTGAGGTGTCGGTGATGGTCGAGGGTCACGAGGTCACGGTGACCGATCACCAGCTGGTCGCCAAGATCGCGCACGCCCTGCACTCCAGCAACAAGGCCTGACGAACACCTTCCCCTGCTTGCCCTGGCTTGCCCTGATACGAAAGGCTTCGAATGTCTTCACACCGCGAGGCGCCGGAAATCTCCAAGGATCCGACGGCCGACAACACCGATGTCTATGCTTTCGTCGATCCGGCCGACCCCACCAAGGTCAACCTGATCGCAAACTTCAACCCGTTCGAGATCCCCTACGGTGGACCAAACTTCAGTGAATTCGCCGACGACGTCGTGTACACCATCAACATCAGCAACACCGGCAATGGTCTGCCGGACATCAGCTACCAGTTCAAGTTCAAGACCGTCATCCGCAATCCCGCAACGTTCCTCTACAACACCGGCCCGATCACCAGCATCACCAGTACCGCCTGGAACCGCCCGCAGACTTTCTCCGTCACCAAGGTCGTCCGGGCGGCCAACGGCAGCCTGACCTCGACGGTGCTGGGCAGCAACCTGCTGGTCCCGCCCTGCAACGTGGGCGCGCGGAGCACGCCCAACTACGCTGCGACCTACGAGACGGCCGCGGTCCAGGCCCTCGGGACGGGCCGGAAGGTCTTCGCCGGCCAGAGGTCGGATCCGTTCTTCGTCGACCTCGGCAGCATCTTCGACCTGGCCGGTCTGCGGGCGCTCAACCAGGCGCATCTCATCAAGCTGCCCGTCGTGGCGGCGATGAACGGTCTGCAGGGCATGAACGTGCACACCATCGCGCTGCAGGTGCCGAAGACGGAGTTGACCGTCGGGGGAACCAATCCGACCAGCCCGACAGCGAGCAGTTCGGTGATCGGCGTGTGGTCCTCGACCTTCCGGTCGCGCGGGCGGCTGTTCGACTCCTCGACCGGCACTTACAAGGCGTTCGGCGACGCGGTCCAGGTCTCCCGCCTGGGCAACCCGCTCTTCAACGAGGTCATCAACCCGATGGCGGTCAAGGACAAGTGGAATTCGCTGCCGCCGTCGGCCGACTCGCAGTACGCCCAGTACGTCAACACGTCCGAGCTGGCCGGGCTGCTCCCGGTGCTGTACCCGGGCGCGTTCCCGAACCTGGACGCCTTCAACAAGTCCAATCCGGCCAAGCCGAGAACCGACCTGAACGCCATTCTGCTGACCGGCATTCCCGCCTCTGTGCTGGGTGGTGCCTTCACCACCTACCAGAACGGGACCCCTGCGGACATGTTGCGTCTCAACATGGCGGTTCCGCCAACGCCGTTCGCCAGCGCGAACAAGCTCGGAGTGCTCTACGGCGACGTCGCCGGCTTCCCCAACGGCCGTCGACCGCTCGATGACGTCACCACCATCGAACTGCGTGCCGTCGCCGGCCTGACGATCCCGCTGACGTACCCGACCTACCAGGTGGACACGATCGTCAAACCGCCGAGTGACGCGGTCCGCGACGGCACAAGCAACACGAACGCGCCGCTGCCCACCAAGTTCCCGTACGTTGCCACTCCGGCGAGTGGCTATGCGACCAAGCCACCGGTGCCGGCCACCGGCTGACCGCACCTCGGGCGTGATCGTCCGATCCGTTGCACCCTGCAGGGCCCCGGCGCATGATGGCCGGGGCCCTGCAGGCCGTTCGCACCACCTCGTGCACCAACGACCCGAAGGAACAGCAATGGCCACCGAAGAGAACCCGAACGCGGGACAGGGTGCGGTCGTGCTCGACATCGGCGGCGATGTCGGCGCCCTGATCGTCGAGATGCCGGCTCACATGGAGGATCTCGAGGTCGAGATCATCCCAACCGGTACCGACGCCCGGCCGGCCGTCGAGCACGACGCGCACCAGCACGGCACCGACGGCCAGTCGCACGACCACGCTCGTGACACGCACTCGCAAGACCACGCTCATGAGCACGACCACGCTCTCGAGGACAACCACGCTCATGAGCACGACCACACTCATGAAGACCATGCGCACGACCACGACCATCCGCATTCGCACGAGGCCGGCGCCCCGCCGCACGTCGCCGTGGTGGCTCGGCCGACCCCGGATGGCGCCACCATCTACTCGCTCGTCTACGAGATCGCCGAGGGCACCTACGATCTCTACGTCCGGCCGCATGGGCCCATCCGCCTGACGGCCACCGTCACCGGCGGCGAGGTCACGCAGGAGCGCTGGCCGGATTGGGAATCCTCCCACTGAGGTCCGGCCGACGAGGCGCCCCCGTCCGGCTTCCGCCCGGACGTCGCCGCATCGTCCGTCAACCGGCTGGGCGCAAGCCCGGTGCGGTCAGTCGGGGAGCGGATCGTCGAGGCCGCGTTGGTAGCGGTGACCGTTGCTGCACACCGGAGGGGTGATCGGCACCAGTCCGCTGTCGCCCATGCTTCGCTCGACCTCGTACTGCTGGGTCATCGGAGCGCCGCACACCGGGCAGGGTGTCCGGAGTTCGCGAATGCTGTTCATGCCGAACCTCTCTCAGGGCGATCGGATCATCGGGATCAACGGCGGGGCAGTTGATCCAGCCGCATCTGGAGATAGGCCCGTTCGGCGGTGTTGGTGACCAGATCGATCCCCCGACGATAGGCCTCCGCGGCTTCGGCGTTGCGGTCGAGGCGGCGGAGCAGGTCGGCGCGGGAGGCGTGCCAGGGGTGGTAACCCTCCAGCATCAGGGTGTCCACGAGCTTCAGAGCTGCAGCGGCGCCGCGGATCTCGCCGACGGCAATGGCCCGGTTGAGCGCGACGATCGGGTGGGGGGTCAGAGCGAGCAACTGGTCGTAGAGCGCCAGGATCTGCCGCCAGTCGGTGTCGTCGGAGGTCGCGGCATCGGTATGCACGGCATTGACGGCGGCCAGTAGCTGGTAGGGCCCGGGTGCGTTGCGGCGTAAGCAGGCTCGCACCAGGAGGTGTCCTTCGGCGATCAGGTCGCTGTCCCACCGGGCGCGGTCCTGATCGGGCAGCGGCACCAGCATCCCCTCGTTCACCCTGGTCGACCGGCGGGCGTCGATCAGCAGCATCAGCCCGAGCAGGCCGACTGCTTCCGGTTCGTCCGGCATCACCTCGACCAGGACGCGCGCCAGCCGGATCGCCTCGGAGCTCAGATCGTGCCGGAGCGGAGTCTCCGGGCTGCTGGACAGATAGCCCTCGTTGAAGATCAGGTACAGAGCCGCCAGCACAGCGGGCACGCGGGCCGGCAACTCGTGGTCGGCCGGTACCCGGTACGGGATCCTGGCGGCGGCGATCTTCTTCTTGGCGCGTGTGATCCGTTGCGCCATCGTCGTTTCCGACACCAGGAACCCGGCTGCGATCTCCCCGGTGGTGAGTCCACCGAGCAACCTCAATGTCAGTGCCACCCTGGCGTCGACGGCCAGCGCCGGATGGCAGCACGTGAAGATCAGGCGAAGACGGTCGTCGGCCACGGCACCCGCCGGTTCGGGTTCGTCGACCTCCGTCGGGATCATGCTCATCGCCTCGCGCTGTCGGGTGACACGGGTCGACTCGCGTCGGAGGCGGTCGATTGCGCGATTGCGTGCTGTGGTGGTCAGCCAGGCTCCAGGATTGGGTGGCACACCGTCGGTGGGCCACCGCTGGACCGCCGCGACGAAGGCCTCCTGGGCCGCGTCCTCGGCGAGGTCGATGCTGCCGAACACGCGGATCAGGGTGGCCACGACGCGACCGTGCTCCGCCCGGAAGATCTGCGCCAGATCGCCGGCGGTCGTCAGGCGGGGCGGGGTGCCCGCGGGTGGGGTCACGCGCCTTGGAACGGGCGCACCTCGACCGGAGCCATGCAGGCCTCCGAGGCGCGGCGGGCCCAGTCCAGCGCGACATCCAGATCGTCGACGTCGATGATCCAGAATCCGCCGAGGTGTTCCTTGGACTCCGTGAAAGGACCGTCGGTGACCAGGGTCTGACCGTCGGAGACGGACACGACGGTGGAGGTGGTCGGTGGATGCAGCCCACCCGCGAAGACCCACGCGCCAGAAGCGGTCAGGTCCGCATTGAACCCGTCGACCTGCTGGTAGGCCTTCAGCATCTCGGGCGTCACCTCGGCATCGACGTCAGGGTGGTCGCCTTCGGCGTTGTGAACGGACAGCAGGTACTCGGTCATGGTGGTTCCTCTCGGTGGGATGCAGTCGTGGTGGCGGCAGTGCGGCTGCGGCCGGCGGGCGAGGTGGCCACGATGCTTTCACGGCAGTCCGGCCGCCTCACACCCTGTCTACGAACGCACCGCCGCCGATACGACAGACCCTCGAGAAAATTCGGCGGAGGGAGCGTCCGCCGGTGGCCCGGATGGATCGCCGGCGCTATGTTTCGTTCCATGTGCAACGAGGGCAAGGCCCACTCATGACGGGGGCGTCGCCCGACGATGCGAGGGAATTCGCGGCCGCTTTCCGGTCGTTCCTGAATTGGGTGCACGCGCAGGACGAGGGCGGCACCCGCAACGAGGTGGTCGCCCTCGTCGCGGACTTCCTCGGTCCGGACGGTCTTGCCTTCTCCGTGCTCACCCGTGGCCTGCCGGTCTTCGAGCACGTCAACCTGCAGACTGCGCTGGACTCCTGGTCCGTTCACCCGAGCCGGTCCGTGGCGGTGCACGGCGTCACCATCCCACCGCATTTCGGCTCGGTCGGACTGCAGCAACTCTTGATGGGAGAGGGGATTCCGCCGCTACGGTTGTCGGCGCCCCCGCTGGTCGACCTACCCAACGGTCCCGGATCGACCCTGGCCTGCCTCCTGCGGGCGGTGCTCCTGGTGACCGATGAGCGCGGTCGCTACGTGGTGATGGTGGCCGGACCGTCGGAGCACGAGCAGAGCCTTTCGGTGGAGGTCGCCGGCCTCGCGGTGCAGGACGCCCAGTCGGTGCTCGCCGAGTTGGACACCCTCCGCTCGACCCTCAACGTGTATCGCGGCCACGTCCTGGATGTGTCCGGCACCCCGATGGGCGGCGTGGCGCTCGCCTTCGCCGACGTCCCGGCGACCAGACGGGAGGACGTGGTCCTGCCCGCCGCCGTCCTGGCCAGGGTGGAACGTCATGCCCTGGGCGTCTCCACCCACCGCGCGGAGCTGCTCGCTGCGGGCCAGCACCTCAAGCGGGGGCTGTTGCTGTACGGTCCGCCGGGGACCGGCAAAACCCACACGACGCGCTACCTCGTCGGCCAGATGTCCGGCTACACCAGGCTTCTGCTGACCGGTCGGGCCCTGCACGCCGTCGGATCGGCAGCCGAACTCGCACGGGACCTGCAGCCGGCGGTGATGGTCCTGGAGGACGTCGACCTGGTCGCGGAGGACCGCAGCTTCGGTCCGGGGTCGAGCCCGGTGCTGTTCGACCTGCTGGACGCCATGGACGGAGCTGCGCCGGATGCGGATCTGCTGTTCCTCTTGACCACCAACCGATCCGACCTGCTCGAGCCGGCTCTGGCCGCCCGACCGGGACGCGTCGACGTGGCCGTCGAGATCGGGCTGCCGGATTCGGACGCCCGGCGTCGCCTGCTCGCGTTGTACGGGCGAGCTGTGCCGCTCCGGTTGTCGGAGACCGAGGTCGACGAGATCGTCGCCAGGGCCGAGGGTGTCACCGCCTCGTTCCTCAAGGAGCTGCTCCGTCGGTCGGTACTCGAGTCCCTGCACGAAGTCTCACCCCTGGGGTCGGTCGAGGTCCGCCACGTCTCCGCGGCCCTCGACGATCTGCTGGACAGCACCCAGCAGGTCACCCGGAGCCTGCTCGGTGTCGGCAACGATCCGTCGGAGCTGCCGCCCGGCGGGGGGCTCGGACCCGGTACGTCAGGTGCCTGGACCGCCTACACGGCCATGACCGGGGCGCCGATGAGCGTGAGCATGCGGTCACGGCACTTTCGGCCGTGACCACTTTGTCGGACCCGGCCGTCAGTGCTGACGGCGGGGCCGGCGACCGATCCGGCGGGTGATCAGGAGGGTGCCGGCTCCCAGCATGACGAGCAGGGCACCGAAGGAGGCCATGCTCTGCGCCGGGGTGCCGGTGGAGGCCAGATCGACCTCTGAGGTGATGGTGGTGATGCCACCCGCCGACGCAGACGTCAGGGTCACGGTGGTGAGGGTTGGGGTGTCGGATCCGGTCGAGGAGCTCGATCCGCTGGAGGCTTCGGCGCCGGAGGTGGCCGGGATCGCCGTGTCGGTGGCAGTCACCGTGGTGACGACCGTGGTCACGGTGACGCCAGCGACGAGGATGTTCTGAGTGGCGGTCTTACCGCTGCTGACGCCTTGCAGGGACAACGTGTGGGCGCCGGCGGCCGTGCCGGTCGGAATGGTGAACGACCCGAAGACCAACCCGACCTGCGGGTCTGCGACGACGGTGGCCAGGACCAGAGGGTCGCTGTGCAGAACGATCTGGACCTTCTCGCCAGGCTTGAATCCTTCACCCAGAACGTCGTAGGACGTGCCGGTCGTCAGAGTGGGCAGGTTCGAATCGGGAAAGTCCAGCAGCAGGATCTGCGGAGTGGAATTCGGGTTGTAGTCGACGTGCAGTGTGACCGGGTTGTAGCTGATCGACCAGCTGTATCCGTCGCAGACGGCTCCGAATTGGAAGTCCCCGGCGACGTAGTCGGGCACCGGCAGAGCCAGCGACCAGGTTCCGTCCGCCTTGGGCGTGGTGGTGAGGTCACCGTTGTCGGCCATCGGATCTACGCGGGCCTTCGTCTCGACGACGGGCTCGTCGACCACCGTGATGGTGACGATGGGCACCGAGCCCTTGGGATCGCCGGGTCGGGCCAGGCAACCGGTTCCACTGAAGGTGACGGTGTTACCCCCGACCACCGGATTCGGGCTGACGGTGAAAGTCGGCCCGGGCAACGGTGCCGCCGCGGCCGCGCCCACTCCGAAGGAGATCATCGGGAGGGCGACGAGGGCGACCGTCGACACGAACTTGTGGAGCCGGTTCATCTGCATTTCCTCCGGTGTCGCGATGGAGTGTCCCGACAGGGCGGTAGCAGACCGGAGGACCGGTCCGCTTGTCCCCCTTGCGACCCACGAATGAGGCCACCGTAAGGCCCAGGGTTCCGGATGTCAAAGACGTGTGAGGTGAACGGCGTTGTCGGGTCTGGTGACCGACGATGCACTGGGCCGCAGCATGTTTGTCCGCTCTCGTTCGCCGTCCGATCCTGGGCGACGACGGACGACCCCCGATCAGCGGAAAGTCCCCGATCAATACCGGCGAGACGCGACGTGTCGGCATCCGGACCGGGCCGCCGGCGATGTGATGCACGAGCCGGTCGGGTGAGGGCCATCGGGTGTGGTTCTGTCGAATCGTACAGTCACCTGAATGTTGACCACCGCGCCGATCGACGGATTCCGGCTTGCCGATGACCGCCTCGGTGACAGCCGTGGCGGTGGCCAAGCGGTGGTGCTGCTGCACGGCTGGCCCGGAGACCGAACCGACTATCGTGAGCTAGCAGGGCTTCTGGCGGACACGTTCGACGTCATCGTGCCGGACCTCCGTGGATTCGGCGCCTCCGACAAGCACCGGGTCGACCCGGCCGAGGGCTACAGCGCCGTCGCGCACGCCCGCAGCGTGGTGGGACTCGTCGACGAACTCGACCTCCGCCGTCCGGTGATCGCCGGCTACGACATCGGGAGCCGCATCGCCCAGGCCGTCGCCCGCGACCACCCGGATGTCGTCGGATCACTGATGGTCTCGCCGCCGCTGCCGGGCATCGGGGACCGTATCCTGGGCCCCCCGTCGCAGCCCGAGTTCTGGTATCAGGGGTTTCAACGGCTGCCGCTGTCCGACGAACTCATCGACGGAAACCGGGACGCCGTGCGGAACTACCTCCGGCACTTCTGGAATCATTGGTCCGGCCCTGACTTCACCGTCTCGGCAGACGATCTCGAGCAGCTGGTGGACAACTACTGCGTGCCGGGCGCCTTCACCTCCTCGGTGGCCTGGTACCGGGCCGGCGCCGGGGCCATCGCGGTATCCCTGGCCGAGATACCCCCGGCACCAGAGGATCGCATCGTCACGCCCACGACAGTGCTGTGGCCCGAGCATGATCCGCTCTTCCCCGGGCCTGGTCCGACCGTCTCCAGGAGTTCTTCGTGGACGTGACGCTGGAACTCGTCGACGGCGTCGGGCACTTCACGCCGGTCGAGGCTCCCGAGCAGTTCGCCGCCGCCGTCCGCTTCGCCGCCCGTCGGGCGAACGGCTGAGAGCACTGACGCGAGATGCGTGAAGCCTCAGGCAGGTGCAACGGCGAAGAGGCGGACCCGGCGCCTCAGCAGGTCGACCACGGGTCCCAGCGCGATCACCACCAGGATCGTGCCCGGACCGACCGCTGCGCCGAGAATCCACCCGATCAGGGCCCCCAGGCCCTGGAACACGCTGTAGCTCCAGCGGAACGGCACCGGCGGATCCCAGGCCAGGGATAGCGATTCCGAGGGTCCGACACCCATGTTGCTGCCCAGGTAGCCAGCGACGCCGACCGCGACGACGACGAAGGCCACCAGGAACATCAGTGCCCTCGTCTGGAGACTGTGTGGTGGCACCAGGATGTCGAGACAGACGTTCACCACGTACCCGGTCACCAGCGGCTGGACGACGGTGCCGACCGCCGGGCGCTTGCCCTTGGCCCAGGCGAGCATGACGAGAACCAGTCCGATGGCGATGTTGACCACGACGAACGGGACTCCGGTGGTGAGCGACAGGCCGTTGATCAGGGTCGAGTACCCGTCGGACCCCAACGAGGGGACGAGCAGCAGAGCGACTCCCACGCCGAGCAGAGCGCAGGACACGACCAGCTGGACAACCCGGCGCCACCACACGGGTTCGAGTGTGTCAGAGGATCAACGGCGAACGGCCCTCATCGACCGGCCGCGATGTCGATCGCAGCCTGGGTCATCTCGCTGCGGAGGTACGCCTCGTCGCCGGGTCGGGCTCGGGGCCGGACGGTGAGCGCCCCGCCGGGTGGTCGGCGCAGAGTGTGCGTGCCTGATTCGTCATCCGCCGATGCGGACGGCGTGGAAGTGGACATCGTCGAAGTCATCGTCGACTCCTCTGTACTGGTGTGGCAAGAGCGCAACCGTTGAACGGCCGCCCATCAGCAGTCGCTGGATTCTCAACAACTGCCCTACCGGAACATCTTTACACCCCCTGAGGATCCGGGCGAGGTCCAGACGGGTGAGGACCGACCTGTCGATCCGGTCGGCCGACCTGATCACGGCCGATCCGGTCACGGCCGATCCGGTCACGGCAGATCCGATCACCGAGGAGATGGACCGCCTGCAGCTCCCTCTCGTACAGGACGCCGGGTACCAGATCGTCGGGAAGCCGGCCGACCGCGGTGCTCATCCGGTCGAGCAGGACCGGGGCGTTCCTCACGGCACCGAGAAGTTGGGCATACCAACGTAGATCGTCATCAGAGGAGGTGGTCGGGTGTCCGATGGCCAGGGCTGTCCGCGTCTGCCGAACGGGCGATCCGCGCCAGCAGGTACTGGCGCTCGGCCAGGTTGAGAGTGCTCCGGGCGGCGAGCGAATACTGCTCCCGAGCTTCGGTGGCGCGGCCCGCGAGATCCAGCAGGTGCGCCCGGACCGAGGCGATTCTCTCCAGCCCACCCAAGCCGGATTCAGCCTGCTGCAACGCTTCCAGCCCGATACCAGGTCCGAAAACCATGGCCAGCGCGACAATTCGGTTGAGCGCCACCACCGGACCGGGCACGAAGGTGACGAGAATGTCGTAGAGGCCGAGGATCTGCGCCCAGTCGGTGCTTCGGGCGTCGGTGGCCTCGCCGTGGACGGCGGCGATCGCCGCCTGCACCTGGTACTGGCCCATCGTGGAGTGGGGGAGCGTCGCGGTCAGCAATGCCGTGCCCTCGGTCAGAGCGGCACGGTCCCAACGGGTTCGGTCCTGTTCCGTCAGCGGAACCAGGGAGCCTGCTGTGGTCGTCCTGGCCGGCCGGCGGGCGTCGGTGAGCAGCATCAGGGCAAGGAGTCCGGCCACCTCGCCCTCGTGGGGCAATCGGGTGCGTAGTTGACGGGTGAGGCGGATGGCCTCGGTGCTGAGCTCGATCCGGTGCAATCGCTCGCCGGTACTTGCGGTGTACCCCTCGTTGAAGACGAGGTAGAGCACGCGCAGCACCACCGCCAGGCGGGCGGGTTGCTCGTCGGGATCCGGCATCGCGAATCGGATCCCGCTGGCGCGGATCCGCGCCTTGGCGCGGCTGATCCGTTGGGCCACAGTCGATTCCGGAACGAGGAGGGCCTTCGCGATCTCGGAGGTGGTCAGGCCGCCGACCGCGCGCAGGGTCAGGGCCACCTGCGACACCGGCGTCAGAGCCGGATGGCAGCACAGGAAGAAGAGGGTGAGCGAGTCGTCGGCCTCCGGCGATCCGTCATTCGCGCCGCCGGCGCCTCCGTCGGGTCCGATCCGTTCGGCCGCGGCCCGATCCTCCCGGCGCCGTCGGGCCGACTCGCTCCGCCAGGTCTCGATCCACCGGCGGGACGCGGCTGTGATCAGCCAGCCCTGGGGGCTGTCCGGGATCCCGTCGACCGGCCATTGGAGGGCCGCTGCCAGCAGCGCCTCCTGGACAGCGTCCTCGCAGACGTCGAAACCCCGGTAGCGGCGGGCGATGACGGCCAGCACCGGCGACGCCAGTTCGCGGAGCAGGTCCTCGATGCGGCGCTGCGGATCCGGCCCGGTCACCCGTCGATCACGCTCCGGTCGAAGACCGGACGCACCTCGACGTGGTTGAAGGCCGCGTCCGGCACCCTGGCGGCAATGCCGATCGCCTCGTCGATATCGGCGCAATCCACGAGGTAGAAGCCGGCCAGGTGTTCCTTCACCTCGGCGTAGGGACCATCCGTAGCGGCGACGACACCGTCGCGGACCGTCACCTGCTTCGCCGTCTCGACCGGCGCCAGCCCCTCCGAGGTCACCAGGTACCCGGAATCGAGCAAAGAATCGGTGAGCGCGAAGTGGGCGCGGCCGAACTGCTCCTTCTCGACGTCGGTCAGGGTGTCCCAGTGTGCGAGCGAGGTCGGGTTGCTCTGCACCATGATCAGAAACTTCACGGCTCTGTCCTCCAATGGTTGGTCGACATCGTGTCACCGGGGTGTCGAAACCGGCCGCGCGGTCTCGACATGGTGTCGAGAAGGGCCAAGAGGGGCCGTTCCATCCCGAGGAGGACGATATGACCGACGAAGCAACCATCCGCCAGCTGGTGGCCGACCGCACCAGGGCCATGCGAACCGGTGACGCGGCTGCGATCTGCGCGACGTATGCGCCCGACGCCGTGGTATTCAGCCTGGCGCCGCCACTGGTTCAGCCGCCTGAGGCGAGCCGCGACGTGGCGCTCATGAGGTCCTGGTTCCAGGAGAAGGGTGGTCAGGTCTGGGCGGAGGTACGCGACCTGCAGGTGACAGTGAGCGGCGACCTCGCGTTGTGCACCAGTCTGGCCAGCATGGGCGCGCCACCCGAGGCACCGCAGCCGTTTGCGCTCTGGTATCGGTCGACTCTCGGTCTACGTCGACTTGCTGACGGGTGGAGCATCGTCCATGAGCACACCTCGACCCCGTTCCACATGGACGGCACCTTCCGGGCCGCGACGGACCTGCGGCCGTGAGTGGGTACACGGCGTTTCGGCAGGTTCTCGTCGTGCAGCCGCTACTCCAGCTTCCGAAAACCCCCAATGCCAACTCTCTGTAGTCGGAGGGAAGGCTAGTTCACTCCGCGTGACTCCGGTCGCAGCGATTTCGACTGCGACACTTCTTGTATGCGAGCACCCGCCCTCCGCGCACTGACATCCTTGTCGGTTGCTGTGGTGCTCACCTGGGCCGGTGTCAGCCACGCAATGGCCACGCCAGTGCTGTCCGGCGCCGGTCTTCCGGCGGCTGCGCGAGCGCTCTCCCTTGCGAACCCGGCGATCTCGACGGTCCCCGCGGCGACGGCGTCAGCGACGAGGACGGCCGGGATGAAGGTGGCTCCGGGGAAGGTGCCCACGGTGAAGGCAGGGACGGGCGTGACCGCCGGCGCTCCGATCATCGAGGTGGGTCAGGCGACCAGTTCCTCGCTGCCCACCTCGACGGCGGTGTCGAACTCCGTGACTTCACCCGTCCCCACGACGTCGTCTCCGGCCAGTTCGTCTCCGGCTACGTCGGCTCCGGCCACGACGTCACCGGCCACGACGTCAACAGCTAGGACGTCGACGGTTCAGTCCACAACTTCTGCGCCAGCCAGTACTTCGGCCGCAGCCAGTACTTCCGCGCCTGCCAGTACTTCCGCGCCAGCCAGTACTTCTGCGCCAGCCAGTACTTCGGTCCAGTCCACGGCTCCGGCCGCACCAACCCCGTCGTCGCAGCCGACGTCATCGGCGCCGGCCGGCAAGCCCCGCCTGCAGTTCGGGCTCGGGACGCCCGGTGGCCTGCTTGACGCTGCCGAGCTCGGCCCGGTCGAGACGGCCGTCGGCGAAACGCCGTCGATCATCCTGGCCTACAGCGACTTCACCCAGGCTGCACCGATCGACGGGCTGGATGCCGTCAGCAGTCGCGGCCAGACGCCCATGCTGACCTGGGAGCCCTGGCAGGCCGGCGGCGCCGACCAGCCGAAGTACTCGCTGGCCCGCATCATCGCCGGCGACTACGACGCCTACATCAAGAGCTGGGCCGCCTCGTTGAGGAGCTGGGGCAAGCCCGTTCTGCTGCGCTTCGCACACGAGATGAACGGCAACTGGTATCCGTGGTCGGAGCAGACCAACGGCAACCAGCCCGGCCAGTACGTCGCCGCGTGGCGTCACGTGCACGACCTGTTCACCGCGACCGGGGAGCGCAACGTCTCCTGGGTCTGGAGCCCGAACGTGGTCTACGAAGGGTCCACCCCGCTCGCCGGGCTGTATCCGGGCGCTGGCTATGTCGACGTGGTCGCGATGGACGGATACAACTGGGGCACCACCAACGCCGACTCGCAGTGGACCAGCCCGGCCGACCTCTTCGGCTCGACCATCGCGTCGCTGAAGAGCATCGCGCCCGGCCTGCCGATCATCATCGGTGAGACATCGTCCGCCGAGGCCGGCGGTTCCAAGGCGGAGTGGATCACCTCGCTCGTCAGCTACCTCCAGAGTCAGCCGGCCGTCACGGCTTTCGTGTGGTTCGACTTCGACAAGGAAGCGGACTGGCGGCTCAACAGCTCGGACGCGTCGGTCTCGGCGTTCAAGGCTGCACTGGCTGCCCGCCGGTAGCACCGGCCGGTGCACCCCCGTTCGTGACACCCAGGGCCTGGGCCACGTCCGTCCACGACCAGGTCTCCCGTCTGGCGACCTGGGTGTGCTCCGCCGTCCTGGTCGACCGAATGGTCCCGACGGCGGTTGTGGCCGGATGCCCTGCGGTCGATACTGCACGTCCCACCGTCGATCGGGAGGTCGTTGATGAGTACCCGCCTCAACCCCTACACCAGTTTCCGCGATACAGGTGACGACATCCCCGTTTCGCTCAGATACGGCATCAACCGGTTGGTCAACATCACCGGTGTGCCGGCTTGACCGTGTCGCGATTCGCCTCGGTGATCCGACTCCGGCCGGAGAAGGAGGCCGAGTACCGGGAGTTGCACGCTGCCGTCTGGCCCGGTGTGCTCGCCGGTCTGGGTCGGGCAAAGGTCGGCAACTACTCGATCTTCCTGCGGGACGGGCTGTTGTTCAGCTATCTGGAGTACTCGGGTGACGACTTCGCCGCTGACATGGCGCTTCTCGCACAGGAGGAGGAAACGAAGCAGTGGTGGGCATTCACCGATCCCTGCCAGCAGCCCGTGGTGACTGCCGCTTCAGATGAGTGGTGGGCCCCAGTCGAGGAGGTCTTCCATGTCGACTGACCCAAAGGCGACCGACCCGCGGCCCTTGCGCATCGACTCCCACCACCACCTCTGGGATCTCGCCGTCCGTGATCAGGCCTGGACGGTGAACCTGCCGGGGATTCACCGCAGTTTCTCGCTGGACGATCTGCGGCCCGCCCTGGTGCGGAAGCAGATCGACGGGACCGTCTTGGTGCAGACCGTTGCCGTGGCAGCGGAAACCCCGGAGTTCCTGGCGATCGCGCACGCAGACCCGGCAGTACTCGGCGTGGTCGGTTGGGTGGATCTGACGGGTGTGGATGTCGCCGGGCGGTTGGCCGAACTGGACGATCCGCTGCTCGTGGGCATTCGGGCCCTGGCGCAGGACGAACCCGACCCCGGCTGGCTGTGCCGGCCGGACGTCATCCGGGGAGTTGCGGCCGTCGGTGCCGCCGGCCTGGTCTACGACCTGCTCGTGAGGCACACGCAGCTGCCGGCGGCCATCGAACTCGTGCGTGCACTGCCCGAAGTGTCGTTCGTCCTGGACCACGCCGGAAAGCCGGCGATCTCCGAGGGCAGCTGGCATCCATGGGCCGAGGGGATCGAAGTACTGGCCGGCCACCAGAACGTGGTCGTCAAACTGTCGGGTCTGGTGACCGAAACGGGCGGAGATCCCAGTGCCAGGGCCATCTCTCCGTACAGCGATCATCTGCTGAGATCGTTCGGGCCGTCGCGTCTCATGTTCGGCTCCGACTGGCCCGTCTGCCTGCTGGCTGCATCCTACGACGAGGTCGTCGAACTGACCGATGTACTCACCGGACAGCTGAGCCCGAGCGAACGAGCCGAGGTCTTCGGCGGTACCGCCGACCGTTGGTACGGGCTCCTTCGGTCAGGATCCGATTCCCTTCCGGCTTGACGCCGGTGCCCCATGGGCCGCCGCCTCTACCGTGCGCATACAGAACTACCCGGATGTGCCCGAAAATGGCGCAGGGGAGACGTTTCTATATGCGCCGGGCACTTCTATATGCGCCTAGCGGTGGGGTTCCGCGCCACCCACTTGGTGCATGGGTCAACCATCGGTCGGCGGCCGGACGGGTCTCACCATTCCCTTTCGACTGGCGCGGCGGCATCCGACGAATGGAACGACCGGCAGTGGGTGACAAGCAAGGCATGAAGACACCGAGCGTTCGGTCGGCTGCGAGCGGGACTGCCGCGTGACGGGCCAGCGGCCACCTGCGCCGGAGCCGGCGTGACGGAACAAAGCTATCCGCAGCTGCGTTTCGTCGATCGTCGTCATTGGCGTCAGTGGCTCGCCGACAACGGCGACAGCAGTGGAGTATGGGTGCTGACGGCCAAACTGGGTCCGCGTCGGCGGCTGTCCTACGGCGAGATCGTCGAAGAAGCACTGTGTTTCGGGTGGGCCAGCTCGTTGCGCCGCTCGACCGGGGAGGCTGGTACTTCCAGGTTCCTGATGATTCCCCGGCGACCGGGCTCGGTCTGGTCGGCCACCGAGAAGGAGCGGGTCGACGTGCTCATCGAGCGTGGATCGATGGATTCGCGAGGGCTGTCGGTGGTGGAGGGCGCTCGGCAGGATGGATCCTGGTCAGCTCTGGACGAGGTGATGGACCTGCTCTGAACTCCATCGACGGCAGGCACCGCCAGGAGCAAGTCGTCGACATCTTTGCTCCTGCTTCAGGAATATCCACCGAAGATGGCCGCCAGCTCCGGCTCGCCGGTGATCAGTTCCGTTCCGGACGGGGCGACATCGAGGTCGACGCTGCGGAACCACGCCTGCGAGGCCGCGTCCGGGACGTGCCGATGACGTCGTCTTCGCGCACGGCGCCGATTCGATTCCGCGGCGAGAATCGTGCGGCCGTCAGAGGTCACTGCGAGACTGCCGACGTCCTCCTCGAGCATGCGGGAGAGCAGGTCGGCGAAATCCATGGTCACGACGACTGCCTCGCAGACCGACAGGTGCAACCGAGAACGCCCGTCATCGAGGAGCGAACCGGGCTGGGGGAGCGCACCATGTTCCGGGGTGGACGGTCCGACCCGCGGGTCGCTCCGGAACACGGCGCGCAACGCTTGGGTCGACTCTGTTCGACCGACGATCGACACCGCACAGTCCAGGGTGGTCAGCAGGGATCGGATGCACTGCACGGCAGCGCCGAGGGCCCAGCCGTCGGCGTGCACCGTCGCCAGCACATCGGGTACCGCGTAGATCTGTCCTCGGCCGCGCATCGAGGGTTCCGGGATGCGCTCGGCCAGCATCAACACCTCCCGGTTCTTCTGTGGAGTCCGGTTCTCCGGCTCGGTGCGCCCTGCCCACTCCCGACCGTCGTGCCAGGCGACCGCGGTCGGGACGAAGGCCATGACGGCACCGGCATTGAAGGCCCGGTAGGTCAGGTCGTAGTCCTCGCCGCCGTATCCGGTGATGGTCTCATCGAAACCGCCAAGCTCGTCGAACATCTCACGGGAAAAGCCGAGGACGGCGCCGATGAGATATTTGTAGCTTCGTGGATGGATGGACAGCAGGTCGCCGGTGCGCTCGTACTCCTTGACCATCCAGGCAGGTTCCTCCCAGATCGCCGGCCCATCGGTCTGACCCGCGAACCAGCCGAGCAGAGCCGATGGGGACCAACGGGACAGATCCGCGTAACGGCGGCGCCCGGAGACCACCGCATCGGGTAGCAGCGTCGGAAGCCGCGCCAACTCCCTCACGTAGTCCGGATCGGGGACCGTGTCGCCGTCGAGGAACAGGAGAACAGCACCGTCCGTCCGGGTGACGCCGAGGTTGCGGGCCGCACCGGCCCTGAACCCGGCATCCTCCTGGCGGACGATGGTGATGTCGAGGCCCTGCGCGACGTCGGGTACCGCGGGCGGTGTCGGTGAGCCGTCGTCAGCGATGACGACCTGGAGGCGGCTCAACGGATGGGTCTGCACCGACAGCCCCGCGAGCAGCAGATCCAGGTCGTGCTGGTTCTGGTAGAAGGGGACCACCACCGACACCTCGGCGAACTCCGCCACCTTGTCGTCCGGGGGCGACTGATCACGCAGCAGATCCCACCGGTTGCCAGGAACGGCGAATCGGCCGGGTCCGACCGGGGTCGCATCGGAAGCCACCGGGCCAGTTGTCACCGGGTCGGACGTGACGGAGTGAGTCGCTCGTAGACACCGACTTCGTTGCCCAGCCAGTAGTTGTCGATACCGGTGAAGGCGGCCATCACCTTGTCGTGGTCCCAGTCGTCCACCACGTGGTGCTCGTGCTCGTTGCCCTCGATCTCGCCCTGGGGGTAGTGGATGATCGGGATCGACAGGTAGACGGCGCGACGGGCGGCGGCCGCCGACCGCTCCCACACATCGAGGGCCTCGGCCTCCGTCATGTGCTCGGCCACATCGCCCAGGATCACCACGTCGACCGGTGGCAGGTCGACCTCGCGAATGTCGCCGATGACGATCTCGTCGTAGTACTCGCGCAGTCGGTAGGTCTCGACGTACGGCGCGTAGATCTCGATGCCGAGCAGGTGCGAAACTGCTGGACCGGCAAGCAGTTTGGCATAGGTCCCGACTCCCGGTCCTACGTCGAGAACGGCCAGTGGACCGTCGGCGGCCAAGGCGGACACCCGCTCCTTGACCCAGCCCTTGCCTTCTTGCGAGCTCATCGGCATGTCGGAGTTCCACTTTCTGGTAGACGGCGCCGCGTCCGGACACGCTGTGGGGGGAGGTCGGCGACGGCTGGGTCATCAGTGCCCGCCGCCGCCTCTCCCAAACTCGGGACTCCCGGCGGCGCCCAGCCAGCGCAGGTAGCGTCGAGCGACTTCGTCGGTGTCCGGATGCGGTCGGAAGGCCACGGGCAGACGGGTCGAAGTCGTTCCGGTGAGCACCGATTCGACCATGGACCGCAGTTGTCCCGGTTCGTACAAGACCACCGAGCCGGGCATTCGCTCGTCCAACTCGCGGCTGTACCGGCTTGACACCACCAGCGGTCGGCGGCCCGCTGCGATCCAGGTGTTGATGGACGCCGAGGCCGACACCGCAGGCGCTGCCGCGATGGGCACGGTGGCGCCCTGCAGGTGGTCGTCCAGCTCGGCATCCGGCACGAACCCTGTGCAGCGAAAGGCAAGACCGAGTTCGCTGCTGCGGTCGATGAGTTCCGACAGCAGTGTCTCGTGGCCGCGAGACGGCCCGCCGATGGCCACCAGGGTGATCGGTGCGCCGAAGTGTGCCATCTCCTCGAGGATCTCGCGGTGACCCTTACCGGGATACAGAAATCCCAGCACGCCAAGGGTGGGTGGATCAGGATCCTCGGATCGGGCCACACGGGGCTCCCGAATCGACGACGCCACCGGCAGCGGGATCACGGTGATCCCGGACCGCCCTGGCGTGAGGTCCACGGCCTCGCCAGCTTCCCGAAGGGCCTGGGCGGCCTCCCCGATCAGCAGTCGTTCGTGTTTGCTCGACACTGCCACCGCGTCCGCATGCGACGTCATCGTGAGGTAGTCCCGAGCCCGGCGCAGGAACAGCTCACGGCTCACCTGAGGATGAGGCAGGTCGTGCAGGGTGAGGGCCAGCTTGGTTCCGCGGGAGCGCAGGGCGTCCGCAAACGCGGCGATCCGTTGCGCCGCAGTCTGATCGGGATCGGAGAACAACCAGTCATTGGCCTGGAGATGGACGACCCGGGCGGTCGACGGGAGATCGTCGACGACGTGGAGCAGGCGTCGCGGATCGTCTTCGTGCAGAACGCCCCCGGTGAAGCCCAGCCCGACGGCGGCCGCGTGCAGCTGTCGACCGAAGCGGACGATGCCGTGGTCGGCGGGTCCGCAGGTCACCATGACCACGTCGTCGTTCACCTCAGGCCCAGCAGGTCCATGGTCGATCCGTGGCGATCCATCCCAGCCCGGACTACGTCGGGATTCTGCACATACCAACGTATCTGGGCGTCGTGGATGCTGCGGCTCGATACCGCGCGCCCACGAACGATCCAGTGATCTGCGACCGATCCTGGCAGCTGCCACCCGTCCGACACGGCGCGGTCCACCGGCGCCACCACCTCCCCCAGGAGCGGTCGGCCGGGCTCTACGACCTCTGGAGGAAGTCCCATCGCGCCTTGCAGACGCCGAGCCAGTTCGAGCAGGATCCGGTTCCCTGGATGATTGATGGTGGCCATGTCGCCGAACTCCGGACGACGGAACAGGTCGGAGACGGTGACGTCGCAGTCACGGTCCTCGCGTCGCGCGAGTTCCGCCCGCGAGGCCTCGCCCACCGCAAGAACCGTGCGGGCCGACAGATCCGCGACCTCGCGGGGACCGCGGACGGCCTCGGCCAGGGTGCGCAGATCGTGATAGGGCACGACGGGGGGATCGTGGGACGGGTCCCTCGGGTCGCGAACAATAGCCTGGTATGGATGCAGGCCGGCGAACCGGATGACGGGGAAGTGGATGACGAGGCCGCCCGGCGGCATCATCGCGGCGACCTGCCGGGTACCGAGGGGCAAATCATGATACTGATCTCGAACGGGTTGACCGATCAGAATGTGGGCACGGGCAGCCGCCGATCGAAGGTGCGGAATGTCGGACGGTTCGAGTTCGAACACGGGGGGAACTCGCATGGTGTTGACCGGACTCGTCGCCGACCCGGCGAGCAGTACGCGAACGGCCTCCGCCTGACAATTGCCGTACACCAGAACATTTCGGGTGGAACCGACTGTGCCGGAGGCAAATGCATCGCCGTCGATGCCGTAGAAGGATCCGTAGTGCCGGCGTCGTCCGGTGATGGTGGACATGCCGCGACCGTACTCGAACCAGGAAAGGGCACGACGTGAACAGCGGAATCATTCGGGTGGCCTCCGTGCCGTCCGGGCATCCCTACGTCGAGAACCTGGGGGACCCGGACGGCGGCGGCGGGGTGGTGCGCCCACCCGATCCACGGCCGGCGGTCGCCGTCGTCGCGCCGGGGCAGTGGTGGCCACCACGCATGCTGGATCTGGACTGGCTCGCCGACCATCACGACGAGTTCGACGTCATGCATCTGCACTTCGGCTTCGACGCGGCGACCCCGACCCACCTCGCCGACTGGACCGGCCTGCTGGCGCAACACCGGATTCCCCTGGTGCTGACCGTCCACGATCTGATCAACCCGCACTTCGCAGACCCGACCGGTCACCAGGTGCAGCTGGATGTGCTGATACCCGCCGCGGCGGACCTGATCACCCTCACCCCGCAGGCGGCGTCGGTGATCCGTCGACGATGGGGCGCTGCGGCGACCGTCATCCCGCACCCACACCTCGTCCCGCTGCCGAGGATGGATCGACCCCGCCCCGCGCACGGGCCATTCGTCGTCGGGATCCACGCCAAGAGTCTGCGGGCCAACATCGACCCGGTGCCGCTGCTGACCGAACTGCTCCCCGCGTTGCCGTCCTTGCCGCGGGTCGTGCTGCGGGTCGACGTGCACCCAGAGATCCTCGAGCTCGACGGTTCCGATCAGCGAGGACCGGGGTCCGATCAGCGAGGACCGAGGCTCCGCGAGTGGTTGGAGATCGCGAGCAACCACCCCCAGGTATCGATCGAGGTGCACGATCGCTTCGACGACGACCAGCTGTGGGACTACCTCCAGGCCATCGACCTGTGCGTTCTCCCGTACCGCTTCGGGACCCATTCCGGTTGGCTGGAAGCATGTGTCGATCTCGGCACTGGGGTGCTGGTGCCGGCGACGGGATGCTACGAAGGCCAGCACGGGCACCCGATCTACGGTCCGGGAGCAGCCGGGCTGGTCGACATGATCAAGGCGGTCGTGGCGCAACCGGCGCTGGCCACCCCGATCCGGCCCGATCGGTTCCGGCAGCGTCAGCAGATCGCACGCGCGCATGAGGAGGTCTACCGGCGGGTACTTCGACTGGGTTCCCGCTCCGCCCAAAAACCCTCCGTCAAGAGATCCGAGGTCTCCTCCGCATGACCGAGATGTCCCCAGCCCGTCCCGAGGAGACGGCGGATTCGTTCAAGATCCTGATCGTCGCCTCGCTCCGGTACCCGATCGCGGAGCCGTTCGCCGGTGGCCTGGAAGCCCATACGGCCTCGCTGGCAACGGGTCTGCGGGCTCGCGGACACTCGGTCGTGGTGGCCGGCGCTGCCGGCAGCGACCCTGCCATCGTCGACCACGTCTTCGGCTCCCTGCCACGCCACGGCGCGGACGAGCGCGCCGACATCATGGAGAACCCCGCCGTCCGCACGGCCGAGCACGGTGGATTCGCCGGCCTGGCGACCGATCTCAGATCCGGTCTGCTCGGCCAGTTCGACATCATCCACAACAATTCCCTCTATCCGCTGCTCGTCGAGCAGGCAGCGTCCATGCCGTGTCCGCTGATCACCACCCTGCACACGCCGCCCCTTCCCTGGGCGGAGCGGATCCTCGGCGCGGGAGGGCACCACGACGACCACTTCGTCGCGGTGAGCAGCTCGACCGCGCGGGCCTGGTCGGCGTTCCTGTCGCCACGGGTGGTGCTCAACGGAATCGACACCAGCCGGTGGACCCCCGGCCCTGGCGGCGACAATGCCGTGTGGTCTGGACGTCTCGTCGCGGAGAAGGCACCGCACCTGGCCATCGATCTCGCCAGGGCCGCTGGTCTGGGCCTGCGGATCGCTGGCCCGATCGTCGACCAGCAGTACTTCCGGGCGGAGATCGCACCGCATCTCGACAATCGGATCCGGTACGTGGGTCACCTGCACACCGCGGCGTTGCAGCACCTGGTCGGGCGCAGTGCGGTCGCCCTGGTGACCCCGGCGTGGGACGAGCCTTTCGGGCTGGTCGCCGCTGAGGCGATGGCCTGCGGCACACCGGTTGTCGCGTTCGCCCGGGGTGGTCTGCCGGAAGTGCTCGGCCCGCTGTCCGGTCGCCTGCTGCCGGCGCCGCTCGCCAATCGGATGGGTCGGTCGGAGATCGACGTGGCGGTCACAGCGGTCAGGGACGCCATGGAGCTGGACCGCGCCGCGGTGCGTGGGGACGCCGTGGCCCGCTGCAGCGAGGCGAACATGGTCGGGGGCTATGAAGCCGTGTACCGAGATGCCATGCACGCGTGGGAGAGCAGGCTGTGATCGGATACTACGTCCATCACCAGGGCCAGGGCCACCTGCAGCGCATGACGGCCATCGTGGCGCACCTGGCCGAGCCGGTCACGGTCATGTCGAGCCTGCCGCGGCCTTCCGCAGGTCCGGAATGGGTGCCACTGCCGCCGGACGACACCGGTGTCACGTTCCTCGAACCGACGGCCAACGGCACCCTGCACTGGGCGCCGCGGCACCACCCTGGACTGCAGGCTCGGATGGCCATGATCAGCTCGTGGATCGCACGGACCGCGCCCACCCTGGTGGTGGTCGACGTCTCGGTCGAGGTGGCCACCCTGTGCAGCCTCTTCGGCGTCCCGACCGTGGTGATGGCCATGCGGGGTGACCGTTCGGATCGCCCGCACCGCACTGCCTACGACGGGGCCCACGCCCTGATCGCCCCCTGGCTGGCGGAGTTCCACCACACCGGATGGCCGAAGGCCTGGTCCGACAAGACCTTCCACGCCGGACCGATCACTCATCCTGCCGAACGACCGGCACCGGTCAAGGTGGCACACGACGGGTCGCCGAAAGTGCTGGTGCTCTGGGGAAGCGGGGGGACGAACGCGGTCGACGCCGGTTTCACCACCGACCAGCTGGTTGCTGCCCGTGCGTCTGCGCCGTCGTGGCACTGGCGCTTCGCCGGCGGGCGTGCCGAGCACCGGGTCGAACGGCAGGAAGTCCGGGCGCTGCTGCACTGGGCGGACGTGGTGATCACCCACGCCGGCCAGAACGCGGTCGCCGAGGTGGCAGCCTCGGGCACGCCGGCTGTCGTCATCGCCGATATCCGTCCTCACGGTGAACAACTCGATACAGCCATGAGTCTGGACACGGCCGGGGTCGCGATCGGCCTGGCCCGGTGGCCGGAACCGGACGAGTGGCCCGCGCTTCTCGACGCCGCTCTGGCGCGTGGCGGGGAAGGCTGGCGCCGCTGGATCTGCCCGGGGGGTGCAGAGCGCGCGGCGCGCTTCCTCGATGAGACAGCTGCCGGCCTCCGTCGGACGGCCCGGACCGCGACGGCCCGGTCAGCTCCACACGCATCGACGGTGCCGACGGCATGACGATCGCCGTGATCACCATCGTGGCCGGACGCCACCTCCACCTCCGGAATCAGCAATTCGGGCTCGCCTGGTCGGATCGCCTCCCCGACATCTACGTCGTGGTGTCGATGGGCGACGCCGAAGCCGTCCGGCAGACCGGCATCGGTCCGCTGTCGGAGACGTCGTGCCGGAACAGGACCCGACTGCTCGAGGTGGGTGATCGCCTGCCCCTCGCCGAGGCCCGGAACGCCGGTGCTGCCGAGGCGATCGCCGCCGGAGCGGATCACCTGGTCTTTCTCGACGTCGACTGCATCCCGTCGGCGTCGATGCTCGACTCCTACGGTCGGGCGCTGGACCTGACCGAGGGTCCGGCCCTGCACTGCGGGGTGGTCCGCTACCTGGACGCGCCGATGCCGGCCACCCAGCTCGACCCGTCGATGCTGCACAGCAGGCCGCACCCGGCACGTCCCGTGCCGGGACCGGAACAGCTCATCGCCTCGACGGACTGGCAGCTCTTCTGGTCGCTGTCGTTCGCTCTGTCACGGCAAACCTGGTTGCGCCTCAACGGATTTCACGAGGAATACGTCGGATACGGCGCCGAGGACACCGATTTCGGCTATGCGGCGCATCAGCAAGGAGTGAACCTGGTGTGGGTCGGCGGTGCGGATGCGTATCACCAGTACCACCCCACGTCATCGCGCTCGTCGTCGCACCTGGACGACATCCTGCGCAACGCAACGATCTTCGAGCGCCGGTGGGGATTCTGGCCAATGCTCGGCTGGCTGGAGGAATTCGAGGCAACGGGCACAGCCCACTACGACGCGACCACCAACCGGTGGTTGCGCTTCTAAGTCGACCTTCCGGTCAGCGGGTGGAGGAGGCCTTTCGCTTCACCCATCCGAAGGCCGCAGTGGCGAGGAACAGGATCAAACCGATGATCGCCAACCAGACCAGGCCCTTGATCACGAATCCCAGTACCGCGACGACGATCCAGACGACCAGCAGAATTCCGATGATTGCGAGCATCGTCCCATGATGCCACCCGGGGACCGTCTGGAAACCGCCGCCCCATCGTCGGACTGCGGCAGACGAGGAATGCGGCGGCTGTTCGTCTGCGTCACGGACCGCCCCGCCAGTGGTCGATGCGGTGGTGGTCGGGGCTGAAGCCGTGGGCCACGCCCCACAGGACCGCCTGGGTGCGGCTGGCCACTGCGATCTTGCGGTAGATGTTGCGGATGTAGGACTTGACCGTGTTGGGGCTGAGATAGGTCAGCCGGGCGACGTCGACGTTGCTCATGCCCTGGGTGATCAGGGCGAGGATCTCCGACTCGCGATCGGTCAGCCCTTCACCGCGGCCGGGCCAGTTCAGCCCACTGGTACTCGGTGCACGCGGAGGCGGGTCGCTGACCACGATCTCTCCGTCGTGAACGGCTTCCAGCGCGGCCACCAGATCGCGAGCGGGGAGCGACTTCGACAGGTACCCATGGGCGCCCTGCCCGGTGGCGCTCGCGATCAGGTCGGGGTGGAAGTTCCAGGTGTAGACGACCACCTTCCGAGCTCCGGGATTGTTCACCAGCACGCCGATCTCCTCGTGATCGGACTCGGGCTGGGCGAACGAGTCGTACAGCACGATGTCCACCGAGTCGTGCAGCGAGGTGGTGGCGTCGATCTCGGCCACCAGGATGCGATCGCGGTACAGGTCGAACATGTGGGCAACCCCGATGAGGACCACGTCGTAGTCGTCGACCAGGGCAATGGTGATCGGTGGTCGAGGGGACGAGGGGCTCATCTTCCCGACAATAACCTCCCTAGGGGTGTACCGCACCCGCCCTAGGGGTGGTTTTCTCGAATCATCGGCCAATGCCGAAAACGGGTCTCCCATTTCCGGCGAGTACCTGAGAAACATTCCAACACAGGAGGAAGTCATGCTCGGACTCATCGTCAGCATCATCGTCATCGGATTGATCGCAGGCGCACTGGCTCGTCTGGTCGTTCCCGGCCGCCAGAACATCTCGATCCTGATGACGATCGTTCTCGGCATCGTCGGGTCGTTCGTCGGAGGGTTCCTCGGCTACCTGATCTTCCACAAGGACGCGCAGGGTGGCTTCTTCCAGCCCGCCGGGATCATCGGGTCGTTCATCGGTGCGGTCATCGTGCTGCTGATCTGGACCAGGGTCGGCCGGAACCGCAGCGTCCACAGCTGACGCCTCGCCTTCCCGGTCCGGGGGGACCGGGAAACCAGGCAGAATGGCGAGGCGGTCGACGGAAGAACTGTTCCAGCGCCACCGTCGCGGGCTACATTGCTGGCCCGGGTAATCCCTCGTGCTGAACAGAGCAGATCGGACCGACGATGACGGCGTCTGGCGAGTTGGACGTGGTGAAGGCCTTTGCCCAGGTGGCGGTCGCCATGGACGCCGCCGAGAGCATCGCCGGGGCTCGCCTGCTGGTGGCCGCCCTCGCCCGTGACGCCCTCGGGTCGGCGGGCACGGCGATCTGGCACCTGAAGGCGGATTCGACGATGGAACTGGATTCCTCCACGGATCCCGATTTCATGGTGCTGATGGCCGACATCGTCGGCCGGAAACCGGACGGCCCCGCCTGGCAGACCATGCAGGACCGCCGGGTCACCCTCGCCGACGACTTCTCCACCGAGACCCGGTGGCCTGGGTACGTGAGTCGCCTGGTGGCCGAGTCCCCCGTGCGCTCGGCGGTCGTCTATCCGCTCGGCCTGGCCCAGCGGGATCTCGGTGTCCTGGCGGTCTACTCCCACCAACCCCGCCACTTCGACGCCGGCCTGGTGGCGCTGGGAGCGGTGTTCGCCGCGTACGCCTCGTTGGCTCTGGAGAACGCCGACCTCGCCGAGAAGGCACGCAATCTGGCTGCCGCCCTGGGCTCCAACCGGCGCATCGGGATGGCGATCGGGATCCTGATGGGGCGCAACAACCTCACCGAGAGCCAGGCCTTCGACCTGCTCCGGGTCACCTCGCAGAACACCAATACCAAACTGTCGGCGGTCGCGGAGGGTGTGGTGCTCACCGGAACGATCCGGACGCTGGGCCCCGCCTGAACGGCCCGACTCACCCCCCTGGCGACGGCCTGACCACTCGACGAACCCCCGGCTCGAGTTGCGTGGTCCAGCCGAGCCGATCCAGATGCTCCAGCAACGGGATCGCCACCCGCCGACTCGTGTTCAAGGTGGCCTTCGCGTCCTGGGTGGTGAAGGGCTGCTCCATCTTCGCGAACAGGCGCAGCGCCATGGCAGGTGCATCCGGCAGCAGCACGACATCACCGTCCAGTCGCAGGATCCGACCGATCCGTTGAGCTGCGGCCAACTGCGCGGCGCCCAGCCCCAGACGATCCAGATCTGTCCGGTCGGGTGCCGAAAACGGTCGATCTGCCAGCATTCGTTCGATCGCAACGATCCCGGGCTCGACCGCTCCGAGCGACGAAGCGGCACCGGGACGCCGGACGAACGGCCCGGCCACCTCCAGATCAGCGGCCGCAGCGAGACCGGCGATCGGCAGACCATCCGGGAGCTCGGCAGCCCGGCGGGCTGCCTTGAGGGTGAGGCCGGGCTGCAGCGGGTGGGTCCGGTGTGTCCGGTCCACCGCTGTCCGCAGGGATTCGACCCAGGTTGCCCAGCGCGACGGCGAGACGAACCACTCGCCGATGCGCAGGACTGCGGTGGTGTCGTGCAGGACCACGCCGAGACGTTGCAGTTCGTCGACGCGCACCGCACCCCGCCGCTGCACCTGCTGGACGAGGGTCGGAAGCTCACCGGCCGCCGCCAACTCGGCTCCCCGGCGGACCGCGGCGCCGCGGCGATCCAGCGAAGGTGGTGCCACGTCGAGAATCTCGAGCCCCCCTTCGAGTCGGCCGAGTCCGGGGTTGCGGAGGATGCCGCGGTCACCGGGCTGCAGCGGCAGCGCTGTCGAGAGCGTCAGGCGGACGACCTGCGAGCCCAGCGGACGGATGTGGACCGGGAAGGCTCCGGCCCCCAGATGCAGCACGGCTTCGGTCGGCAGCGTCGTCACGTCGGCCATCATCCGGGCCTCGATGAGACGGGTGGTGGCCCAGGCTCCGGGGGTCGTGAGGGCATCACCGCGCCGGATCTCCTGTGGCGTCACGCCCCTGAGATTGACGGCCACCCTGGAAACGGCCTGCACGGTCTCCTGGGGCTCCCCGAGGCTCTGCAGACTGCGGATCCGCACCTCTTGATCGTGCAGCAGCAGGACGTCGCCCACCGAGAGCATCCCGGCCCCCAACGTCCCGGTGACCACCGTTCCGCTGCCCCTGATGGTGAACGCGCGATCCACCCACAGCCGCACGCGCCCGTCGACCGCCGGCCGCGGAAGCCGATCGACCAGTCCGGTGAGAGCCTCACGCAGCGCATCGATTCCGAGGCCGCTGACGGCTGATACCGGAACCGCTGGAACTTCTCCCAGGCTGCTGCTCCGGATGTGCTGCAGTGCCTGCGCTGTCGCGGCCCGTGGATCGGCGAGATCTGACCGGGTGACGACCAGGATCCCGTACTCGATGCCGAGTGCGTCGACGGCAGCGAGGTGCTCGGTGCTCTGTGCGCGCCAGCCCTCGTCGGCGCTGACCACCATCATCACCGCCGGGGCCGGTCCGACACCGGCGAGCATGTTGCCGATGAAGCGCTCGTGACCGGGCACGTCGACGAACGCGACCGTCGGCCCCTGCGGCAACGTCGTCCAGGCATACCCCAGATCGATGGTCATGCCGCGGGCACGCTCCTCCGCCCATCGGTCAGGCTCCATCCCGGTCAATGCCCGCACGAGGGTCGACTTGCCGTGATCGACGTGGCCGGCGGTGGCGATCACGAACATCTGGCGATCACCACCATGACGAGGTCACGAAACCCGCCCGTTGGGAAGGGATCCCCTCGCGGCGAGCACGGCGTCGCGGACCCGGATGTCGTCGGCCGGCGGGACACAGCGCAGGTCCAGCAGTAGTTGCCCTCCGGTGACCCGCCCGACCACGGGGGTTGCTCCGACGCGAAGCGGCGCAGCCAGCCGACTGTCCAGCGCGACAGCCCATCCGGGCAGTTCGACGCCGGGGGCTCCGCCGCCGCCGACGGTGCCCGCGGATGGCACTACCCGAGCGGTGAGCGCGTCGGCCAGCAGATCGCAGCGGACCCGGAGCTGGCGTGAGTCAGCATGCAGCGCGAGAAAAGTGGGCGTCCGCGGGCCGCGCAGTGTGGCCTCGAGGGCGGCCAGGGTGAGTTTGTCGCAGCGCAGCGCCCGCGCCAGCGGATGGCGTCGCATTCGCTCGAGCAGAGCCGCGTCGCCGAAGATCAGGCCGGTCTGGGGTCCGCCCAGCAGCTTGTCCCCGCTGCAGGTCACCACCTCGGCCCCGGCGGCCAGACTGCTCGCCACGTCCGGTTCGTCGGGTAGGAGGGGTTCAGGAGCGAGCAGTCCGCTGCCGATGTCGGCGATCACCGGGACCGGCAGGGTGGCGAGGTCGGTGAGGGGAACCGAGGACGTGAAGCCGGTGACCAGGAAGTTGCTCGGATGGATCTTCACGATGCACCCGGTCTCCGGGCCGATCGCGTGCGCGTAGTCGGCCAGGCTGGTCCGGTTGGTGGTCCCGACCTCCCGGATCACCGCTCCGGTCGACGTCATCAGGTCGGGTAGTCGGAAGTTGTCGCCGATCTCGACCATCTCCCCGCGGCTGACGATCACCTCGCGTCCGGGGGCCAGGGTGGTGACCGCCAACAGCAGGGCTGAAGCGCCGTTGTTGACGACCATCACCTGCTCGGCGGCCGGAACCGCCGTCCGCAGTGCGGCCAGGGCACTGCGGCCGCGCCCGGCCCGCACCCCACCGGCCAGATCGAATTCGACATCGACATATCCCGTGGCCGCGGTCAGCGCCTCGATCGCAGCGGCCGACAACGGAGCGCGCCCGAGGTTGGTGTGCAGCACCACTCCGGTCGCGTTGATCACGGACTGCAGTTCGGTGGCCAGGTGGGGGAGCAGATCGTAGGCCCGGTCGGCGATCTCGGCGATCGGCAACACGCCGGACCTGGCTTCGGCCAAGGCCGCGACGACAGCCGCCTTCACCGAGTCGGAGCCCAGGCGACCGGTCGAGGCGCGAAGGCGCGGATCGTCGAGCACCACGTCGGTCCGCGGCAGCGCGCGTCGTGGATCTGCGCTCATCGTGACCTCCGCTCGCTGTCGATCCGCCGACCTCCTGGACGGACCCGACCGACCTCCTGGACGGACCCGGCCGATCGAGCAGTTGCCCGGCGGGCCCCCGGCCAAACCATCGCCGACAGCGAAGATGGCGGAGGCGGACGGGAATCGAACCCGCCGAACCGAGATACTCGGCTCCACCGGTTTTGAAGACCGGGAGGGCCACCAGACACCTTTACGCCTCCGCCTCACACCGTAGGCCTGAACAGCGGCGCGCTGTGCATGGGTGCCCGGACCGGGGTACAACCAGGGCATGACTGCACCGTCGACGAGTTCCCGAGCCGCCAGGCTGCCAGGCGCAGCAGACCCGATCCGCCTGACCCGATACGCCCACGGCGGTGGCTGCGCCTGCAAGATCCCACCTGGGGAGTTGGAGCAGATCGTCCGCGGGTTGACCGGCACCTCGTCGCCGGATCTACTGGTCGGCCTCGATGACGGCGACGACGCGGCAGTCGTGCGGATCGATCAGCACACTGCGATCGTGCACACCGCCGACTTCTTCACGCCGGTCGTCGACGATGCCTACGACTGGGGCCGGATCGCCGCGGCGAATGCACTCTCGGACGTGTACGCGATGGGCGGTCGCCCGATCGTCGCGGTCAACCTGGTCGGCTGGCCGCGTGATCTGCTCCCGGTCGAACTGCTCCGCGAAGTGTTGAGGGGAGGACTCGACATCGCCACGGAAGCAGGATGTCACGTGGGTGGCGGGCACAGCATCGACTCGCCGGAACCGCTCTACGGCATGGCGGTCACGGGTCTGGTCGACCCGAAACTGCTGCTGCGCAACGATTCCGCCCGCGCCGGCACCCCCATCAGTCTGAGCAAGCCGCTGGGCGTCGGGGTTCTCAACAACCGGCACAAGTCGACCGGCGAGAACTTTCCGCAGGCCATTGCCTCCATGGTGTCGCTCAACGCCGCCGCCGGTGCGGCCGCCGTTGCCGCCGGCATCGTCGCGGCCACCGACGTCACCGGTTTCGGTCTGCTCGGGCACCTGCACAAGATGGCCAGGGCGTCCGGTGTGGAGGCCGTGATCGACGCGGGCGCCGTGTCGTACCTGGACGGCGCGCGGCAGGCCCTGCAGGACGGCTTCGTCAGTGGCGGCACCCGGCGCAATCTGGACTGGGTACGGCCGTTCCTCGACGCGGGGGTTTTCGAGGACGAACTGCTGCTGCTCGCCGACGCCCAGACCAGCGGCGGCCTGCTCGTCGCCGGTGAGATCCCTGGTGCACCTGTCATCGGCGAGTTCGTCTCGGCCACCCCTGGATCGCCCCGGACGATCACCGTTCGGTAGCCGGCCTGTCCGCAGCCGTGACGGCACCCTCGCCGCCGCCGACCCGCCCAGGAGCGCGAGCGCGGCCGTTTCGGCGAGAACTGCTCGCACGTCTGCTCTCCCGTCGAGCCGTGACACGATGGCCGACCAGCCCTGGATGAACTGCCGTTGCAGGAGTCGGACCCGGTGATTGCTCTCCGTGGGCAGGTTCGCCGGTTCGCGTTCCTGCATCCGGATGACGTCGCGTTCGGCGAGGGCGAAGTCGAGGTGGAAGGGGATCAGGTCGGTGATGGCGCCGAGGTCGGGTCCGTTCTGCTCACACCCACCACGGCACCGAGTTCGTCGATGGTGACGGCGTGATACCCGCAGAGCGCGAACAGATGCCCCGCCTCGCGCAGGTAGCGGGCGCAGCACTAACGTGGCGTTCGATTAGTGGCCACTCACTCGAGATCGGTGGGTCGATGGAGACGCTCGAGACGCAGGCCAGGCCGGGCGGCGCCGATTTCCGGAAGAATTGGGATGCCCAGCACGACCTCGCGCAGGACCTGCGGGCCCGGTTGGCCGAGGTTGCCCTGGGTGGTCCGGCCAGGTCGCGGGAGCGCCACGTGGCCAGAGGCAAGTTGCTACCGAGGGATCGCATCGACCGTCTGCTCGATCGAGGTAGCCCGTTTTTGGAGATCGCGCCGTTGGCCGCCGACGGCATGTACGGCGGGGAGAGTCCTTCCGCGGGGGTCATCGCCGGTATCGGCACCGTGTCCGGTCGTCAGGTGATGATCGTCTGCAACGACGCCACGGTCAAAGGCGGTACGTACTACCCGATGACGGTCAAGAAGCACCTGCGGGCACAGGAGATCGCCTCCGAGAACGAGCTGCCCTGCGTCTATCTCGTGGATTCCGGCGGTGCCTTCCTGCCCCGGCAGGACGAGGTGTTCCCCGACCGTGACCACTTCGGTCGGATCTTCTACAACCAGGCCCGGATGTCGGCCCGCGGCATCGCCCAGATCGCCGCGGTGCTTGGCTCCAGCACCGCCGGCGGCGCGTACGTCCCGGCGATGAGCGACGAGACCATCATCGTCCGCAACCAGGGCACCATCTTCCTGGGCGGACCACCGCTGGTGAAGGCCGCGACCGGCGAGGTCGTCACTGCCGAAGATCTGGGCGGGGGCGTCACCCACACGAAGCTGTCCGGGGTGGCCGACCATCTCGCGCAGGATGATGAACACGCCTTGGACATCGTCCGGGACATCGTGTCCCAGCTGCCACCACCGAGGGACAGGGCCTGGGAGGTAGCGGCTCCCGAGCCGCCTTCGGTGGACCCGGGGCAGCTGTACGGGGTGGTTCCCACCGAACTGCAGGTGCCCTACGACGCGCGCGAGGTGATCATGCGCATCATCGACGGCAGCAGGTTCCACGAGTTCAAGTCCGAGTACGGCGCCACTCTGGTGACCGGTTTCGCCCACATCCATGGCCACCCCGTTGGCATCATCGCCAACAACGGTGTGCTGTTCTCCGAGTCGGCTCTCAAGGGCGCCCATTTCATCGAACTCTGCGACAAGCGGAAGATTCCTCTGCTGTTCCTGCAGAACATCACCGGTTTCATGGTCGGTCGTGAATACGAAGAGGGTGGCATCGCCAAGAACGGCGCCAAGATGGTCACGGCTGTGGCCTGCGCGCGGGTTCCGAAACTGACCGTGGTCATCGGAGGTTCCTTCGGCGCCGGCAACTACTCGATGAGCGGTCGCAGCTATTCACCGCGGTTCCTGTGGATGTGGCCGGCCAGCCGGATCTCGGTGATGGGCGGGCCGCAGGCCGCATCGGTCCTCTCGACCATCCGTCGTGACCAGATCCAGGGCAACGGTCAGGAATGGTCCACCGAGGCGGAGGACGAATTCAGGGCACCCATCCGCGCGCAGTACGAAGACCAGGGCAACCCCTATTATTCGACCGCCCGCATCTGGGACGACGGGATCATCGACCCCGCCGACACCCGCACCGTCCTGGGCCTCGCGCTCGAGGTGTGCTCCCGGGCCCCGATGGAAGACGTCGCCTACGGTGTCTTCAGGATGTGACGGCGATGTCCGATACCGCAGTTCCCAGGTCCGAGGCCGCCATGTTCAGCACGGTCCTCATCGCCAACCGCGGCGAAATCGCCTGCCGCATCATCGGTACGCTCCGCCGCCTTGGCATCACCTCGGTCGCGGTCTATTCCGACCCGGACGCCGGAGCCCGACACGTGCAACTGGCCGATATCGCCGTCAACATCGGCAAGGCCGCAGCTGCCGACAGCTACCTGGACGGCGAGAAGATCATCAAGGTCGCCCTGGATCATCAGGTGCAGGCGATCCATCCCGGTTACGGATTCCTCGCCGAGAACGCAGGTTTCGCCGCCCGGTGCCGGGACGCCGGCATCGTCTTCATCGGTCCCGGGGTCGGGGCGCTGAAGATCATGGGGGACAAGATCCGCGCCAAGGCCGAGGTCAGCGCCAGGGGGGTGCCAGTCGTTCCAGGTCTGGCCGAGCCCGGTCTGAGCAACGAGCAGATCGCCGCGGCCATCACCGAGATCGGCTACCCGGCCTTGATCAAACCGTCCGCCGGCGGCGGCGGCAAGGGCATGCACCTGGTCAACGAAGCCTCCGAGGTGCAGGACGCCTTGGCTGCGGCCCGTCGCGAAGCTGCCTCGTCCTTCGGCGACGACACGCTCTTCGTCGAACGCTTCGTGCGCAACCCCCGTCACATCGAGGTGCAGGTGCTGGCCGACAACAACGGCACCACGGTGCATCTGGGTGAGCGGGAATGCTCGCTGCAGCGACGGCACCAGAAGGTCATCGAGGAGGCACCGTCGGTGTTGTTGGACGAAGCGACCCGGGACCGCATCGGTCGAGCGGCGTGCGAGACGGCGCGCAGCGTCGACTACCGGGGGGCCGGAACGGTGGAGTTCATCGTCTCGGCCGACGCGCCGGATGAATTCTTCTTCATGGAGATGAACACGCGTTTGCAGGTCGAGCACCCGGTCACCGAAATGGTCACCGGTGTCGACCTGGTCGAATGGCAATTGCGCATTGCGGCGGGCGAGCTCCTGGCTTTCGGGCAGGCCGACGTGGTGCTGACGGGTCATGCGGTGGAGGCCCGGGTCTACGCCGAGGACCCGGCCAACTCCTTCCTGCCCACCGGCGGGCGGGTGGCGGCGCTGGTGGAACCGTCAGGCGAGGGCATCCGGGTGGACAGCTCGCTGATCGACGGAATGACCGTGTCCTCGGACTACGACCCGATGCTGGCCAAGGTGATCGCCTGGGCACCCACCCGGCCGGAGGCATTGCAGCGCTTGCGAACCGCCCTGCGCGAGATGGCGGTCCTCGGTGTCCGGACCAACCTGGAATTCCTGGGTCTGCTTCTGGAGGACCCCGACGTGGTCGCAGGCAGGCTCGAAACGGAGTTGATCGGCCGCCGACTCGAGCACCTCGAATTTCGCTCGCCCGACGATGAGATCTTCCTTTCTGCCGCACTTGTCGTGCACCACTTCGAGGCCGATCAACTGCCGGACGGTCCCTGGGGATCCGGCGATGGTTGGCGGCTGGGCGAACACTGCGCCTCCCGGTACCGATTGATGGTGCAGCCCAGTGGAACCTCCGCAGAGGTGAGCATCAGGGGTGTGCCTGGGCGGACGCTGGTCTCGGTGGATGGCGCCGAGCCTATTCCGGCCTCGGTGCAGATCGATGGATCGCTTGCGCGCACGAACGTCGCCGGGACCAGGCAACTGATGCGATTTGCCAGGCAGGGCGGCAACCTCCATCTCAAGTTCCGCGGAGCCGAATGGAACGTCGTCGAAACAACCCGTCGGCGAACCGATGTCGATGCCGCCGCCCGTCGGCCCGAACTCCGCTCGCCGATGCCCGGCGCGGTGGTGGCCGTCTCCGTGGTCGAAGGCCAGAGCGTCCAGGAGGGCGAGGCCGTCCTCGTCATCGAGGCGATGAAGATGGAACACGTCCTGCGCGCACCCACCGCGGGCATCGTCTCGGTCAATGTCGAGGTCGGTAGCCAGGTGCAACGCGACGAGGTCGTCGCTGTGGTGCAGCCCGCCGGCACTCCGGTCATCGAACCGGCGGCGTGAGCTCATGTCCGGGAAACGGATCGTGCAGCGCGGCCTGTACTTCGAGGAATTGGACCTCGACGCCGTCTACGTGCACAGTCCGGGCAGGACCGTCACCGAAGCCGACAACGTGCTGTTCACCACCTTGACGATGAACACCCAGTCCTTGCACCTGGACGCCCAGTGGTCCGCGTCGACCGAGTTCGGTGAGCGACTGGTGAACTCCATGTTCACCCTCTCGACCCTGGTCGGGCTCTCCGTCGGTCAGTTGACGCAGGGCACGATCGTGGCGAACCTGGGCTTCACCGAGGTCCGCTTCCCGCACCCCCTGCGGCACGGTGACACCATGAACGCATCGACTCGTGTGTTGTCCAAACGGATCTCGGCCAGCCGGCCCGGCCAGGGCATCGTCGAGTTCGAACACACCGCGGTGAACCAACATGAGCGGGTGGTGGCCGTCGCCGTGCGGTCGACCCTGATGCGCTGCCGACCCGAAGGGTGAGCCCCATGTCCGACCACACCGCGGGGTGCACCACCTCGGGATTCACCGCCCTGGGGCCGGCTCTGCTGTTCTGCCCGGCGGACCGTCCCGACCGCTACCACAAGGCAGCGGCAGCAGCCGACGGGGTCATCCTGGATCTCGAGGATGCCGTAGCACCGGGGGCCAAGGCGTCGGCGAGGGAGGCGCTCATCGGCTCGGATCTCGATCCGGCGCGAACAGTCGTCCGGCTCAATCCCGCTGCGAGCGCGGAGTTCGACCGCGATCTGGTGGCACTTGCCCGCACGTCGTACACGAAAGTCATGCTCGCGAAGGCCGAGACTGCAACAGATCTCGATCGACTGGTCGACCTGCAGGTCATCGCACTCTGCGAAAGCCCGCTGGGCGTCAGCAATGCCGGTGCGCTCGCCGGGCATCCCAGCGTCGTCGCGTTGATGTGGGGTGCCGAGGACCTGGTGGCCGCTCTCGGCGGAAGCTCGAGCCGGAAACCCGACGGCAGCTATCGAGACTTCGCCCGCTACGCCAGGTCCCACGTGCTGATCGCGGCGGCCGGCGCCGGCAAGGTCGCGTACGACGCGGTGCACCTGAACATCTCCGACGACGCCGGTCTAGAGGAAGAGGCAGAAGATGCCGCGGCGTCCGGTTTCGCCGGAACGGTCTGCATCCACCCCCGGCAGGTGCCGATCGTTAGGGCCGCCTACCACCCGTCGGCGGAGTCCGTGGCGTGGGCGACCGACGTGCTGGCTGCAGCAGATGGGGCGGGCAACGGTGTGTTCGCCCACCGCGGGCAGATGGTCGACGAGCCGGTGCTGCGCCAGGCGCGTCGTGTGCTGACCAGGGCTTCGGCATGACGCTGAGTCGCCGATGTCGCCGATGTCGGCGTTGAGGGCATGGGCCGCGGCTTTCACCGCGTAGTTGGTAGCGGCGGCCCGCACGATCTCGTGGAGGAGGGCGGCAAGTTCGGTGAGTGCGTGCTGCCTCTACCGCGCAGCCGCCTTGCGGGCGTCGAGACGCTCGCGCTGTGGGACGACGGTGTACTTCGGATCCCGGGCCGACTCCTGTCCGGCGTGGAAGATGCCGAAGCGGGTGAAGGCGGAGCCGGCGAGCAGCGCGACACCACCCACCGCAGAGACGATGCGGCTGCGGCCGCCGAGGGCAGCGGCGACGGCACCGATCGCAGTCAGCAGGTGACTGGCCCGCATCAGCCTTCCCGGCCGACCCTGGTGCAGCGGCTCGGCGGTGAGGCCCATGGACTTCTCCATCACCCGGCCGGCGGCCAGTTCGAGCAGAGCGCCACCGACGGCCAGCTTCCGGGCCGGGCCCGAGTCACGTCCGGAGGCGCCGAGCAGACCGAGCCCACCGGCGGCTGCGGACGCGGAACCGACGAAGACAAAGGGCATCTCACGGTAGGCCTCGTGCCAGCTGGGAGTGGCGGTGTCCGCCAGCAGGACCGCCGTGTAGGCAGCGACGGGCGGCGCCATCAGGGCGGCGGCCAGACCAGCCGGCCGGGCCAGGAAAGACACGACGCCGACAACCGGACGCGGCAGGATCCGGACGAGCGGCGCGAGTTCGGCGGCCCCGGCCAGCATCGCCAGCGGCCCGTAGCCGGTCAGGATCCAGGTGCCGACCGACATCGGCGAGGTGGGTTTGACGACTCGGAGCATGTTGACGAAACGAGACGGGCGGCCGAGATCGTGTACCAGCGCGGCGAAGCTGAGACCGATGCCGAGCAAAGCCCCGATCCGGCCGGTGCGGCGCAAGGTGGACCGTCCGGTCAGGTCCGCGCCGGCCGCCAGCAACGAGGATCCAGCGGCGAGGCCACCGAGGAACAGGTACGCCGGGATGTCCGCCTCCCACGGCGAGGCCTTGACCACCGGGCGGCCGTAGTAGGACGTGAAGGTGGCGTCGGGCACCATCTTTCGCTCACCGCCGCGCCCGCCGCCGCCCCGGCGACCACCGCCACCACCCCTGCGTCCGCCGCCGCGACGGGGATCGGTACGCCGCGCGCCCGATCCGGCCTTCGCATCGGTGAGTTCCTCCGGAGCCTTGAAACCCTTGTCCGCGGTGCTCATCTGCGTCGCCCCAGGAACGACATGGCGGCACCGGCCAGCAGTGCACCCGCGGCCATCGCGGCCCGGCGCCACATGTCGGGCAGGTCGCGCGTGGTGACGATCGGGTCCGGCGGCAGCCCGTAGACCTCCGGTTCGTCGAGCAGCAGGAACATCGCGCCGGCGCCGCCGACGCCGTCGTCCGGGTCCTCGCCATACAGACGGGCCTCCGTGACGCCGTCCGCATGCAGGCTCGCCAGCCGGGTGGCGGCACGCTCCCGCAATTCGTCGACGTCACCGAACTGGATGGACTGGGTCGGGCAGGCCTGTGCGCAGGCCGGGGTCTGGCCGTCACCGATCCGGTCATAGCACAGCGTGCACTTCTGGGCGACATTGGCGTTCTTGACCGTCTTGTCGCCGATCCGCCGATCGATGACGCCATAGGGACAGGCCGGAACGCAGTAGCCGCAACCGTTGCAGATGTCCTCCTGCACGACCACGGTGCCGAACTCCGTCCGGAACAGCGAGCCGGTCGGGCAGACGTCGAGGCACGCCGCGCTGGTGCAGTGCTTGCAGACGTCCGAGGACATCAGCCAACGGAAGTCCGTCGCGTCACCCGGATCAGCCTGCTGCCCGGGGAGATCGAACGACGGCATCCCGAGATCCACTGCGGGAGCGGCACTCGCCTTCCGCCCCGGCTGCTCGATGAAAGCCACGTGCCGCCAGGTGCTGGCCCCGAGTGCGCCGGTGTTGTCGTAGGAGGACCCCAGCAGATTCAGTCCGTCCTCCGGGACTCCGTTCCATTCCTTGCAGGCGACCTCGCACGCCTTGCACCCGATGCAGATCGAGGTGTCGGTGAAGAAACCCTTGCGCGCAGGCGGATCCGACCATCCCGAACGCACCGCCGGATCTGGGAGTGAGGTGGTCACTGTTCACCATTCTCTGCGGGTGTGTGCGGGCGTTCGTCCGAATCCGACAACGGACTCGGCTGATCCCCGGGCCGGGTGCGCTGCTGGTTGCCGGTCGCTGTGGTGATGCCGGCCCGTTCGCGGTACTCGCGCACGAAGTCGAGCAGTGCAGGGCCTCTCGGCCGGCGCCCGGGCTGGATGTCGCAGGAGGACACCTTGCTCTCCTGGATGTGCACGTTGGGATCGAGCGTCACGCCGAACAGGTCGTTGGCCGAGTCCCCGCTGACCAGCGCATCGCCTCCGACGCCCCAGTGGTAGGGCAGCCCGATCTGGTGCACCGTGTGACCGTCCACCGTCAGCGGCACCACCCTTTCCGTGATCATGACCCGCGCCTCGATGGCGCTCCGGGCCGTCACGATGGTCGCCCAACCCAGGTGCTCGAGTCCGCGTTCGGCAGCCAGCGCCGGCGAGATCTCGCAGAAGAAGTACGGCTGCAACTCGGCCAGGTACGGCAGCCAGCGACTCATCCCGCCGGCGGTGTGGTGCTCGGTCAGTCGATGCGTGCTGAACACGTACGGGTAGACCTCGGATCCGGGTGTGGCGCCCGACGGGTTCGAGTAGTTGTCCTTGCGCGGGAACACCTGTCGCGTCGGGTTCGCCTGCTGGCGGTAGAAGGGATTGGTCACCGGCGATTCGTGCGGCTCGTAGTGCGACGGCATGGGTCCGTCCAGCAGGCCGGTGGGAGCGAACAACCACGCCTTCCCGTCGCCCTGCATGATGAAGGCGTCGTCGCCGGCCAATCCGTCCGGTCCGCCGGTGCCGGGTTCGGGCCGGTGATCGGGAGCCGTCGTCGGTGGGAAGTCCGGGATGTCGTGCCCGGTCCACTTCTTCGCCTCGGCATCCCACCAGACGAGCGCCTTCGCCTCGCTCCAGGGCTTGCCGTCCGGGTCGGCCGAGGCGCGGTTGTAGAGGACCCGTCGGTTCGCCGGCCACGCCCAACCCCATTCCGGCGCGACCCAGGTTTGCTCCTGGCCGGGCTTGCGCCTGGCCGACTGGTTGACGTCGTCGGCGTACACACCGGTGTAGATCCAGCAGCCGCCGGCAGTGGAACCGTCCGCCTTCATCTCGGTGTAGGAGCTCAGCAGTTGACCCGCTTTGTCGCCGGACAGGTGTGAGCCGTTGATCTCTCGCAACACGGCGTCGGCCGAAGCGGCGTCGGACCCCTCCTCGCCGTAGTTCCAGGTCATGTCCTGCAGTGGCCGGTCGCGCTGCTGGCCGGACCCCCGGACGCCCTCCTGCATCAGCTGCCCGAGCCGGAAGAAGAAGTCGAGATCGCTCTCGCACTGTCCGGGCGGCTCGACCGCCTTGTGGTGCCACTGCAGCAGACGCTGGGTCTGGGTGAAGGTCCCGTCCTTCTCCACGTGCGAGGCGGCGGGGAAGAAGAAGACCTCGGTCCCGATGTCCTCCGTGACGAGTTCGCCGGTCTCGATCTCCGGTGAGTCCTTCCAGAAGGTCGCCGTCTCGATCATGTTGAGATCGCGTACCACCAGGTACTTCAGGTGGGACATGGCCAGCCGCTGCAGTTTTCCGTGCGCCGACCCCACTGCCGGGTTCTGGCCGAGCACCAGATAGCCCTCGATCTTGTCCGCCATCATGTCCATGACGGTCTGGTAGGTACCGTGATCGCCGGTCAGTTTCGGGAGGTAGTCGAAGCAGTAGTCGTTCTCGGCCGTCGCGGCGTCACCCCAGTAGGCCTTGAGCAGGCTGACGGTATAGGTGTCCGCCTTGGTCCAGAAACCCTTCTGCGCCGGGCTGGAGATCGTCTTCAGGTACGCGGCAAGGTTCTCGTGCACGCCGACCTTGGGCATCGGCAGGTAGCCCGGCAGCAGGTTGAACAGCGTCGGGATGTCCGTCGAGCCCTGGATGCTGGCGTGTCCGCGGAGCGCGAGGATGCCACCGCCCGGCCGGCCCATGTTGCCCAGCAGCAACTGGATGATGGCCGCTCCCCGGATGTACTGCGCGCCGACGGAATGGTGGGTCCAGCCGACCGAGTACACCCAGGCCGTTGTCTTCTCGCGCCCACTGTTCTCCACCACTGCGCGGCAGACCTTCTCGAAGTCGGCCGGTGGTACGCCGCACGTCTGGTGCACCATCTCCGGTGTGTACCGGGAGTAGTGGCGCTTCAGTACCTGGAAGACGGACCTCGGGTGCTGCAGAGTCTCGTCCCGGTGGGCGTTCTCGTGGTTGGCGTTGGGGGCGCTCGCCGAGTTCCGGATGTCGTTCTCGGTGCCGCTGGCGGCGGAGATCGAGTTGCCGGCTTCGTACTGCCAGGACGCGGTGTCGTAGGTGGCGCTGTCCTGGTCGTACCCGGAGAAGACGCCGTCGAGGTCGTCGACGTCCTGGAAGTCCTCCCGGAGAATGGTGGCAGCGTTGGTATAGGCCACCACGTAATCGCGGAAGTACGCCTCGTTGGACAGGATGTAGTGCACGATCCCACCGAGGAAGGCGATATCGCTACCGGCCCGCAACGGGACGTGTTGGTCCGACACCGCCGAGGTGCGGGTATATCGCGGGTCGACGTGGATGATCCTGGCGCCGCGCGCCTTCGCCTCCATCACCCATTGGAATCCGACCGGATGGCACTCGGCCATGTTGGAACCCTGGATGACGATGCAATCCGCGTTCGCCAGGTCCTGCTGGAATCCGGTGGCACCACCGCGGCCAAGTGAGGCTCCCAGACTGGGAACCGTGGCGCTGTGTCAAATACGCGCCTGGTTTTCGATCTGCACCGCGCCCATGGCGGTGAACAGCTTCTTGATGATGTAGTTCTCTTCGTTGTCCAGGGTGGCCCCGCCGAGGCCGGCGATCCCCATCGTCCGGTTCAACCGGCGGCCCTGGTGGTCGGTCTCCTGCCAGGTGCGTGCCCGGGTGTCCAGCATCCGCTGGGCCAGCATCGTGGTGGCCGTGTGCAGGTCGATGGTCTCCCACTCGGTGCCGAACGGCTTGCGATACAACACTTTCTGCTGCCGACCGGGTGAGTTGACGAGCTGCTCGCTGGCCGAGCCCTTGGGGCACAGCCGACCGCGGGAGATCGGCGAATCCGGATCGCCCTCGATCTGCACGACACGTTCGTCCTTGACGAACACCTTCTGCCCGCAGCCGACGGCGCAATAGGGACAGATGCTCTTGACCACCCGGTCGGCCGTGGAGGTGCGAGGTGTGATGGCCTCGGTGTGCGCAGATGTGACGGCAGCGCCACGACCGAGATGGTCGGGGCCGCGCAGCTGTCGTACCACCGGCCACGACAGGAACGTGCGCTTCAGATCCCGCTTGAACTCCACGATCCCACCTCACATCCCGGCTCGCCGACGACGTTGATCACTGCGATCACGCTGCTGACGCCAAGGTAGCACCGGGCCGGGTGGGCCGCCGGTATCTGCGGGGCCGCCGGTATCTGCGGGGCCGCCGGTATCTGCGGGGCCGCCGGTATCTGCGGGGCCGCTGGTATCGGGGTCCTGGCACGGCCTGCCGTATCCCGGCATGGCCCGCACGCGTTGCCAGGATCCTGCGCACCTTGCCAGGACCCAACCGCAACGTCGGCGGCACGCGCGCGGTTTGCCCGCCCCAGCGCTGGGTACCGAGCTGGGCGCACGGCCTGTCACGTCGGAGGGTCGAACAGGGTGAAGGAAGGTCCGCATGATTCCCGAGGTTGTCTCCGTGAGCTTGCAGGTGACCGAATCCTCGGTATCTGCCACGACACGGTCGAGCAGTCTTCCATCGCGGTGGAATTTGCCGAGCAGGCCGGCGAGGCGACCCGTCACAGGTACGGGGCGCCGGACCGTGTCGTCACGCATCGCCTTGCGCGCCTCAACGTCCCGACGCCCAGCTGGATGCGAGCCCCGGGGGAGTGCCCTGGCATGTTCGCGCTCGAGTCCGCCGTGGACGAGCTCGCGGCCGCCGCCGGGATCGACCCGGTCGAACTGCGGATCCGCAACGAGCCCGAGATCGACCCGGCGAGCGGAGAACCGTTCAGCAGCAGGCACTACGGGGACTTCGGGAATCATGACCTCGCCGAGTACCACGTGGCGGTGAACGCCGACGTCACCGAGATCGAGGCGCACTGGCTCGACGAGTTCGACGACGACCTGACACCCATGGGCGGCAAGGGGATCGGCGAGATCGGCATCGTCGGCGCTGCGGCTGCGGTCGCCAATGCGGTCGCCCACGCCACCGGTCACCGGGTGCGCAGTCTGCCGATCACTCCGGCCAAGCTCCTGGGCGCCGTGGCTGGCTTCTGACTGCTGCCGGGACGGCCGGACCGCCTACTGCGCTCTGACCCCGGCGGTCGGGCGGCTCCGGCCGCCCAGGGCGTACCAGCCCGCACCGATCGTCCCGACGGACAGCGCGGCAGCGCTGGCTGCCAGCGACCAGTGCACGCCGATGGCCGCGCCGAGAATCCCGACGGTGAAACCACTTCCGGCTCGGAGCCCGTTGGCCGACACCCCGTAGACGCCGATGATCCGGCCCCGCTCGCCGGGTGGCGCCAGCAGCTGCACCACGGTCTGGCCGATCGACGTCGCCGCCAGGATGGTGACGCCACCGATTGCCAGCATGACGATGGCGACGGCGTAGGTGTTGGTCAGCGCGAACCAGAAACTGCTCAGGCCGTAGATCAGCGTGGTGATGACAGCGGCCTTCACCGTCGGCTTGATCCAACCGGTGGCCTCCAGCACGATGCCGCCGAGCACGCCGCCGGCCCCGTTGGCGAAAAGCAGGACACCGTAGGCGAGTCCGGCGTCACCGGCACCCAGATCGCCCGCGAAGATCGGCATCGAGGACTGCAACGACGCCCCGACGAAGAAGGACGCAAGGCCGGCCAGGACCAGCAGGCTGACCAGGGTGTGGTTGGTCCGCAGTTGCCGGATCATCCGCACCGAGGCCATCACTCCGACGCGGGCCCGGGGAATGACGCCGTCGCGGGTGTGGCCGGTGAACCTGGTGCGGAACAGGAAAAGGGTCAGCGGCAGGTAGAACAACACGTTGACGAAGATGCCGGCGGTCGGGCCAAGACCCAGCAGCAGCACCGAGCCGACGACCGGACCGAACAGAACACCGAGGCTGCGGAAGGTCGCGTTGAGCCTGACGGCACTGGGCAGTTCGTCATCGCCCACGAAGTCGTGCAGCATCAACTGCTCGCCCGGTCCCCAGAGGGAACCGGCGCCACCGTGCAGCACCAGCAGCACGCAGGCCTCCCAGATCTGCAGGGAGTCGGTGAGGAAGAGGACGCCCCACGCCACGGACACCAGCATGAACAGCGCCTGGGCGGCCTGGATGAGGCGCCGGCAGTCGTGCCGGTCGGCGAGCGAGCCGAAGTAGACCGAGAAGAGCAGGAACGGGACCCAGTGGCTGATCACCTGGAAGCCGGCGAGGGCCGGGGAGTGGAACTTCTGCCACAGCACCCAGTAGGTGATGACGTGCTCGATGTTGTCGGCCATCATGGCCAGCGCGGCGCCGAACAGGTAGGGCCGGCAGTCCTTGTTGCGCAGCGCCGCGAACTTGGCCGGCGACTTCGAGAATCCCGGCGTCACGGGGGATTCGGGTGCTACCGCGGCGACGGCCTCGGGCTCGGCGACGTGAGCGGAGATACCGCAGGCTGCGCACACGCAGATCCCTCTTCTCTCGTTGTCGGGGCGGCCGCACTCCGCGGGGCGGAGCGTCGTCGGGCCGGCCTCAGACTAGCGACGAAAGAACCGGGTTCAGGCGACGGGGAAGCCGAGTTCCGTGTCGACCCGGTTCAGCACCGCGGTGTCGTCGTTGCCGGCTCCGCGGAGCAGATCGATCGTCATCGACCGGAGTTGCCCGACGATCATGATCACCGGCAGCGGCAGCGGCTGCCGCGCGGACAGCAGGGTGCGGGAGATGGCGATCGCCGCCATCGCCTCCGTCTCCAGCGCAGCCCGGGCCGCCTCCGAGGTCGCGGAATCGAGCCGGAGTTCGGCGACGAGGGCATCGGCGAGATGGTCGGCCGCCTGCTGGAGATGACGCAGCGCCTTGGGCAGGTCAGTGGTCACCGGTGTCGGCCACCGCGTCAACGTCAGCGAGGCCCTGGCCAGCACCCGCCCGCCGCGGACGACGTAGTCCAACTGCCGCGCCGCGGCGAGAACTGCCTTGACGTCGTCGCGCCGCTGCCTTCGGAATGGGTCCAGCTGCAACGATTCCCGGGCGCCCGCGGCGGCGTTCTGCAGACGGTCGGCGGCGGCATCGGTGGTCCTGGCGTCGGCCAGCGCTTCGGACGCGAGCTCCGGATCCTGGTGTTCGATCGCATCCGCTGCTGTCCCGATCACGTGGGCGATGCGTTCGCAGATGGTACGGATCTGGAGGATCACCGGCCCGAACGGGTCGCGGGCGGCACCGATCTGGCTGATGACGAGGGCGATCCCCCCGCCGACCAGCGCGTCGATGAATCGAACCGGCACCAGGGTCTGGGTGGGTGGCGAAACCACCGCGACGTACAGGGCCGACACGGTCGCCTGGACGACGACGACCGGGCCGGCATCAAGCGCGGTAGTGGCGGTCAGAGTGAGCACGATGAGGACGAAGATCGTCAGCGTCGGCCAGGGCGCGAGCAACTGGGCCACCAGATCGGCCAGCAGCACCCCGCCGGCCACCGCGAGCAGCACTTCGGCCGCTCGGCTGATCCGGGCTCCGCGAGCCTGGGACAGCACGATGATCGTCGCCGCCGGGGCGAAGAACGGCTGGTGGTGCCCGATCAGCCGGGTGGCCACGATCCAGGCCAGGGTGGCGCCGGCGGTCGCCTCGAGCAGTGGAAGCCAGCCGAGACGGAGCCGCTGCCCGAGTTTTGCGATCATGGGCCCCATTCAACGCGGTCGGTCAGTGTGCGCTCTGCTGGGCGAAGTCCTTGGTGCGGATGGCGACGAACGCCACGACAGCGGACACCAGGACGATGCAGGCCGCGACCAGCAGGATGCGGTCAAGTCCATTGGTGAAGGCGGCTTTGGCGAGTTCGGCCACCCGTCCGCGCAGCGCAGCCGGCAGCGACTGCATCGTCTGTCCCACGGCGCCGGACTGGATCGCAGTCGCGATCTCCGGCCCCTTCCCGGCCAGTCCCGGGACGGCAGCCGTCGCCGACATCACCTGATCCGTCACCCGGCTGCTGAAAAGCGTGCCCAGCAGGGCGATTCCGGTCGCGATGCCGACCTGGCGGAAGGTGGAGTTGATACCGGACGCCATGCCGGCCCGACCGGGCTCGACGACGCCGACCGCCGTCGAGGCCAGTGGCGGATTGACCATCCCGATCCCGGCTCCCGCAATGATCAGACCGGGGATCAGATGCGTCCACGTCGAGGTGGCGTCGAGCCCCCGCATCAGCAGCAGGCCGATGCCGACCAGCAGAAGCCCTGGTCCGATGAGGAATCGGACCGGCACGTGGGAGGTGAGCCGGCCGGCGACCGCTGAGGTGGCCAGGATTCCTCCGGACAGGACCAGCAGTCGGAGACCGGTCTGGAAAGCGTTGTATCCCAGTACATCCTGTACGTAGAGGACCAGGTAGAGCAGCAGCGCAAAGATCGAGGCGCTCAGCCCGAAGGCGGCGACGGCGCCACCGGTGAACGTCGGCAACCGGAAGAGGGACAGATCGAACATCGGGGAGTCGGCTCGCAGTTCGCGGATGACGAAGGCCAGCATCAGCACTCCGGCGGCGGCGAGGCAGCCGATCACCAAAGAATCGCCGAACGACTTCTCGTTCGACTCGATCAGTCCATAGACCGGGGACGACAGCGCCAGGGTGAAGATCACGAAGCCGATCCAGTCGGGGCGACGTGCCTTCTCCGCCTTGGACTCCGCCACCCGGAGAACGCAGATGACGACCGCGAGGACGCCGATCGGTAGGTTCACGAAGAAGATCCAGCGCCACGACAGACCGGTCGTCAGGGCTCCGCCCAGCAGCGGACCGATCGCGACAGCGAGGCCGGTGATGGCGCCCCAGACGCCGAAGGCGACACCTCTGTCCTTGCCGCGGAAAGCATCTGCGAGCAGGGCCAGCGATACCGAGAACATGATCGCCCCGCCGACCCCCTGCAGTCCACGGCCCAGTTGCAGCAACAACGTGGTGCCCGCCACACCGCACAGCAACGACGCCACCGAGAACAGGATGAGCCCGATGACGTACAAACGGCGACGCCCGAACAGATCGGCCAGGCTTCCGGAGGTGAGCAGCAGGGCGGCGAGCGTCAGGGCGTACGCGTCGACGACCCACTGCAGGCCCGAGAACGACGTGTCGAGCGAGTTCTGGATGTCGGGAAGGGCCACGTTGACGATGGTGACGTCCAGCAGCAGCATGAACGTCCCGAGGCAGACCGCGACGAGGGTCCACCACTTGTGGGGCTGCGGACCGGCCTGCTGCTGGGCGGGTTGGGCCTCTCGGACGTGCAGTGGGGGCATGGGACGTCTCCTGACGACTGTGGTCCGAGTGCGGACCAGAGATCCTTACCCTTCTGGCAGCACGGTCATGCCAGGAGGTCGGTTCGCGTCACACAGGCGGAGAGCATGACCGTCAACCGTCGTGCAGGTCGGTCTCGACACGAGCGACGCGGATGAGACGCCCGGAGCGCCAGACCACCCACCGACCGTCGGTGAAGTGGACGACATGTCGGTTGATCCCGGGGATCGCGGACGGGTAGGAACGGATCGCAGCCACCTCGTTGAACCCGGCCGAGGTTCCGAAGCCGAAGGACGGTCGCCGTATCGACACGACGTCTCCAGGCTGCAGGTGATCGACGCGCTTGTTGCCGAGCCGCGGGCGGAGGGCGATGGCGAACCTTCCCGATGAGAAAGGCCCCCGGATCAGCGCTTCCGCCGATCAGGGGCAGTCGTTGGTGATGTGCGACAGGGTGATGATGTTGCGCAGAGCGAGCCGGGAGGGATCTTATAATTCGCACGTCCGGGGCCGGAGTTGGACATCCCGATCGGCGCTACGGTCCGAGATGTCGAGTTACCCCCCCGTTGCTCTCCCCTTCCGACGAGCTCGAGCCATCGTCATGGATGCACTCCGCCCGGCCGGATCGAGATCAGACGGTGGCGAATCTGGTGATCACTCCGGTGTGGGTCCTGAAAACGGGAAAGACCCCACTGCCGGGGGGCGACGGGGTCTTTCGGCGTGACCTGTCTTCGCAGGTCAGATTGTGGGCACTGCAGGGATTGAACCTGCGACCTCTTCCGTGTCAGGGAAGCGCTCTCCCGCTGAGCTAAGCGCCCGGGCATGTCATTCAGTGGAGCGGAAAACGCCGACCCACCTGGTGGAACCGTGTGATGGTGGAGCTTGTGCTGATGGTGCAGCTGCGTTCTCGAGGTGGGAACGGGATTCGAACCCGTGTACACGGCTTTGCAGGCCGTTGCCTCGCCTCTCGGCCATCCCACCGAGCAAGGCACCCCGTCCGCGAGGACGAAGACCCGCATCGAGCGAACGACGGGATTCGAACCCGCGACCCTCACCTTGGCAAGGTGATGCGCTACCAACTGCGCCACGTTCGCACGCCCCCTGAATCGGAAGGGCCTGACGTTGCAGGCTCTCCGTCACTCCCGGGGTGCGATTCAGAACTCTAGCCGACGCAGGAGGCAGGGTCCAAACCGGCGAATCGGACCGGACGGTGCGAGGATCCACCCCTCGGTGGGGACCCTTGCGCCGCCCGGTCAGCTCTGGGAGGCGCCCGGCAGTCGGAGGTCGGCCAGCAACGCGATCTCGCGGTCCAGATCGAAGTACTTCGACTCGGCCCCCAGCGGGACGGCGTCGAGGGTGTCCTGGACGAAGCCGGTGAGCACCTCGGAATCGGCGAGCAGACGGGCCCGGCCGCTGGGGGAGTTGAGCTCGAAGATGATGCCGGCGTGGCACGGGAACACCTGCACATCGCCTGTACCGGCCGGGGCACTGAGACCGTTGACCAGCAGTTCCCTTGAGAAGACCCACTCGACGGCCGGGGCGGACGCAACGGAGAACACCACCCGGACGGCGAACGGATCGCGGCTGTGGAAGTTCAGCTCGGCGTCGACTGCGATGTCCGAGGATTCCGCGATCAACGTCATCCCGGTACGAGCGATCACGGTGTGGTGGCGAAGGGCGGTGGGCTGAGTGGTCATTTTCGTGCTCCTGTCGGTCTCGGGCTGGCTGTCCGTCGGATGCTCCGATGACCTGCTTCTGAGTGGTGTTCGTTGCAGAGGAGACGAAGGTGGTCCCGACTCATCACGCAGCGAACGTAGATTCACCCGGTCGGTCGATCCGACTCGTTCTCGAACGCGCTCAGTGACCGTCGGACGAGGCGTACGGGGCTGTCCGTGGATCGGGTATTGTGATGCTGCGCAGTAGGTGGTGCCCCGAGAGTTCTTGACTCCCGGGCGATTAGCTCAGTGGGAGAGCGCTTCGTTCACACCGAAGAGGTCCGGGGTTCGAAACCCCGATCGCCCACCAGCGTCACCCCAGGTCAGAGCCGGTTCCGAATTTTTTCGGGGCTGGCTCTTTCCCGGTCCGTGCTCACATCCTGCCCACAACCTGGCGTGATGCTGCGTGATCGAGCGCGACCGCAATCGCGTCCAGGTCGTCGGGGAACAGGCCGTTATACACGTCCAGGGTCATGGCCGCGGACTTGCGGCCGAGCATCGATTGAAAGATTCAGCGCCGGCACGAGCACTGATTGCCAGGGACGCGGCGGTGTGTCGGAGGTCGTGTGGGGTGACTGTCGGAAACTGCGGGTCCGCCACCTGGCAGAAGTGCCACAGCGCGTGCGAACACGCGCGGCCGAACCCGGATACCCGCATCATCGCGCCGGTCGCCCCAATGAAGACGACGGCCGGCAAGTCCTCGACCGAATCGGGCAGGAAGCTGACGTGATCCAGACCGACCCTGGTCGATTCGAGCCGATCACACTGAGATCCCACCGGCCGTAGGCCGAGAGAATCTGACCGTTGATGCTGACCGAATATCCGCCGCAGGCCCCGTGCGGATCTTCGCGGACGCCGGCTCGTTGATCTGATCGCTGAAGTCGCTGCCCACTCTTTGCCGAACAGCCAGCGGTAGAAGTCCTTGCTGACACGGACGTGACTGGAACCGGCCGGTGACACCACTGCTGATTTCCGGCTCGTCATGATGGCGAGAATGGCAGAACCCTTTCTGGCTCGGTGACAGGACATCGGGCCCCGATCACCCTGCCGGGTTCAGGTCGAGTGAGGCGACGCGCGTCGGGTCAGCGACGTGGCTTCGGCCCGGAACAGGGGAGGCAGGAAGCGAAGCATGAGCGACGACCACACCGCATGAGTGATGATCGGGGCCTGGACGCCGCCAGTGGCTCGCCGCTGCCAGCCGAACAGTGAGCCCATCACCCCGGCGGCCAACACCAGGGCGGGATTGCGGGTGGCGCACGTCGCGGCAAGGTACAGCGCAGTGGAGATCCGCACCGGGTACTGCTGGCCGACGGCGGCGAACAGTGCGCCGCGGAAGAACAGTTCTTCGGCAGCGCCGTTGAGTACCGTGGTGAGGACGACCAGCGGGGTCGAGCCCTGCTCGGCGAACTGGAGCACGTGCCGGAGCCCGCGGTCCAGGACCGGGATGCGGCGCGCGACGAGCGCCGCGGCGTAGAACACCCCGAACGCGCCGACCCCGGCCAGGACAGGCGCCAACACCGGACGTTTGAGGTTCTGGTGGTGCGAACGCATCCGACCCAGATGCAATGGACCCGAGGCGAACGCCCCGGCCGTCCACGTCGCCGCCACCCCGAACGTGCTCACGTAGAACGCCCGGGAATTGGGTTTGGTCGACAATGCTGCACCCAGAAAACCCGTACCGGTCACCGAGACAGCGGCGACGACGCGCCGGCGATGGGCGAAGGCCGCGTCGGATTCGCGGTGGTCACGGGGAACCTTCTGGGTCATCCAGGTCGGCAGTTGGTCGACCAGGGCTCGCCCGCGTTGGGTCAGATCGTTGATGCGACCCATCAGGCGCGCCCTCTCCGTTGGTGAAACCCTGCCGTCCATAGCCGGGATGATTCCCCGAGGCGACCGGCTCGACACCGTGGTGTCGCGGGAATCCGTCGGCGGGCGCTGTCGGCGAAGTCACCCTCGACGTCCATGGTGGTCCGGGTTCGCCCGGCGCCTCGCAGGGCACCAACCCATGGCGGCCCGCGTCGGGCTGTCCCCTTTCGGAGGAGGATCTGTTGCACGCCCTCATCATTGGCTCCTCCGGTTACGTGGGGTCCCGCCTGGTGGCCCACTTGGCCGCGGCTGGTCACGACGTCACTGCGACCGCAAGGAATCTGGACAAGTTGGCACGGTTCGACTTTCCCGAGTCGGTGCGGCCGGTGGAGATGGACGTCACCAGCGCCGAGTCGTGCCGCAGCGCCCTTGACCAGGTTCCGCACGTCGACGTGGCCTACTACCTGGTGCATTCGATCGGTGGGGACGACTTCGCCGAGCGTGATCTGGACTCTGCCAACACTTTTGCTGCCGCTGCGACCGGAGCCGGCGTCGCCCGCATCGTGTACCTGGGCGGATTCGTCCCTCCGGGCGAGGAGCTGTCGGAGCATCTGGAGAGCCGGGCCGATGTCGGCGAAGCGTTGGACTCCACCCCGGTGGACCTGGTGTGGCTCCGGGCTGCCGTCATCCTCGGCGCCGGGTCCACCAGCTACGAACTGATCCGTTACCTTGCCGAGAGGTTGCCCATCATCCCGCTGCCGAAGTTCATGACGCACCCGGTCGCCCCGATCGCCGTCGACGACGTGCTGCGTTACCTCACCGCTGCGGCTGACCCCGACGTGGTGCCGCCCGGACATTACGACATCTCCAACGGCGAATCCCTGACCTACAGCGACCTGATCAGGCAGTACTCCGAGCACCAGCACCGCCGCAGGTGGTGGGTGCGTCTGCCGTTCATCTCCGCCGGTCTGGCTGCACCGCTGGTGTCGATGCTCACCCCCATTCCCAGGGAAATGGTGGCCGACCTGGTGCAGAGTCTGCGCAACACCATGGACTCGCACGACCACGCCATCAGGGATCTGGTGCCCGACCCGCCGGCGGGTCTGACCATGCTGAGCACTGCCATCGACCGGGCCTCCACCGACAACGGCTTCAAGGCGAGTGGCGTCAGCGAGTCCCCTGACCCGCTGCAACTCACCACCACCGACCCGCAGTGGGCCGGCGGCGACGCCTACCGCAAGGCCAACAACAAGAACTAGCCCCCGCCTTCGCGCGCCGAAGCTGACCGGCCGGCCAATGCGGATGTCCATGCACATACGATCGCAGATCGTCTCAGACCCCATCGGCGTCCCATACCACCCCGAGACAGCAGGTGCTGCAACTTGTTCGGTGTGTCACCACCGCACCGCTGCGCGATCGTCCAGCAGTTCGACCGGTCCAGCCCCGACAGCAAACCCAGCATCATCGCGGCCGCATGACAGGCCGGTTCGTACCGAGAAAACCGCGGCCGGATCCGATCCATGAGCGCGCCGGACTCATCCCACCAACGGTCGGGATCTATGCTGTGTTCCGCGGCCAGCGCGGTGATACTTGTCGTCTTCACAACCACCAATGATCACCCGTCGGCCGCTCTGACCTGGTACAACACGCCCACAAGCCCGACGTACAGCGGTAGTACCACGCAGTTGAGACGGCCGATGTGGCTCGTAAACGGATCGGCTTGCGTCGGTGAGGATGGTGGCAGCGAGAAGTCTGCGGCTCGCCGAGTGTCGACTTCATGAACGCTCCGTCGCGATATGCGGCCGTGCGCTCGCTCGAAGGAGCATCTGGGATCGCCGGTTGCAGCCGGTTGCGGCGTTCGGCGCCCGTTGGTCAAAAAGAAGGAGAGATCAGCCGGCGATCTTGGCGGCGGCGAACTGGGCCCCGGTGGTGGTGCTGCCGTTGCTTGCGTACTGAAGGTGCGCAGCGAAGTTGTAGCCGCCACCGCAGACAGGATCACCGTTGTTGCAGAACGACTTTGCCCTCGAGCCGTACGGTGCGCTGGCCGTCTCGATGGTCTGCCGTTGCAGGCCCAACGGGTTGCCGAACACCACCACTGCTTTGACCCTGGGCGCCACGGCGGCGGGTAGAACTGCGCCGGAGCCGCTGCTGGATGTGCGGAGGCCGATCGCGTTGTCGATGACGGTGGCACCCTGGGAATACCCGCCCAGCACGAACACCGTGCTGGGACACGCGGCTGCGACCGACGTGACATGGTTGACCAGGTCGATCGAGCCCGGGCCGGCACTGCTCTGGCTGGTGTTCGCCGCGTAGTCGACGGCGTAGGTACTGACGGAGCGTCCAGGCATGGAGCTGATCAGGCTGGAGGTGAACGGCCGGCCGACGGTACCCAGGCCCGCGGCCTCACCGGTGCCGCGGGCAAAGGATACGTCGACCGCCGAGCAGGTCGCCGCGGATGCGGTGGTGGCGGGAACGACGGCCACCAGACCGGCGGCGATGACGGTGGTAGCGGCGGCGGTGACAAAGCTTTTCCTGATGCGGTTCGGTCGTGCGGTGTGGTGTCGGGTCATGATGCACCTCGATGTGGTCGGTGGACGCCATCTCGTCTGACGGCCCGTAGTGTTCACCCTCGCTGAGGGTATAACGCATCCTACTTTGTCAAAAGCGATGTCAGTCAACCCCCAACGTCGGTAATCAACGGCCAGAACGGCTGTGCCATTTGAAGTTTCATGTAGAGGCTTGCCCTATATTCACACGACTGCAGCTGCATCGTTTCATTACGAATACTCTTTCGGCCTTTATTGGGGGGTGTCACCCGGCTGTGCCTGGCGCGCTGCGTTTGGTCCCCGCAGCGCGCAATCGAGATGGCGGTCCTCGGGTGGGGGAGCGGTGGACTCTACGGTCCCGGCTGGGTCGTGAGCCGGTGCGAGGGATGGTCACGGATCAGGCCGAGGGCGGGACCGCCGAGCTGCAGGGGGTGACCTTGCGAAAGGGCCGCTGACGTCGCCCCGCGGGACGGCAACGGGCGATATTTGATCGCGGGTCCGGCGGAAACCAGCCCGGTAGCGGTGACACCTGCTGCAGTTCGGCCCTGGTCTGGCTCGGGCGTAGATTCGGCGGCGGTCGACGAGCGCCAACGATGAGATCCAGATTCAAGTGCCGGGGGCACCGGTCAGCCAGTTCTCAAGTTTGAGGAAACTGTTGGGGTCAGACGTCGCCCGTCACGGCTCTGGCGATCCATTCGCCGCTGCCTGCACGGACAAGTCGGTATTGTGCATCACGGTAAGGCACCGTGTCCCCCGCCTTTTTGATCGGCTGGGATTTCGAACTCTTGGCCATCATGTTCTCCGCCTCGTACCGTGGCTCCAATCAGGTCTGGTTCTGTCATCCCCGTCGCATCCAAACCGCCCATCGACTACATCGCCGCAGTTCAGCGGCAGGAGCCGCGCAAGGCGCGACAGCCGTAGCAGACGGCGGCAAGTTTCATCAGATGCCAATAGCAGAGGTTTACCCGACATGATTCAAGTTATCAGCGTAGTGGATGGCTACGGAGTCACCCGGCTCGCGAGCTACCACTCCTGGACCAGCCCCCCGACGACCTGTCTCAGGCGAGCACCCCTCGCTGAGAAAAGCTCCGGACCACTCATCTGAGACTCCGAAGTCCGATAGGCCCGCCGGGCTCGCCAAGAGCCCGGCATGGGTCTCGGCGGGGGATCCCCGGATGAGACGTCCGAAGCGTTGTGGGCAGATAGAGTCGCAGGAATGCGCCTTGCCTGCTGGCAGTCCGGCTTGGCCGGAATCGCACCTACCAACGCAGCATGGCGCCGAATGGTCGCCAGGTGCTCGGACAACCACATAGATCTCTTGGTGGCGCCTGAGTTCGCAGTCGGCGGACTACCGCACACCGCCGCCGCCGCGAAAGCTTCGTCCGTGACCGACTCTTCTTCGCTCGCAGGCCTTGTCCAGGGAGCGGCCACATCCCTCGCCCTCGTGGTTGGATTCACGGAGCAATCCGAGACCGGGCTTCACAGTTCAGCCGCACTGGTACTCAACGGGCAGACACGAGTGGTCTCCCGGAAGGTCCATCCACGCGAACCGGGTATCAGCTCTGGCGGTTTGTCGATCACCTTCGACGTGGCAGGAGTTCGATGTGGTGCTCTGCTGTGCGCTGACGCCAGGGACCCGGCGCTGGCTGCCACACTCGCTGCCGATGGTGCGCGGGTACTCATCTGCTTGTTGAACAACGACGTGCGTCACCACACCGCTGACAAGTGGCTTGTGCTGACCGAACGTGCCCTCGCCGATCGAGCGCGCGAGAACCGCTGCTGGGTCATTTCCGCCGACGTAGCTGGTCGGACCTCCCAGCGTCGTGGGCTCGGTGCGACCCGCATCTACGATCCCGCCGGGGACCTAGTCTCCGCCAGCTCAGACGCTCCTGAAACGGGCATCGTGTTTGACTTGCTGTGAACTGCACTGGGTAGGCGCGTCCTGCGACGCCGGGATCTGGTCAGCCGGGAGCATCAATGGCTCAAGTCGTCTCATCTGACGATCCAACTACTGGGCCGCGCGCCGTAGCCACGTCTCGATGTCATCAAGTGCAGCTCTGGCCATGGCTGTGGGGTGGCCGGTGAACCCGTGAGGTGAATCGGGGTAGATGCGGAGATCGACGTCGACTCCGGCCGCTGACAGGCGCCCGGCCATCGCCAGGTTGTCCTGGAGCAGGACGTCATCAGCTCCGATGACGACGAGGAGCGGCGGTAGGCCCGTGAGATCGGCGTAGATCGGGGAGATGTCGGGATGCGTGCGGTCTCGGGCGCAACCGGCATAGGCGTCGAGAAAGTATTCGCCGGAGATCAGACGCCCGGCCGGGGTGTGCCCGCTGAGGTCGTAGGTACCGAACTGCAGCACGGCGGACCCGTATGCCGAGACCTCTGCTTCTCGCAGCCGCAGTAGCGTCGTCAGGGCCAAGGTTGCACCTGCCGAGAAGCCGCCGATGAAGAGATTCGTCGTGCCGAAGCGGTATTCCGCGTGATCAGCGAGCCAGAGCGCCGCGAGTTCACAATCGTCAGGTGTAGCGGGCCAGGGATGTTCCGGAGCCAGTCGGTAGTCGAGCAGGGCAGTCAGTTTCGGTTCGTCACCAGGACGCAGGACCAATGGGGCCGAGATCGACATAACCCATTTTCTCAAACACACACAGTAAAGTCACTTCCGACACGCAACACTAGAAGGCTGGGATCCGGGATGGGGCCGGTCAGCGGGCCCTGTGCAGGTTTGACCGACCAGGCTCGAAGGGAAGGACCAGACCATGCCAAGTGCGCCGAGAAGAACCGGTCCGCTGTGTAAAAATTCCGCGTCCGCGAAGGCCGACGACGAGCCTGCGTCCTGGTGAGCGTCTGGGGTGGGTACGTCCGGGTGGAGCTACGACCATTGGGTCGGCGTGCTCATCCCTGAGCGGCAGCAGGACCCATAGGACGAGAACTGTTGCCGCGGTGAGCGATCCGGCCAGAGTAGCGTTCCCAACAGGAGCCATCCGGTGCGCGGCGAGGACCAGCTCCCGCTGGCCATGACGGCGGAACAAGACGCGGTGCACGGCCACCAGAGCGATCAGGACCATGGTCGAGAAGACCGAGCACGACACCGTGACCAGGTAGAGGGTCTGGGCACTTGCGCTGAGCTTCACAACCTTTGCTGCAGCGGCAGCTTCAAGAGGACCCTGGTCAGCAGTGGACGTCGGTCTGGACCACTCGAAGCTCTTGGAGCAGGTCCGCCCACCTGTCGTCGAGCCGCTCGGCGGCAGTGTCGTCGCGGACGGACCTGTCCCACGACTGGTCGACCGGGTCGTGGTCGGGGGGCGAATCAGCCCTCTGAGTCGTTCGGTGAGTGCGGTGCCGGGCGAGGCATGGAAGGTTTCCCGGTTTGGTCCGCGCGCAGTCTGGTAACCATTTCCTGGCTGCAGGGTGTGTCTCTGCGGCCCAAGGACAAGTGGTCGAGGAAGTGGAACGGAGAGAACGTCAGATGGGAGAGTGTGTTGTGGTCGGCTGCTCGCGGATGGCCGTCGTCATTGCCGGGAAGCCCACGCCTTGGGGGGCGTGGGAGTATCGGGTCTGTGCCACCCACAAGTCCGAGGTCGATGCCGGCGCATTGATTCACGATAATTCCGACGGCCGGACCATCACCCTGAGCAGTGCCACTGACTGATGTCGAGCATTACCAACAGGAATGGGCCAATCGGCTCTACCAGCTCCACACCCCAGTGCTTCGAAAGATGGCGGTCAAGTTTTGAGCGACCAACTCCCCGGCAAGCGGGCTGCCCTTCTCGTGGCGAACGCCGGCGCGGAAAGTGTCGAATTCTGCCAAGGCGTTCGAGGTAGCCGGCTTTCGTTGCCCGGGCGAAAAGGTGGGGGAAGCATGCTATGCATACCGCCCACGCCACTCTGGCCCTGAGCGGGGTACACCAAGCTCGGAACCTGACGGTATGGCTGACAGCTGGGACATGCTCGGCTACACGAAACATGATCGGCTACACGAAAGGGATCTTGATTGAATGCTCCAGACCGACCAGCACCCAAGCGTTCCACACGTTGGTGAGGCTCTCGCAACAGCACAACATCAAGCTCCGCACTGTGTGCGAAAACCTTGCCGCGACCGAAGCCCTCCCCGATCAGTGACAGTCTGAAGGCACGCTTCTGGCACCGGTCCGAATCCAGTGTCGGCAATTGCCCGCTGTGGGATGGTCGGCGAACTTGTTACGTTCCGCCCAATCCGAACACGGACAGGCTCTAGTCGAGTTGCTCGTCATTTTTGCTGATTGCATTCTTGCGCCGTATTTTCTGCCCGCTGCCATAGATCTTGGCCGGACTGGCCGTCCGAGAGCGTTGGATCTTGGACGGCCAGTCCGTCCGAGAGCGCTTCGAACCTGGCTCAACTGGTCTGCATCACGGTGAAACACGCGGCTCGGCTGGGTCGTCGCCGACGATGACGTGCGCGCTCCGTGCAGGTTAGCCTCGCGCTTTCATGCGGGTGCTGAGGTCGGCGTTTCGAAGTAGGCGAAAGGTGCTCTCACCTGCGATAATGATGGCCTCTAAGGTCAACAT
>NZ_JBEPNO010000012.1:0-173969 GCF_040546275.1 Nakamurella sp. UYEF19 | reverse complement strand
CCAGGTGGGCCGAAGGCTCGCCGCAGCTGTCGGTGAGGACGCAGCCGGGTAAGGGTGGCTCCGGACCCGACCACCACAGCGGCCGCACAAAAAGAACGACAGCCAGGTGGGCCGAAGGCTCGCCGCAGCTGTCGGTAGCCGCCCGAACCTCAGCCCAGCAAGGCGAGCAACACATCGGATCCCGCGGTCCTGGCGCCCCGGCGACGGACGCCGTCGGCCACCTCACGGTCGGAGCTGACCACGACCACCACCCGACCTGACGGCTCGGCGGCCACCAGATCACGGATGACGTCGTCGGCGATGACCCCCGGCGGGGAGAACAACACGCGGATGCCACGCCCGGGCGGAGCCGGAACAGCGACCGCGGCACCGTCGAACACGATGGTCACGTCGACCCCCGTCCTTGCAGACAGGGCGGCCAGCACCCGGACCAGACGTTCCCGCTGCTGGGCCAGCGTCAGGCCGGGGTAGCCCGTCTTGCTGACGTTGTAGCCGTCCACGATGAGATGAGCGGCCGGTAGACCCAGCCAGGAGTGCAGTCTCGACGGATCGGCGGTGCTCTCGGCTTCCCGACCCGACCTAGGCAGTCGACCGGCGACCACGTCGGCCGGATCGGATCCACCGCCGGCCAGATCCCATTCCCTTCGCAGCCCGCTGACGGCGCCCTCAACGGTTGACAGCAGCAGGTCCAGCCTCCGGTCGGCCGTCGACTTGTGCAGGCCGGCCTGCTCGCGAACGCGTCCGAGGCTCTCCTGTGCCCGGTCCGCGCGCTCGACGGCCGACCGCGTGCGGTCCTGGAGAATCGTCACTTCGTCGGTCAACCGCTTGACCTGCCCACGGAGCGACACCAGTTCGTCGTGCGACTTCGCTGCCTCGGTCTCCTGGGCAAGCACTGCCTGCCGCAGCCGCGTACCTTGCTCGCGCAGTCGTCGCCGCAGCTTGTCGGCCTCGTCTGCGCTATTCGACCCGGGCTGTCCCAGGAGCCGGGCCTCGTCACGTTCGGTCGTGACCTGCTGCAGGTCTCGCTGCAACGACCGCACCGAACGTTTCAGTTCGGCGACCTCGGCTCGGAGACCTTCCGGTGCACTGCGCTCCATGGCCGCCATGAGCTCCTGCTCGGTGGGCAGCTTTAGCAGGTGGGCGACCGCGGCGGCCTCGGCATCCGCCACATCGTCGGATCGGGCAAGGGACCGGGCGTGCTCGGCGACGGCGGCTCGGAATCCGGGATCGGCATCCACCGCCTGGGCCAGGGCAGCCGCGCCCAGACGCGCCCGTTTGACGGGGGTGAACCTGGCCACCCTGACCAGCCCCGCTGGCACCTGCACCGGCAGTAGTCGGCCGAGGGCCTCCGCCGCCCAGCTGACGATGACCGTCCGCACTGCCGCCGGAAGGGCGCTGATCGGCGTTGGGTCGCCAGCGCCTCCGAGCGGGGCGGGTGTGTCCGACATAGGGCCATTGTGCGACCGCGGCGCACCCTCAGGGCGCCACGCCGGCCGTTTGTACATGAGTTCCACCGACCTGCGGTTCTCCCGGTGCGACCCCCGTTGTGGTCCCATCCGCAGCCACTCGAACCCAGCAGCACCACGCCCGACAGCTCCGGCGAGCCTCCGGCCCGCCTCGCTGTCGGTGGTCGCCTCTAGCGTCATGTCGGTGAGCAACATCGTGATCAGCAGTCCCAGAGGCAACAGCAGCACCAGGGGTGCCGCGTCTCTCCTCACCTCCGGCCAGCACAGCTTCGACGAACTGGGCGACCCGCTGCGCGACATCACGTTCGTCGTGGTCGATCTGGAAACCACCGGAGGCTCTGCAGCGACCGAGGCGATCACGGAGATCGGCGCAGTCAAGGTCAGAGGCGGGGAGGTACTCGGCGAGTTCGCCACACTGGTCGACCCCGGTCGGTCCATCCCGCCGCAGATCGTCATGCTCACCGGGATCAGCGACGCCATGGTCTTCGACGCCCCGACCATCGCCACCGTGATTCCGTCGTTCCTGGAGTTCGCCAGAGGGTCGGTGCTGGTCGCGCACAACGCCGGTTTCGACATCGGGTTCCTGAAGGCGGCCTGTGCCCGGATCGGGGTTCCCTGGCCGGGAAATGCGGTGGTGGACACGGTGAAACTGGCCCGCCGGGTGTTGACGAGGGAGGAGGCGCCGAGCGTCCGGCTCGGCCTGCTCGCTCCGCTACTCGGCTCCAAGGTCGCCCCGGATCACCGCGCGCTGACGGACGCCCGGGCCACCGTGGACGTACTGCATGCGCTGTTCGAGAGGCTCGGTCCGCTGGGCGTGCAGAGCCTCACCGAGCTCCAACAACTCTCTCGCGACGTCTCGCCGGCCCGGCGACGCAAACGGACACTCGCCGACCATCTCCCCACCACACCCGGCGTCTACCTGTTCCGAGGACGGTCCGACGAGGTGCTCTACGTCGGCACCTCGGTCAACCTGCGACAACGCGTGCGGTCGTACTTCGGGGCCGGCGAGACCCGCGGGAAGATCAAGCAGATGATCACCCTGGCCGAACGGGTGGACTACGTGGAGTGCGCCCACGCCCTCGAGGCGCACATCCGAGAGCAGCGGATGATCGCCGCGCACCAGCCGAAATACAACCGGCGGTCAAGATCACCGAACAAGGTGGTCTGGGTGGTGCTGACCGTCGAGCCTTTCCCGCGCCTGAGCATCGTGAACAATCCGCAGGCCGGACGGCCGACCGCTCTGGGTCCGTTTACCTCGCGGGCGGCAGCGACCACCGCAGTCGAGGCCCTGCAGGAAGTGGTCGGAGTGCGCCGATGCTCACAGCGATTATCCCTGTCCCCCAAGGGTTCAGCCTGTGTGCTAGCCGAACTGGGCCGGTGCGGAGCGCCGTGTGACGGCCGTGAGGACAAGACCAGCTACGCCGTCCACACCGCGCGCATCGCCGGCCTGATCGCAGGCTCGTCGGACGAGGTGCTGGTCGGACTGCGGGCACTGCTCGATCGACTGTCGGCGCAGGGCCGGTTCGACCAGGCTGCCGTGGTGCGCGACAGGCTGTCCGTGCTCGCCGAAGCTGTCGACCGCCGTCAGCGGCTCGGATCGTTCGCGGGTATCGAACAACTCGTGACGGCCAAGCCGGCTTCCGCGGGTGGGTGGGAGTTCGCCGTCATCCGGTACGGAAGGCTGGCGGCGGCCGGCCGGGCGCGCCTGGGGATCGACCCGATGCCGGTGATCGAGCTGCTGACCGCGTCGGCCGAGACGGTGATCCCGTCCGGCGGTCCACTGCCGGGGGCCAGCGCCGAAGAGACGGCTACCTTGCTGCGGTGGGTCGAGGGCGCCGGCACCCGACTGGTACAGAGCACCGAGCCCTGGCACAGCCCCGCCGCCGGCGCCGGCCGATGGCGACCGTTCATGGCCGCGGTCGGGCTGGCCAAGGCCCAGTTGGCTCCCGCCTCCTGGCGCTACTAGCAGCAGTCAATCTGGATGTGCCACTGACGGCCCCGCGTTGCGCGTGGCGTGGGCATGGCCGCATGTCGGCTCAGAAGGTCGGTCCGCTGGACGGCGAGGCGCTGAGATGGCCGCAACGGGCCTGGTCGCCGACGCCGGGGTGGTCGGGGACGGCCGACTAGTCGCGTGCGGTCGGTCCCGATGTCGCTGCGGTCGATAGCGAAGGTGGTAGTCGTTCGTAGTCGAACGACTAGGACCTGCGGTATCCACGGGTCCGGACGACCTGGGTAGGCAAGGTCGCCTTCCCAGCATCGCGTTTCAGGCATCGCGTTCCCAGCATCGCGTTTCGGGCATCGCGTTTCAGGTCCTTGTGGCTCCGGTGAACGTGAAGCGGACCGAACGCGTGACCAGCTGTCAGTACGGGAGCGGACCAGACCCAAGGCGCACCGTCACCGCGGAACGCGCAGACAGCTAGCATCGCCCCACCACCCAGACCCACACCGCCCAGACCCGCACCACCCAGACCCACACCACCCAGACCCACAACCCCGGAGTCACAACACCGAGCAGGAAGAGGTGCGCACATGGTGACCGCCATCGTGATGATCGACGTCGAGGCGGACCGGATCGTCGAGGTCGCGCAGGCCATCGCCGATCTCGCCGGGGTCGATCAGGTCTACTCCTGTGCGGGTGATGTCGATCTGGTCGCGATCACCTCGGTGGCCGACCACGAAGCGATCGCCGAATTGGTGCCCGGCCACATCTCGAAGATCCCGGGCGTGGTCCGCACCGTCACCCACATCGCCTTCCGCTCCTACTCCCAGCGGGACACCGCGGACGCGTTCTCCATCGGATTGCAGGACTGACGGGCAAACAGGTCCAGCCAGCTGGAAACATCAGCCAGCATCAGACCCAAAGCAGCACCAGTCGACGCCACCGGCCAGGAGTGCTACCCGGCGAGCTTGCTCCCGACCTCGACCCAGCGGGCGAGAAGTGCTGCGGCGGCGCCGGAATCGAGGGCCACAGCGGCACGAGCCAGGCCGGCCTCGAGGTCCGCGTCGAGATCTCCGGTGAGCCCGGCGTGGGCGGCGATCGCGGCCGCGGCATTGAGCATCACGGCATCGCGGACCGAACCGGCGCCGCCCTCGAAGACCCGGTTCGCGACCGCGCAATTGAACGCCACGTCGCCGCCGGTGAGGTCCCCCGGCTCGGACCGGACGAGGCCGAACCTCGTCGGATCGACGACCGCCTCGGTGATCGAACCCCCGCTGACCACCCAGACCGACGACGTCGTGGTGGTGGTGAGCTCGTCCAGTCCGTCATCACCTCGGAAGACCAGCACGTCCGCGCCCCGGTCGGCGAAGACGCCGGCGATCACCGGGGCCATCGCAATGTTCCCGCAGCCGATCGCCGACGCAGCGGGACGGGCCGGGTTGGACAGCGGACCGAGGATGTTGAAGAAGGTAGGAATACCCAGCTCACGACGGGCCGGGCCGGCAAAGCGCATCGACGGGTGGAAGACCTGGGCGAAGCAGAACCCGATGCCGACCTCGGCCACGGTGGCCGCCACCGCATCGGGACCCAGCATGATCGGCACACCGAGACCCTCTAGCAGATCCGCCGCCCCACACTTGCTGGACGCCGCCCTACCACCGTGCTTGACCACGGTCGCTCCCGCTGCCGCGGTCACCACCGCGGCCATCGTGGAGATGTTGACCGTGTTGGAGCGATCCCCGCCGGTGCCGACGATGTCGACGGTGCGACCCGGCACACTCACCCGCACGCTGTGCGCCAACATCGAATCTGCCAGGCCGGCGATCTCCTGGGCGGTCTCGCCCTTGGCACGCAACGCGACCGCAAACGCGGCCAGCTGAGCCGGGCTGGCCTCACCGGACATGATGCGATCCATCGCCCACGACGTCTCGACCGACGTCAGGTCGACGCCGTCCAGCAACGAGGTGAGCACCTGCGGCCAGGTGAATGTCGGAACCTGCTCAGAACCCACCGGTCAGACCGAACCTGCCGCGGCCGGGGTGGTCCTGGCCGGAAGCCGGCGCAGCAGCGAGGCGACCGTCTCGGCCGCCGTCACCGGATCCAGCGGGTGGACGAGGATCTCGTCGGCCCTCGCCCACGTCGCCAGCCAGCGGTCGGCTGCCCGGCGAACAGTCAGGATGATCGGCGGAATGATCTTCGCCTCCTGATGGATCTGCCGCGAGATCCCGATGCCACCGGTGGGCTGGGCCTCGCCGTCGAGGATGACGAGGTCGGCAACCTGGTCGTCGATGGCCATCAGCACGTCAGCCACCGAGGCGCATTCGAGGAAGTCGATACGGCCGACATCGGGCGCCGGGCGTCGCCCGATGGCGTTCATGATCCGCTCGCGGACGTCCTGTCGATGGCTGTAGACCACGACTACGGGGTTGCTCATCAGGTATTTCCCCTTCGGACCTCGACGAACTGCGATGGAATCGACCTGCGCCTGATCCTAGAGGTTCAGCCCTCGCGGATGGTGGTCCGGGTCCACGGGGCGCGGCGCGCCGCAGACACCCAATTTTTACAACGTGTCGAAGATCTTTTAAGGCCCTGACCTGCAGAGATGTGAAGTTTGGCCGAGATTGCTACGAAATTGAGTAGACCCGCAGGCACGCCTGGCGCGAGGGCGGTACATAATTCATCTGTGACGACTGCGACCGGTCCAGCAGGGGCCCCCGCCATCAGCTCGCGGATCCATACGCTCAACCGGCCGAACATGGTGAGCGTCGGGACGATCGTGTGGCTGGCCAGCGAACTGATGTTCTTCGCCGGCCTCTTCGGCATCTACTTCACGGCGAAAGCCACCAACACCACCGGTGAATGGCCGACCAAGCCGACGACACTCGACGTTCCCTACGCCCTGACGTTCACCATCATCCTGGTGGCCTCGTCGTTCACCTGTCAGCTCGGCGTGTTCGCTGCTGAGCGGGGCGACGTGTTCGGCCTCCGGCGCTGGTACCTGGCAACCCTGGTGATGGGCGCGATCTTCGTCCTCGGCCAGGCGAACGAGTACCACAACCTCGTCGAGGAGGGCACGACCTTCTCGTCGTCCGCCTACGGCACGGTCTTCTTCTTGACCACCGGCTTCCACGGCCTGCACGTCATCGGCGGGTTGATCGGATTCATCATCCTGATGGGCCGGACCAAGCTGTCGAAGTTCACCCCCGCCCAGGCGACGAGCGCCATCGTCGTTTCCTACTACTGGCACTTCGTCGACGTGGTCTGGATCGCTCTGTTCGCCACGATCTACCTCATCCAATGACCCCGGTCACCTTGGTCGCGATAGTGCGTCCGAACCCGTGTTCGCCGCCGTATCACCCAGATAGAGCATCGACCAGCAACACACACCGACGCGAGACGAGTACGAGGTGCCCCGCATGACCAAGAGCAAGGTGCAGAACGAAGCCGGCAAGGTGGGACGCAGCGGACGCCGTCGCACGAAGACCGTCCGTCGAATCACCGGCGGGTTGGCTTTGATGTTCGCCCTGATCACCATGGGTTTCGTGTACTCGGCTCTGCAGCCGAACCCGCAGACCGCCTCCGCCGACACGGCCAGCACCGCGGACATCGCCAAGGGCAAGGACATCTACCAGGTCTCCTGCATCACCTGCCATGGCGCGAACCTCCAGGGCGTGCTCAACCGCGGCCCGTCGCTGATCGGCGTCGGCCAGGCGGCCACCTACTTCCAGGTGTCGACCGGCCGTATGCCCGGCGTGGCCAACGGCGCACAGAACCCGCGCAAGAATCCGTCGTTCAACGACGAGCAGATCAGCTACCTGAGCGCCTACATCGAGTCCAACGGCGGCGGACCCTCCGTCCCCGGCGGGGACCTGCAGGCCGTTGCCGACGTGTCCAAGGGCGGGGAGCTGTACCGCCTGAACTGCGCGTCCTGCCACAACTTCACCGGTCAGGGTGGCGCACTCTCGCAGGGGAAGTACGCCCCGAACCTCGATCAGGCCACGAACGAGCAGATCTACGCCGCCATGCTCTCCGGCCCGGAGAACATGCCGAAGTTCTCCGATGCGCAGCTCACCCCCGTCGAGAAGAAGGCGATCATCGCCTACGTCCAGAACAACAAGGCCTCCGTCAGCCCGGGTGGCTACGCCCTGGGCGGCTTCGGTCCCGCACCCGAAGGTCTCGTCGCCTTCCTGGTCGGCATGGGCGCGATCGTGGCCCTGACCCTGTGGATGGGGGCCAGAGCATGAGTGGCGGGGAGGACGTCGAAATCCCGTCGGATGACGAGATGAAGAAGATGTCCAAGGAGGAGCTCACCCGCCTGGGTGCGGCCCTCGATGGCGTCGAGCTGGTCGAGTACGGCGAGCGGTATGTACCGGGGTCCCCGGCGGACCGTCGGGCCGAGCGCAATGTGGCGAAGTGGTTCGTGCTCACCGCGATCTTCGGGGTGGCCGCAGCGGCGTTGTTCGTCTTCTGGCCGGCCGGCTACCAGACCGCTTACTCCGGAAGCAGCCAGACCCTCTACGGCCTGTACACACCGCTGGTCGGCGCCACCCTGGGTGCGAGCGTTCTGTTCTTCGGCATCGGCGTCATCGCGCTGGCGAAGAAGATCGCGCCGCACGAGGTCGCCGTCCAGCAGCGTCACGTCGGGATGTCCGACGAGGTCGACCGCCAGACGCTCGGCGCCGAGATGGTCGACACCGTCGACAAGATGGGCATGGTCAAGCGTCGTGGCGTGCTCAAGGGCTCGCTCGTGCTGGCCGGTGGCGCACTCGGCCTTGCCACCCTCATCCCGATCCTCGGCGGCTTCATCAAGAGCCCTTGGTCCAAAGGCGCCGATTCCGACCTGTGGGTGACGCTCTGGAAGCCGGTCGTGCTCCCGGACAAGACCACCCAGAAGGTCCGGCTCACCCAGATCGACGGGACACCGGTCCGGCCGGCCGACGTCTCTGCCGGCGGCATCGTCACGGTGTTCCCCGGTGTCGACGGTGGCGCGAAGTCGTCCGACTCGGCGGTACTCCTGTTCCGTCTGCGCTCGGACAGCAACGTCATGATCCGCAACGGTCAGGACGGTTTCGAGTACGGGGACTACTACGCGTACTCCAAGATCTGTACCCACGTCGGTTGCCCGGCCTCGCTGTACGAACAGCAGACCGGACGCATTCTGTGCCCCTGCCACCAGTCGCAATTCGATGTCTTCGACGGCGCCAAGCCCGTTTTCGGGCCCGCCACCAGGCCGCTCCCGCAGCTGCCGATCGAGCTGGATGCCCAGGGGTACTTCGTCGCCAGGAGCGATTTCATCGAACCCGTGGGCCCAGGTTTCTGGGAGTCCAACGCGGGTAGTACCAAATGGGGATCCCATCCGAAGGGAAGCAAAGCCTGATGAGCAGTCTCACCACGCGTACCAAGAAGAAGACAGACGGTCCGGTGCAGGCTGCCCTGGACGGAGCGGATGTCCGCTACCACGGCGCCCGCCCGTTGCGGACGGCGATGAACAAGGTCTTTCCGACGCACTGGTCGTTCATGCTCGGTGAGGTAGCGATCTACTCGTTCCTCATCCTGCTGCTGTCCGGCGTGTACCTGACCCTGTTCTTCGACGCCTCCATGGGCGAGGTCGTCTACAACGGTGTCTACGACAAGCTTCGCGGCGTCCCGATGTCGCTGGCCTACAAGTCGACGCTCGACATCTCGTTCGAGGTGCGCGGCGGACTCCTGATCCGACAGATCCACCACTGGGCGGCCCTGATCTTCCTGGCCTCGATGATGCTGCACATGGCCCGGGTGTTCTTCACCGGCGCCTTCCGCAAGCCGCGCGAGGCCAACTGGATCATCGGTGTGCTTCTGCTGGTTCTGGGCATGGCCGAGGGCTTCCTCGGCTACTCCCTGCCGGACGACCTGCTCTCCGGCACCGGACTTCGTGCCATTTCCGCCTTCCTGCTCTCCATCCCCGTCATCGGGACCTGGATGCACTGGGCCGTCTTCGGTGGCGACTACCCGGGGACCATCGTGATCGGCCGCTTCTACGCCATCCACATCCTCCTGATCCCCGGGATCATCCTGGCGCTGATCGCGGTGCACGTCGCCCTCGTCTGGTTCCAGAAGCACACCCAGTTCGCGGGGCCCCGTGCCACCGAGAACAACGTGGTGGGCGTCCGGGTCCTGCCGACCTTCGCCGCGAAGGGCGGTGGCTTCTTCGCGGTCGTCACCGGCATCATCGCGATCATGGCCGGTCTGTTCCAGATCAATCCCATCTGGACGAACGGTCCGTACAACCCGGCGCAGGTCTCGGCCGGCGTACAGCCCGACTTCTACATGGGCTTCCTGGACGGCATGGTCCGCGTCTGGCCGGCCTGGGAGATCCGAAACCTGTTCGGGCACTACATGGTTCCGGCGGTGTTCTTCCCGGCCATCGGCGGTGCGACGGTCCTGCTGTTCCTGGTCCTGTCGTATCCGTTCATCGAGAAGAAGTTCACCAAGGACAACGCGATGCACAACATCCTGCAGCGTCCTCGTGACGTTCCGGTCCGGACCTCGCTGGGTGTCGCGTTCATCGCCTTCTACGTCATCAACCTGATCAACGGCGCCAACGACATCATCGCCTTCAAGTTCGACATCTCGCTGAACGTGATGACGTGGGTCGGTCGGATCGGGTCCATCACCTTGCCGGTCCTTGCCTACGTGGTCACCTACCGCCTGTGCCTCGGCCTGCAGCACTCCGACCGCGATGTGCTCGAGCACGGCATCGAGACCGGCATCATCAAGCGTCTGCCTCACGGTGAGTTCATCGAGGTCCATCAGCCGCTGGGCCCGGTAGACGATCATGGTCACCCCATCCCGTTGGCCTATCAGGGTGCTCCGGTGCCCAAGCGGATGAACCAGCTCGGTTCGGCTGGCCATGCGGTCAAGGGCACCTGGAGTGCGCACGATGAGACCGGCATCATCGACAACTCCGAGCATGCCGGGCAGGGCGTCATAGAAGTCGGCCCGACCAGATAGCTTGCAGCTGTAGCCACGAGGGCCCCATCGGATTCCGATGGGGCCCTCGTGCATGTCCTGCTCGGGTCGCTCACCCGTTGCACAAGCGTCAGACCTGCCTCTGGGTGCGGAAGTCGAAGGTGGTGACGACCGGCGGACCAGAGCTGCCGTGTGGCTTCCGCGGGTAGACCGATCCCGCCCACCGGACCCGACCACGGTCAGCACCGCGCGGTCCAGGTGCCGCCGGTCGCGGCGGCCAGTGCGGTGAGCGGGGATGCCACGCCCCACGGTGCGATGGAGACGAAGTCGAGCGGCTTCCACTTGCCCGAGCCGCGACCGCTGCCGGCGGCGATCGTCCCCGGGTTGGTCAGACCCCAGGACCAACCGTCCACCACGATCTGATGGCGGTAGGTCACGTCGGTGGAATCACCCGGGATGCCCGACATCTCGAGTAAGTAGTGGGACGTGGGGTTCGCCGGGAGTACGGCCGTGGCGGCCTCACCAGGAGCCGCTGCCGCTATCGACGGGAAGAACGCGTCACTGCCGACCGTGCCGAGGCCGATGGCCCCACCTTCAGGACAGCGCGCTGTGATCGTTGCTGCTCGGACATGTCGCTTGATCGTTGCTGCTCGGACATGTCGGTAGATCCTCTCCGTGGACGACAGCAGCACGGATGGTGCTACCTGGCATCCAGAGCACTCCGGAGGCACGGTGATACCACGGTGATACCGGTGGCCCCGTTCGTCCCAGTCCACGATGTTCGCGGACAGCAGGAAGGGCTGCCATCCGGAGACGACAGCCCTTACTCGTGAGGCAATGAGGCGGTCTGCAGCCGCCCGAAGAGTGAGGCCGGTCAGTGCGAGGTCGGCCGGCGGTGGTACTCGAACTGCAGGCCGCAGATCGTGACCAGCAGGAAGCCAATCGTGATGACCATCATCCAGACCAGGAGGAAGGCAGTGGCGACGGCGGTGAACGCCGCTGCAAGTGCCATGCCGAATGGCCAGTACGAACCCGGCGAGAAGAAGCCGAGATCACCGGCACCGTCCGATACCTCGGCATTTTCGTGATCCTCCGGCCGGGCCGCTTCGAGACGGCGCGAGGAGAACAGCAGGAAGGTCCCGATGATCAGCGAGAGGCCCGTCGTCAGGACGAGCGCGACGACGCCGACAGGCTCTGTGGCGCCCGCGAAGATCGCGTACAGCACCGAGGCGAGGGCGAAGAAGCCGGTCAGCGCCAGGAAGATCCAGGCCTCGACCTGTAGCCCTCGCTTCGGGGGGGCCGACGGTTCGAGATCAGCGTGATCGACTGCCATCACTTCCCTCCGGCCAGGGGCAGAGAGGCCGACTTGGCCTGACGGTTGGGATCGATCGGGTAGGTCGTCGTCGAGAGCGGCGCACAGAGGGTGCCACAGCTCGTGATCTCGTCGCCGGTCTTCTTTAGCGCTTCGGCCGTCGTGTAGCCACGGCCGGTGGCCGGGTTGATGGTCTGGCGGAGCTTGAGGTATTCGTCGTAGACGTTCTGCGGAACACCGCGGACCTCGAAGTTCATCGCCGAGTGGTAGGTGCCGCAGAGTTCCGCGCACCGACCGACCATGGCTCCAGGGTTGTCGATGCTGTTCTGGAAGACGTTCTGCGTGTTGTTGGCCGCCGGGTCCGGGAAGACGTCCCGCTTGAACAGGAAGTCGGGCACCCAGAACGAGTGGATGACGTCCTTCGACTGCAGCGTGTACTGGATCGTCTTCTGCACCGGCAGGATCAGGATCGGCACTTCGCTGGCGGTGCCGACCGTGTGTACTTCCTGCGTCTTGTCGTCAGGCGAGGTGGTGCCGTCGTAGCTGAAGTCCCACAGCCACTTCGACGCGGTGACATTGACCTTCACGTCCGGGTTGGCGACGTTCTTCAGCACGAAGTTCTCGGTGGTGACGGCGAAGTAGAACAGCACGGCGACCATCAGGAACGGAACCGCGGTGTACACGAGTTCGAGCGGAAGATTTTCCTTCGTCTGCTTCGGGTAGAGGGGCGAGTTCTTCTTCTTGCGGTGGAACGTGAAGGTCCAGAACATCAGCCCCCACACCGCGATACCGATGGCCAGCGCCGCGATGAAGGTCCAGGACCAGAAGTGCTGCATCCGCAGGGCCTGGGGCGTCGCGCCTTCGGGCCAGCCGAAGCGGGGCAGATCGTCCGCGGAACAACCACTGAGCAGCAGACCGGCCGCTGCGAGCGAGCCGGCCAGCACATACCGCCGAGTACTACGAGTCCGAGCCACTCGGGCGCCCTCCTTGAAGAACCTCGGCGGCCACCGAACGCGGTGCCGCCGTCCTGCACGTTTCATGTCAAGAACCTCTGACACCACTGAGATTACTCGACTCCGACACCCTCGACCCGGTCAGGGCCGTTGTGGCGTGAGTCAAATCTACAACTTGTCGAAGATGATTCGAGAATAGGCCCGCGAGGCGCCGGGGCGCACGTTCGAGTCGCTGCAAAAAGCGGTCGCCGAGGGGGCGCTGCGCGGCGGATCTGTCCCCCCACTGACGGATACTGGGTGCGCCTACCGACGATGACAGAAATTGGGTGACCGACCTCGTGTGCGGATTGATGGGCTTCCTGTCCTCCACCGGCAGTGCCGACGAACGGGTCGACCGGGTGCGGGCGGTGGCCGCCGGTATGCGGTGCGCGCGGCACCGTGGACCGGACGACGCCGGCACGTGGAACGACGGCGATGTCGTCTTCGGGTTCAACCGCCTGTCCATCATCGATCTCGAGCACTCCCACCAGCCGCTGCGCTGGGGGCCTCCGGAGTCCCCCGACCGCTATGCCCTCGTCTTCAACGGGGAGATCTACAACTATCTGGAACTTCGGGCGGAGTTGGCCGCCGAGTTCGGCGCCACGTTCCGGACCGAGGGTGACGGCGAGGCGATCGTGGCCGGGTTCCACCACTGGGGCAAGGCCGCGGTCTCGAGGTTGCGCGGGATGTTCGCGTTCCTGATCTGGGACACCGAGACCAGGCGGCTGTTCGGCGCGCGGGACCCGTTCGGCATCAAGCCGATGTTCACCGCGACGACGCCCGACGGCATCGGGTTCTCGTCGGAGGAGAAGGGCCTGCGGGAACTGACCGGGCCGGCCGTCGTGGACGAGACGGCCCTGCAGCACTACCTGGTGCTCCAGTACGTCCCGGAGCCGGCCACCATGGACGCGGCTATCCGCCGGGTCGAGTCCGGGACGCTGTTCAGCCTGGAGCCGGGTGGGGTCCTGCAGGCCGAGCGCTATTTCCACCCGACGTTCGCCCCGTCCCGGATCTCCGGCGCCGCCGAGGAGAAGGCCCTCTACCAGCGCATCGCCGACGTCCTGGACGATTCGGTCGGCGCCCACATGCGGGCCGACGTCACCGTCGGCTCGTTCCTGTCCGGTGGCATCGACTCCACCGCGATCGCGGCCCTGGCCAAGCGTTACAACCCGGATCTGATGACGTTCACCACTGGATTCGACCGCGACGGTTTCTCCGAGATCGACGTCGCCGCCGAGAGTGCGGCCGCCATCGGGGTGCGGCACGTCGTCCGGACGGTGACCGAGGAGGAACTGACCGGCACCCTGCCGCTGATCGTCTGGTATCTGGACGAGCCGGTCGCCGACCCCGCGCTGGTGCCGTTGTACTTCGTCGCCAACGAGGCCCGCAAACACGTGAAGGTGGTGCTGTCGGGAGAGGGGGCCGACGAACTCTTCGGAGGCTACAACATCTACCGCGAACCGGCGTCGCTGGCTCCGATGACGTCGCTCCCCCGTGGCCTCCGCAAGGGTCTGGCCGCAGTGGGACGCGCACTGCCGCAGGGTTTCCGGGGCAAGGACATGCTGCGGCGCGGTGCAATCGACCTGGAGCAGCGCTACTACGGCAACGCGCGGATCTTCCGTGACGAACAGCTGCCGCCGGTGCTGCGGACCTACTCGCCCGCCCGGTCGATCCGCGACGTGACCGACCCGATCTACGCGCGATCGCTGGGGTCGGATCCGATCTCCCGGATGCAGCACATCGACCTGTTCACCTGGCTCCGCGGCGACATCCTGGTCAAGGCCGACAAGATGACGATGGCCAACTCCCTGGAGCTCCGCGTCCCGTTCCTGGACCCGCGGGTGTTCGAGGTGGCCAGGAGCGTGCCGCCGGAGTATCGGGTGCAGGGCCACGCGACCAAGGTGGCGCTGCGCCGGGCGATGGAGCTGATCGTCCCGCCGCACGTGCTGAACCGGAAGAAGCTGGGCTTCCCGGTGCCGATCCGGTACTACCTGAAGGAGGGCTCCTACGACTGGGCCCGCAACATCATCACCACGTCGCAGACGGAGCAGTACATCGACCCCGCGGCGGTGCTGAAGCTGCTCGACGACCACCGGGCCGGCGTCGCCGACTACTCACGCCCGATCTGGACCGTGCTGGTGTTCCAGCTCTGGCACGAGATCTTCGTGACCGGCGCCCTGAAGCCCGTGATCCCCGAGCCGACCTACCCCGTCTTCCTCTGACCCCGGCCCCTGCGCGTCCCAAGTACCCCGCGCGTCCCAAGTACCCCGCGCGTCCCAAGTACCCCGCGCATCCCAAGTACCCCGCGCATCCCCAAGTACCCCGCGCATACAGGAGTGCCCTGCGCATACAGGAGTGCTCGAAAACCGGCTTCTGGAGCCGGTTCCAGGAACATCCGTATGCGCACAGCAGTTCTGTATGCGCCGGAGGGGTCGGACGGACGGGTCAGACGGTGACGAAGCCCATGGCGTTGGAGATCTCCTGCGCTGCCGGGTCGCCGTAGCAGGCGGCCAGCCGGGCCATCGCGGTGATCGGGTCGAACGTGTATTCCTGGGTGCCGATCGTCTCGAGCACCAGGGTGGCCATCAGGGATCCGAGCTGGGCCGACCGCTCGAAGTCAAGGCCCCGGTACTGACCGGCGACAAAGCCGGAGCGGAAGGCGTCGCCGACACCGGTCGGGTCGATCTTGGCCAGCTCCGGCACCACCGGGATGTGCAGGTGGGATCCGTCGGCAGCGACGATCTCGACACCCTTGGAACCCAGTGTGGTGACCCGGTGCCCGACACGTTCCAGCAGCTGCGACTCTGTCCAGCCCGTCTTCGACAGCAGCAACCCGAGCTCGTAGTCGTTGGAGAACCAGAAGGCAGCACCGTCCACCAGTTTGGCGGCGTCCACGCCCTCCATCCGGGCCAGCTGCTGCGACGGGTCGGCGGCGAAGGTGAATCCCCGCTGACGACATTCCTCGGCATGACGGACCATCGCGGCCGGGTCGCCGGCGCTGATCATCACCAGGTCGATCGAGGACACCACGTTGGCCACCGGGCCGATCTCGATCTCGCGCGACCGGGCCATCGCCCCCGCGTAGAACGAGCCGATCTGGTTCATGTCGTCGTCGGTGGTGCAGACGAACCGAGCGGTCTGCACATCCTCGAAGATGTGCACGTGGGAGCAGTCGACGCCGTGGCGCTGCAGCCAGCTCGAGTAGTCGTCGAAGTCCGCACCGACCGCATCTAGCAGGATCGGGTTGACCCCGAGAAGCCCCATGCCGAAGCAGATGTTGGCCGCCACTCCGCCGCGACGCACCACCAGATCGTCCACCAGGAACGACAGGGAGACCCGGTGCAGCTGGTCCGGAAGGAGCGAGTCGGTGAACTTGCCCGGGAAGTGCATCAGGTGATCGGTGGCGATGGAGCCGGTGACGACGATGGGCACGAGGCCTCTTTCGATTCATTTCGGGGCGAGCGCTGTGACACCGCTACCACCTCGGACGCTGACGGACGAGGACGACCTTACCGTCTCCGCGGTGCTACCGACTGCTGGCAACTGGCACCCCGACGGCTCGACCGACACGCTGAAACAGAAGGGCCGCCGCACCCTCACGGGTACGACGGCCGGCTTCTTGTGCCCGCGAGCTTCGTGCGCCCGCGAATGCTCAGGTCAGTGGAAGGAGTCACCGCAGGCGCAGGAGTTTCCCGCATTGGGGTTGTCGATGGTGAAGCCCTGCTTCTCGATCGTGTCGACGAAGTCGATGACGGCGCCGTCCAGGTAGGGCTTCGACATGCGGTCGACCGCGAGGCCGATGCCGTCGAAGTGGACCAGGGCGTCGCCGTCGAGGCTGCGGTCGTCGAAGAAGAGCTCGTAGCGAAGGCCTGAGCAGCCACCGGGCTGGACGGCGATACGGAGCACCATCTCGGAGCTTCCATCGCGCTCGAGCAGCGCCTTCGCCTTGGCGGCGGCGGTGTCGGAGAGCGTCACGCCGTGGGCGCGCACCTCGGTGGTGGCCTCGGCGGTCACAGGGCTGACGTCCTGCGTGGAGGTCTGCGTATCGGCGGTAGTCATATGACTCCCTCTCTCGGCGACCGACGGATCGGGCGTGATGTATGGGGTGGTGTCCTTGACCGGCCTTGCTGCACCGGCTCTACTTCGATGATGCCACGCCACAAGCGCGCTGAAGAGTCGACTCGACCACTTCTCTCCCTCCAACCACGCTCGTTCTGGCCCTATTCCCGCACCATTCCCGGGTGCGGGGCTGCAGCGGGGCGTGATCGGCGGTGTCGGTGGCGGTGCGCGTCACCTATCCTGCGGAGGTGAGTTTTCTTCGCCGTAAGTCGGCTGACCAGGGATCCGATGTCGCCGTCGTGGCCGAGCCCGAGGCGCCGACGGTCGGCAAGGGCCGCCCGACACCCAAGCAGAACCAGGCGCAGGGCCGACGGGGCCCGGTCGCTCCCCCGCCCAAGACGCAACGCGAGGCGATCAAACGGTCCAAGACGGTCGGCAAGACCTTGACCAAGGACGAGCGCAAGGTGGCGTCCGTGCAGCGGCGCGAGCGGATGATGCGCGGCGACGACGCCTACGTCCTGCCCCGTGACCGCGGTCCGGTGCGTGCCTTCGTCCGGGACGCCACTGATTCGCGGCGCAACATCGCCGGCATCCTGCTCCCAGTGGCGCTGCTGTCCTTCATCATCCTGCTGATCAACAACGCAACGGTGCAGCTGATCGGCCCGTTCATCCTGCTGATCGCGATCCTGGCCGCCGTAGTCGACTCCATCGCGTTCGGTCGTCAGCTGAGCCGCCGGGTGGCCGAGAAGTTCCCGAAGGGCGATCCCTCGGGTCTGTCGATCAAGCCGCGTTCGCTGGGCTTCTACGCCTTCAACCGCGCCTGCCTGATCCGCAAGTGGCGGGTACCGCGCCCCAGGGTCGGTCGCGGGGACGCCGTCTGACGGTGAGCGGCGACGAATTGCTCCGTGCCGCGGAAGCGCACCGGGACCTGGTCCGGAAGCGGTATTTCGACGAGGACGGCCGGCTGCACACCATGCCGCGCAAGCAGTCCCGCAAACTCGCGGTCCTGGACGTGATCGCTGCGCGGTTCGTACCGGGCGTGCACTACCTCGAGGTCGAGGTGAACCGGGAGCTCATCGGGATCTACGACGACTACGTGACGCTGCGCCGTTCGTTGATCGACTTCGGGCTGATGGACCGCAGGGACGGGCGCTACTGGCGGTCCGGCGGGTCCGTGGACTTCTGATGACGGCTCGGCGCGGATCCCGGCCCCAACACATCATCCGGGCCGCCGCCGATCTGTTCGCCGCCGACGGCTACCCGGCCACCGGGATGGACCAGATCGGCGCAGCCGCCGGCATCACCGGCCCGGCGATCTACCGGCATTTCGATTCCAAGGCCACGATCCTGGCTGCGGTGTTCGACGGCATCATCGACGCCGTGACGGCAGTACCACCCGGTGAACGCACGATCGACGATCCCGCCGCCGATCTCCGCGCGCTGATCGAGGTCTATGCCCGTGCGGTCGGTTCCCGGCGTCGACTGATGGCCGTCTTCGTCCGCGAGGTCCACCACCTGCCCGCCGAGCACCAGCAGAAACTCGGCGAGAGGCAGCGCGCGCTGGTCCGCCAGTGGCGGACCCTGCTCGCCGCAGTGCACCCGGACTGGAGTCCAGAGGTCGTCCGGACCACCGTGCACGGTTGCTTCGGCATGCTCAACGCCCTCGGCACCTTCGACTCGGCGTTGACCGATGATGAGTTGGCCGCCACGCTCGTCGTGCTCGCCACCCGGATGCTCGACCTGTAGCTACTTCTTCGAAGCGTCCAGGAACCAGCCGTGTGGGCCGGGCAGGGCCGAGCCCTCGGCGGGGCCGGTCGATCCAGGTGCGTAGGGCAGCGGGGCGGGGCGGTTGTCGAGGATCGACTCGGAGGCCCCCCACGCGTGCGAGAGCCCGGTGCTGGTGGTGAACAGGGACCGGTCGCCGATCGTCACGTCGTGGATGAGCGAGACATATGGCGGCAACGGATCTCCGCCGGGGACGTCGTCCAGCGACAGGCCGATGGTCTGCTCGACCAGGTCCATGCCCGGCCCCGGGTTCTTCACCACGACGGACACGGACATGGAGCCGGAGCCGGCCAGCGAGAAACTCAGCACCGTGCCCTCGCCGGGGATCTGGGTCAACGGACCTTCCGGCTTCTTGAGCAGGATCGAGACCCGCTGCGCACTTTCGGCCAGGTACTTACCGCTGCGCAGCAGGAACGGCACACCGTGCCAGCGATCGGTGTCGACCCACAGCCGCACCGCGGCGTAGGTGTCGGTGGTGGACTTGTCGGCGACCTCCGGCAGATCCAGGTAGCCGTCGGCCTGGCCGAGCACGACGTCCTCAGCAGCCAGCGGGCGGAACGCCGAGAGGACGGATTCCCTTGCGTCCTGCAGGTTCTCGGCGGAGAAGTCGATCGGCGGCTCCATCGCGATCTCGGCAGCCACCTGGAACAGGTGGGTGACCACCATGTCGCGCAGGGCGCCGGTGGCGTCGTAGAACGCGGCACGATCGGCGACGTCGAGCGTTTCGGGCACGTCGATCTGGATCTGCTGGACGTGCTCGCGGCTCCAGATCTGGCCGACGATCTGGTTCGCGAACCGCAGCACGTGGAGGTTCTGGGTGGCCTCCTTGCCGAGGAAGTGGTCGATCCGGTAGACCTGCTCCTCCTTCATCACCGACAGCACCAGTTCGTCCAGCGCCCTGAAGGACTCGGGGCTGGTGCCGTAGGGCTTCTCGTACACGACACGCGCGCCGTCGAGGAGCTCGTGCGCCGAGAGGCCCTTTGTCATCACCTCGAAGGCGACCGGCGGGATGGCCAGGTAGTGGATGTACTTGGCGTCGGCGCCGAGCAGTTCGTGCGCCTCCTTCAGGACGTCGAGCAGCGAGCCCGGGTCGTCCTCGTCGAATCCACCGCCGGCGAACCGCAGGTGATCGGAGAAATCCGACCAGACCTTCTCGTCGAGGGTGATGCCGCCGAATTCGTCGAGGGCGCCCCGCACCCGCACCTTGAAGTCCTCGTGGGCCAGGTCGCCGCGACCGTTGCCGATCAGCAGCCATGATTCCGGCATCAGGCCGTGCTGGGCCAACTGGTAGAACGCCGGCAGCACCATGCGCTTGGCCAGGTCGCCAGTAGCCCCGAAGAGAACGAAGACGGTGGGCTCGGTGGAAGGCATGACAAATTCCCATCTGTGCGGTGACTCTGATGTGCGCTGACCCGGATCCGGCAAGTCGGACCAGTCCACTGTTCCCTATCCCGCCCGACCGAACGCAGCCGCCTCCGTGACGATCGTCTCGGTGCCTCGCTGCGGCCCCACGGGTCACGGCCACCCGCTGTAGGTCCGGCACGTCGGAGGCCATGCACTGGCGGTTCAGCCCGACGTCCTACTGGTGCCGGGCGGAGTCGGCACCCGGCAGCTCCTGCGCGACGAGCGGGTGCTCGACTGGGTCAGACACGCCCACCGGAGCACGAGACTGACCACCTCGGTCTGCACCGGCAGCCTGGTGCTGGCCGCAGCGGGCGTGCACGACGGACTACCCGCGGCCACGCATTGGGGCTCCTACGAACTCCTCACAACTCTCGGCGCGGTGTCGACCGGCGAACGGGTGGTCCCGCTGTGGGATCACCGGATCATCACCAGCGCAGGGGTTCCAGCGGCATCGACATGGCGCTGACCGTGATCGCCCACCTGGTGGACGACGTCGCCGCGGTGGCCGCCCAACTCATCACCGAGTACGACCCGCAACCGCCCTTCGACGCCGGTTCCGTCGCCGGAGCCGGTGCGCTGGTGCTGGAACGGGCCCGCGAGTACAGCGCCGTTCGGGACTGATCGACCACGGGCCCGCGATCAGCGGATCCGCGATCAGGGTGTCCGCGATCAGGGTGTCCGCGGCTTCGGATGGTTGGCGCCGATGTTCTCGGCCGCTAGCGCGACCGTCGTCTCCAGACGTCGCAGCCGGGTAGCCGGCCGCTTGGCCTTCGCGATCCACTCCAGGACGATTTCCCTCGACGACGGCGGAAATCCTAGAAAGTAGGCCTGCGCCAACGGGTTCCGATCCAACAGCACCTGCCGATCGTCGGGCACGACCAGGTCCTGCGCCTCCGCGAGCGAGTCCCAGGTCCCAGGTCCCGGTGGCGATCGCCCGGTCGATGACGGCCTGACCGGCCGGATTCATCAGCCCCAGCTCGGTCAGCTCACGGACCCGATCACGGTTGACCCGGCCCCAGGTGCTCTGCGGACTGTTCTTGTGCTGGATCACCACCCGGACCGACGACGCCGAATCGCCGTTGGCGTCCAGCAATTCGCGCCACGCCGCCCGGGAGTCAGGCTGGAAGACGTCCACCGAGGAGGTCATCGCGGGCGCCTATCGGATCGGAAGCTCCTGCAGGGCCCAGGCATTGCCGTCCGGGTCGGCGAAATAGACGAATCGCCCCCACGCCAGATCCTGCACCGGACTGACCTGGACACCACGGGCGCTCAGTTCGTCGAAGGCCTGGTCGGCACTGGCCACGACCACCTGGATCCCCTTCACCGAGCCGGGTTCGGCGTCCGTCAACCCGTTGCCGAAGGAGATCGAGCAGGCCGATCCGGGCGGAGTCAGCTGTACGAAACGGATCTCGTCGCCGACCCGTTGATCGTGGTCGACCTGGAAGCCCACCCGGTCGGCGTAGAACGCCTTCGAAGCATCCACATCGCTGACGGGCAGGATGAGCAGCTCGATCTTGTAGTCCATGACCTTCTCCTTCTTGGGTGATGTCCGTTGCTGTCGAGACCAGCCTAGGAGGGAATGAGGAACGTTTGCTTCCTCATGGATGGGCAGGATCGGAAAGATGCTGAACACATCGGCCAGGCTGCTCACACTGCTTTCCCTGCTGCAGACGCCGCGCCACTGGACCGGTGCGGAACTGGCGCAGCGCCTTTAGGTCAGCGGTCGCACCGTCCGGGCCGACATCGGCCGACTGCGGGAGCTGGGCTACCCGGTCGATGCCACCCGCGGATCGATCGGCGGCTACCGCAGGTGCGCACGTGCGCAGTTGCCGCCGTTGCTGCTCGACGACGACGAGGCCGTCGCTGTCACCATCGGGCTGCGCACCGCCACCGGCAACGTCGTCCAGGGTCTGGAGGAAGCCTCGTTGCGCGCCCTGTCGAAGGTGGAACGGGTGCTGCCGTCGCGATTGCGACGCCGGGTGAACACGTTGCAGCAGTTCGTGTGCTGGTCAGCTGGGGACGGCGGTGGTACCTGGTCGGTCGGGACGTCGACCGGACGGACTGGCGCACCTACTTGGTCGACCGGATGCGGCTACGTACGCCGAACGGGCCGCGGTTCATGCCACGGGAGCTTCCCGAGAAGGATGTCGCAGCCTATGTCTCACAACGGATCTCGTCGGCATCCTGGAGGTTCTACGCCCGGATCGCGGTACATGCCCCGGCCGCGGTGATCACCGACCGCATCGACCCGACGGTGGGCACCGTCAAACCGCTGGGTACCGATCGGTGCGTACTGAGCACCGGCGCCGACCACCTGGAAACCCACGCCGTGTACCTCGGAATGCTCGGGCAGGACTTCACCGTGACCGAGCCGCCGGAGCTGATCGACCATCTCCGCCTGCTCGCCGACCGGTACGCGAAGGTCGACCCCGGCAGCGACGTGAGCGGCTCGGAATACGACGTGACAGTCCCGGACTACAGAGAGAGATAGCGCCGCAGTTCGAACGGCGTGACCTGGCGTCGGTAGGACTCGAACTCCGCACGCTTGTTACGCAGGAAGTAGTCGAAGACGTGCTCCCCCAACGCCTCCGGTACGAACTCCGATCGTTCCATGACGGCAAGCGCCGATTCCAGGGAGGCCGGGAGCCGCACGTAGCCGAGGGCGCGGCGCTCGGTCTCGCTCAACGACCAGACGTCGTCCTCGGCGGGCGCCGGCAGTTCGTAGCCCTCGCGGATCCCGCGCAGACCCGCGGCGATGACGACGGCGAACATCAGGTACGGGTTGCAGGCGGAGTCGGGTAGGCGGAACTCCATCCGCTGGCTGGAGGACTTCCCCGGTGAGTAGTTGGGCACCCGGATCAGGGCGGAGCGGTTGGCCTGCCCCCACGAGGCGGTCGTCGGGGCCTCGTCGCCGAGCACCAGTCGCTTGTAGGAGTTCACCCACTGGCACGACACCGCGGTGATCTCCGGCGCGTGCTTGAGCACGCCGGCGAGGAAAGCCTTGCCGGTGGGCGACATCTGGTACTCGTCGTCCGCGTCGTAGAACGCGTTGGTCTCGCCTTCGAACAACGAGAAGTGCGTGTGCATCGCCGATCCGGGGTGATCGGGGAACGGCTTGGGCATGAAGCTCGCCCGCACCCCCTGGGTGATGGCGACCTCCTTCACCACGTACCGGAACGACATGATGTTGTCGGCCATCGTAAGGGCGTCGGCGTACCGGAGGTCGATCTCCTGCTGGCCCGGAGCACCCTCGTGGTGGGAGAACTCGACCGAGATGCCCATCGCCTCGAGGGTCTCGATGGCCCGACGGCGGAAGTGCGGGGCCACGTCGTGGGAGGACTGGTCGAAGAAGCCACCCTGGTCGGCGGGCTCCGGCGGGGTGCCGTCGCTCGGCAGGTCCTTCATCAGGAAGAACTCGATCTCCGGGTGGACGTAACAGGTGAAGCCCATCGACGCGGCCTCGCCCATCACCCGGCGCAGCACGTGCCGCGGATCGGCCCAACTGGGGCTGCCGTCCGGCATGGTGATGTCGCAGAACATCCGCGCCGAGTAGACCTTGCCGTCGTCGGTCTCCCAGGGCAGCACCTGGAAGGTGGAGGGGTCGGGCTTGGCGATCATGTCCGATTCGAAGACGCGGGCGTAACCCTCCACGGCGCTGCCGTCGAACCCGATGCCCTCGCTGAAGGCGCCCTCGAGTTCGGCGGGTGCCACTGCGACCGACTTCAGGTACCCGAGAACGTCGGTGAACCAGAGGCGAACGAAGCGGATGTCCCGCTCTTCAAGGGTGCGCAGGACGAACTGCTGCTGACGGTCCATGGACACACCCTATGTACGCCGTATTTCTGACTTGTTGCCCACCCCACTCCCTGCGCGTAAGGCCTGCACAGCGGGATGCCTGCCGTACGGTCTGCTGATGCCCTGGGAGGAAACGCCGCTGCTCGGGGTGACGCAGACCTCGTCCGCCGGCGTCGTCTTCCGCTTCCCCCACGCGCCCGGCGTCCAGGCTGTGCGAGTCGAGGTGGACTGGCCGCTCGGCGACACCGGCCCGGACCTCAGGCTGCAGGACGGCCAGTGGCAACTGGAGCTCCCACGTCCGGCGGTCGACCGGATGGAATACCAGTTCCTGGTACGCGCGGCCCACGGCACCGCAGTCCATCCCGACCCGGGCAACCCCCTGCGCGTCGGCAATCCGTTCGGCGAGAAGTCGGAGATCCGTTTCCCCGAATATCGAATGCCCGGCTGGCTGACCGGGTCCGACGGCGGGCGGTGCCGCCCGCTGGCCACCGCAGTCGGGAAGTTGGCCTGCCCGGTGCCCGTGACACTCTGGGCTCCCGACGGGCTCGACTCCGGTGTCACCGCCCCGCTGCTGCTGGCCAACGACGGCTCCGACATGACCCAGCGCGGCTCGCTGCTCGTCTGGGCCACCGCAGCGATCAAGGAACACGGACCCTTCCGGGTGGCGCTGCTCGACCCGGCCCACGGTCTCCGCGACGCCTGGTACGCCGCGGGCGCCGACTACGCCGACCACGTCGCTTTGACGGTGCTGCCGGCGATCGGAGCGCAGGTGGCCGTCGGGCGGACGGTCGGGCTCGGCGCCAGTCTCGGCGCCCTGTCCATGCTGATGATCGCGCAGCGGCACCCGGGCGTGCTGCACGCCCTCGCCCTTCAATCGGGGTCGTTCTTCACCGCCGCGCTGGACCCGCAGGAGAGCGGCTACGACTACTTCGACCGGATCTGCTCCGCCGTCGGCGTCCTGGCCACCGGCCCGGCGGTCCGGTCCGACCGGGTGCTGATGACGTGCGGCGCCGTGGAGGAGAACCTGGCCAACAACGAGCTGATGGCGACAGCGCTTGCCGCGCAGGGGTATCGGGTGCAGTCCAAGATCGTTCCCGACGCCCACACCATGATCGGCTGGCGGGACGCCTGGTCCCCCGGCCTCGAGGAGTTGATGAGCACCCCATGACAAGGACCGAGCACCACCGGCTGGATTCCCCGTCGATCAAGGGCACCCGCGAGGTCGTCGTCCACGGGCACTGGGGTCGTCCGATCCTGTGGTTCCCGTCGGAAGGCGCGGGCGCCGACGAGTTCGAGAACAACGGCATGGTCGACGCGCTTCGCGAAGCCATCGACGGTGGCCGGATCAAGGTGTTCTGCGTGCCCTCCTATGACGAACAGTCCTGGTCGGCGCGCGACAAGCCGCAGGGCGAACGGGCCAGGGCACACCGGCGGTACGAGGACTGGATCATCTGGCAGGTCGTGCCGTTCGTCCGGGACAGCTGTGGCGGACGGGACGACATCGTGACCGCTGGAATATCTCTCGGTGCCTTCCACGCTGTCCTGTTCGCGTTGCGTCACGCCCACGTGTTCACCAGAGCGGTGGCCTTCTCCGGGAGCTACGACCCATGGAACTGGCATGCCTGGGGCGATTCGGACGACGACACCGACCTCACCAATCCGATGCAGTTCCTGCCCCGCACCTACGGTGGACACCTGGATCACCTGCGCGCAAGCCTCTACCTGACGCTGGTGGTCGGCAGCGGGCAATGGGAGGACAGCACCGGGTCGCTGGACTCGACCCGTCGGCTCGCTGCTGTGCTGGCGGACAAGCAGATCGCCCACGAGATCTACGTGTGGGACTCGCAGTGGCCGCACGACTGGCCCAGCTGGCGAGCGCAGGCCGCCGTGTATCTCCCGCTTCTGGGCTGAGAGGATGGCGGCCATGACGACCGCTCGCCGCGACTCGACCAACCACCTGATCGGCCTGCTGCTGGGTACCGAGGACGACTGGCCGCAGGCGTTCGAAACGCTGACCAGACGGCTCGGCGCGGTCAGCCACCGCGGCCGGGAGCACCAGATCAGCACCGAACGGCTGACCATCGAACCGTTCGACCTCCGTGATCCGGTCCGGCACGACGTCATCATCGACCGTCTCGCCTGGTGGTACTACCACCCCCGGGAGTGGCTCAAGAAGGCCGCACTGGTCAACGACACCTATTTGCTGAACAACCCTTTCACCTTCCAGGCGATGGAGAAGCACTCCGCCTACTGCGCGATGATCCGGCTCGGGTTCGACATCCCGAGCACCGTGCTGGTGCCCTACAAGAACCCGCTCGACCACGAGAAGTGGGCCTACACGGCCGGCACCTACAACCTGCCGTTCGAACTCGACGAGGTGGCCGAGCGGGTCGGCTACCCGATGTACATGAAGCCGTTCGACGGTGGGGCATGGCGCGGCGTCTCGCGTGTCGACGATGTCGACGCGCTGCACAAGGCCTATGACGAGTCGGGCCAGATGTTGATGCACCTGCAGGCCGCGGTGTCCCCGTTCGACGCCTTCGCCCGGTCGCTGACCATCGGCCCGGAAACGAAGATCATGAAGTTCCGTCCGGAACTGCCGATGCACGACCGGTACGAGGTCGCCCACTCCTTCCTGCCACCCGAAGCAGGCATGGAGATCCTGACGTTGTCCCGGACCATCAACGCGTTCTTCCGATGGGAGTTCAACTCCTGCGAGGCCCTCGTCACGGGCACCAGGGTCCAGCCGATCGACTACGCCAACGCCTGCCCCGACATCGCCATCACCTCGCTGCACTACTACTTCCCGTGGGCGATCACCCAGCTGATCTCCTGGTCGGTGTTCTGCGCCGTCAGCGATCGGCGGCCACGGGTGGACACCACGTCACGGGAGTGGTTCGACGTAGCCGACGACCCTGACCTGTCGTGGAATGACAAGCTCGGTCGTTACGGACTTCTCGCCGACCAGTACTTCCAGGCCGACGAGTACCGCGAGTTCTGCTCCACCTCGCTGGCCTCGCTACCGGCGCTCGTCCGCGACTGGATCGACTCCGCCGATTTCGACGACCTGCTGGTGGAGACGGTCAAGAAGACCTACCCGCAGTCCGAGCACGACCGCTTCCTGGCCCACTTCCGCGGGTTGATGAGCCTCTGGGTCAGCGACAACCGCTGACCGGCACGGCCGGGGACGATCAGCTGCACTTCGCATCGGTGCCGGGCAACGTCAGGTCGATCAGATAGGCGTTGCCGGCCGCGTCGACGCACTTGCTACCGGCCGTCAGGTACGCCGTGTGCCGGGTGCCTTGATAGGTGATCAGGTTGGCCCCGAGTTGCTTGGCCAGGTGCACGCCGGCCGCGTACGGGGTGGCCGGGTCGCCGGTCGTCGAGATGACGACCACCTTCGGCAGTCCCGGAACCTTCAGGATGTGCGGCTCCAGGGTCGGGGGGACCGGCCAGTACGCACAGACGTCCGGGATGTTCGCCGGCGGATCACCACTGTCCTCGAACGGCGCCGCAGCCGCCTCCTCCGCATTGAGCTTGGTCACGTCGCCCGGGTCGGTCATCCGGGGTCCGTCCACGCATCGGATCGCGTTGAAGGCGTCGGGTTTCCGCGTGTACTTCCCGGCCGTGGTGCGGCCGTAGTAGTCGTCCGCCTGCGCCATCAGGCCGGCGCCGTTGCCGTTGACCAGCGCGGTGACGGCCGTCGTCAGGTCGGGCCAGTTGGCGTTGTCGTAGAGGACGTTGCCGACCGCGAGGGTGGCGTCGCTGTAGGACAGCACCCGGCCGTCGGCCAGCGGCAGCGGCTTGTCCAACAGCGGCCGGGTCAGCGACTGGAAGACAGCCGTCGCCTTCTGCGGATCGGTCCCGAGCGGACAGGTGCTCTGCTGGGCGCAGGAGGTCGCGTAGGCGATGAAGGCCTGCTGGAAACCCTTGACCTGGTTGAGGGAATCGGTGGCCGGATCCTCGTCGGGATCGACCGCCCCGTCCAGGATCATCGCTCTGACGTTCCCGGGGAACTCCTCGGCGTAGACCGAGCCGATGCGGGTCCCGTAGGAGAAGCCTGCGTAGGTCAGCTTGTTGTCACCCAGTGCGGCCCGCGTGACGTCCAGGTCCCTGGCCACATCGCGGCTGCCGACATTGGCCAGGAACTTCTTGGCGTCGACCCCACCGGCTGCGGTCGCGCTCAGGCACTCGTTGATGTAGGTCTTCGACTGGTCGTTGGCCTGCACCACCTGGGCGGCGGTTTCGGATCGGATCGGGTCGGCCCTGGTGGCATCGAGCTGCGCGTCGGTCTGGCACTGGATCAGCGGGATCGACGACCCGATACCGCGGGGGTCGAAGCCGACCAGGTCGAAGCGCTGGTTGAGCTGCTTGGCAATCCCGTAGGCGGCCACCTGGCTGACGAACGACATGCCGGACACCCCAGGTCCGCCGGGGTTCATCAGCAGCGAGCCGATCCGGGCCGAGGAATCGGTGGCGACCTTGCGCAGCAAGGCGACCTGCACGGTGGGCCCGGTCGGATCTGCGTAGGCCATGGGCACCGTCATTCGGGCGCACTGCAAGGCCGCCGACGCATAGATACGCAGGTCCGAGGCGTTCGTGGCGTAATCGCCGCAACTGCCCCATGACAGTTTCTGGCTGTAGAACTTCTCCAGGCCTGCAGGCACCGCGCTCGGCGCTCCGGTCCCCGACGAGGTGGTCCCGGGAGCGGCAGTCGCGCTGGACCCCGAGCTCGACTGGCTCGGCAGCACGCTCGGCTGGGTGATCTGACCGGTGGGGTCACCGGTGGACGTGCCGGTCGCTGCCGTGACAGTGCCGGCGGGGAGTGCAGAACCGGCAACGCCGGTGGTGCAGGCCGCCACCAGAACGAGCGTGCCCACCAGGCCTACCAACTTGACGGTGTGACGGGACCGGGACCGACTGCGTCGCGACGAGAGCATGCCCTCGATCATTCCATCGCGGTCTGTGGGCGGGTCGTGACCGCTGCGTGAGCCGCGCCGGTGTTCAGGCCTTCGTGGGCGCCGGTTGGGTAGCTTTCTCGTCCTGGGCAGCCGCCGGGGCCACCGGCTCGGCGCCGATCGCCTGCACCTTGGCCTTCGCCTCGTGCCAGGAGAGTCCGGTGACCGCCGCGGCGATCACCAGCGCCCCGAACCACTGGGTACCGGTGAGGACGCCGCCCGCGGTGCCGGACCCGAGGGCGATCCCGACCATCGCGCCGGTCAACGGGTAGGCCAGTTCGGCCAGCGTCGCCCGGGAGGCAGCGGTGCGGCGCAGGCCGATGTAGTACAGGACCATCGCGAGCAGACCGGGCACCAGGGCGAGCCCGACGACTGCCCCGCTGCTGCCGAGATCCGGTACCCAGAAGGTGTTCCCGGACAACAGCACGATGAATCCCGCAGCCGGCAGGCCGAAAAGGAACCTCAGGGTGGTCAGTTCGACGGGCTCCAGGTTGGCGGCGGCCAAGCGCCCGAGGACGGTTCCGCCGGCCCACAGCACAGCCGCGCCGAGCGCGAGGAGCACCACGCCGATGCGCGAGATGGTCACGTCGAACGGGTCGGGGAAGGCCAGCAGCCAGACCCCGACGACGGCCGGAACGGCGAAGATCACGAACCGGGTCCGGACCTTCTCGCCGAGCAGGAGGACTGCTCCGGCGATCGCGAACAGCGGCTGCAGATGCTGCACCACCACCGGTGTGACGTAGTCGCCGTGTTCGGCGGAGAACTTGAAGGCCAGGGTGAACAGGGTGGTGGCCACGGCGGACGCACCGGCCCCGATGGCCACCACGGCGGCGCGCGTCCGGTTGTCCGACCGTTTCAGCGCCCGCAGCGACCGCGGCAGGAACGGGAGCAGCACCAGAACCAGCACCACGTGCTCGGCGAAGACCAGCGTCGGGGCCGACACCTGTTGCGCCAACCCGCGTCGGAACAGCGCATCCGTCCCCCACAGGCCGGCGCCGAGTGCCACCAGCCAGGTCAGATCGCGAGCCCGCCTACCGAAGATCGTCACACGGCCTTCAGCGTTCGCCGCCGTCCCGCCATTCCCGATCCTGTGTCGACTTCACTTCTTCACGGTCCCGGACGCTCTGCAGCGCGTTCGCCGCCGATTCACGGTCGGGGTACGGACCGAGGAGTTCCTTGGCCTTGCTCTGACCCTCCTCCTCGACCTCGTGCGTCTTGAGGTTGTAGTAGAAAGCGGTGTTCTGTCCGATCTCGTCGCCCATGGGATCAGCCTGCCACGGGTCGGATCGTCGTGCCGGGTGCGGGCGGCCCGGTGACGGGACCGACCGGCTCGACGGCCGGCGCAAGCAGGGGTGTGACGACGAACCCGCCGTTGTCCTGGTCAACCGAGACCAGGCGCACCTGGTGGACCTCCCCCTCCTTCAGCCCGGCCGCGGGGCAGTGGGCCCGGACCGGTGGTTCGTGCAACAGGACTACCGCGCGGTCCTTGTCGGTGTCGATCTGCAGCACGGTCGCGGTGAACTCGTCACCTTTCCGCCCGGCCAGCAGGAACACCGAGACGGCTGTGGTGCAGCCGCGATCGAGTTCCGAGGCCAGCCGAGACGAAGCCGTCATCACCTTCGGCAACTCGGTGAGCGCAGCCGAAGCCCATTGCGGCACCGGGGTTCCGGCGTGCAGCGCGAGGCATACCTCGGTCGCGTATCGGTCGACCAGCCGGCGCAGGGGGGCCGTCACGTGGGCGTAGGCGGCGCCAACGCCGGCGTGCAGCGGTTGATCGGGGACCTGCCCGGAGAACGGGGTGTAGCCCGCCCCGCGGAGCAGGTGCACCGCATCGTCGAGGAACGCGGACACCGCGGGCGCGGAGGCGTCCAGTCCGGCGATGAGGTCCCCGGCGGGCATCCCGGCCGGCCAGTCGATCTGCAGAGCGGCGGCCGAGGCCCGCAGCAGCCGGATCTCCTTCTCGGCGGCCGGCGGGAGAGTGCGGAGCAGTCCGATCCGGCCGGCCAGCATGATCTGCGCGGCGCACATCCCGGTGAGCAGGCTGATCTGGGCGTTCGCCTTCTCGATCTCGGTCTGCGCGCGCAGATCCAGGGTCCAGTGACCTGTGGTTCCATCGCTCACCGGGACCACCTCCGCGTCCGGCAGGTCCAGGGTGATGGCGTGCCTGGTGCGTAACGCCTCCTCGCGCAGGCGCCCGATCTCGGGCAGCAACTTGATGGAGGGGTGGAGGGTGCCGGCGTCCAGATCGCGCTGGACGCCGATGTAGTCGAGCCGGGCCACGGATCGAACGAGCGCGCGCCCGAGGTCGACGGCCACCGGCTCGCCGTCCGGCCCGAGGTCGATGGTCCACAACACCGCCGGCCGGTTCTGGTCAGGAAGCAGGCTGGCAGCGCCCTCTGACAGCTCCCGCGGGTGCAGCGGGGTGGCTAGATCAGGGCTGTACAGCGTCTCTCCGCGCCGCCAGGTCTCCTTCGCCAACGGCCCCTCGGGCGAGACGAACGAGGCGACGTCGGCAATCGCGTAGTGCACGCGGTATCCGTCGCCCCTGGTCTCCAGGTGCATGGCCTGGTCCAGGTCCATCGATCCGGCGGGATCGATCGTCACCAGCGGGAGATCGGTCCGATCCGTCGGCGGGACGGGCGGCGAGGCCGCGGCGGCCACCGCTTCGGAGACTGCGTCGGCCGGATAGTCGGACGGAATTCCGAGGCGCGTCCGGACGGCCTGGAAGTCGATCGCGACCGGCGCGCCAGAGGGGGTGAGTACTCGACGGTTGGGCACCGGCACAGGCTACTGGCCGCGAATTCCGGTCGCCTCTCGCCTGGCAGGCGATTCCGACTATCGTGGACAGATGATCGAATGGGAGAGGTACCAGGTCGATCGACGTTACTTCACGGCCACCGGCAAACATGGTGTCATCGAACGGTTTCCGACCATCTGCCCGAACGGCCACCCGCTCGGCCCCGACACCATGCTGGTCGCCGCCCACCCGTGCCTGTGCATCAGCCACGGCCATCGCATCTGGCGATGCTGGACCTGCGACGCGGTCTGGACCAGACCGCCGTGCTCCCGTCATCCGGAGTGGACGCCGTGGTCAGGATGATCGATCTCAGACGTCGGCCGGCGTCGCTCGGGTCAGCCGTAGTGGTAGATCCAGCCGCCGCCGACGGAGTCCATGAGGACCACCGTGCCCTTGACGGAGCTGACGTCGAGCGCGATCTTGCCCGAGTACACCTTCCCGGGCGCCAGATCTTCCGAGTACGGGAAGCCGGTGGTGCGGGTGATGCAATCCCCGGCTGCCGTGCTCGTGGTGCCGACCTCGGCGACGTTCTTGGCGTTGAAGGCCGTCCAGAACTCCCCGGTGAAACCGATCCGGGAATTGCCGAGGTCGTCGGCGGAAGCATCACCGAGCTGCACCCGGACGCTGAGGATCAGGAAATGACCGTTCACCGGCTTGGTCGGTGTCTCACAACGCCCGTTGATCGTGGCCGAGTCGACGACGAACCGCAGCGCAGTGGTCTTCTCCTTCGTCCAGGTGATCTCGTACGGCTTGCCCAGCCCGGCCTCCAGGTTCCCGAACGAGTTGATCTTCGACTTGACCTTGCTCTGGGCGGGGATCAGCCACTTGATCGCGGGCGGGGTGGCTGTTGGTGTCTTGCTCGGCGTGGTCTTGGTCGGGGTTGGCGTGGGGGTCGAAACGGACGGCGCGCTCGGAGTGCTCGACTCTTCCGCCGCCGAAGTGGGTGGCCGGCTCTCAGGCGTCCGGCCGTCGGAGGTCCGAGTCGAGGAGATGGCTGCGCCGGCGACCGGGCTGGCATCGCCGGCCACCGACCTGGCACAGCCGGCCGTCACGAGAGTTCCCGCGATCGTCGCAAGGACCAACCACCGCCCGCGACCTCGCTCGACCTTCGTGCCGCTGCCCGCTGTGACCCACCGATTCACTGCTGTCCCACCCCTGTCGTTGCTGGTCCGTCGTTGTCGTCCTCCGCTGCGGAGCCCTGTCTTGCAGAATAACGGCGCTCACGACCCTCCGGGCCGACCGGCAAGCCCTCCCCGCGCTGCCTGCACCTTGATGTCCGAATTGCCGCTTTCGCGGCATCGTTTTCGGGTGGAGCGAACTGAGCTGGCCACGTCGAGCTTGACTCGCAGTCCGTCGTGCGGGCCAATGCAGGCATGAGCCCGGACCCGGAATTCACCAGGCTGGCGCTGTACGCGCGAAGCGATGACGTCCGGGCGGGCCTCCGCTGGGCGGCCGAACGCGTCGGCCTGACGGTGGTCGATCTGACGGCGGATCCGTCGTCGGTCGCCGCGGCGGTAGGCCCAGGAACGGCGGTGCGGGCTCCCGGAGGCCTGGTGTCATCGGCCATGGCTGGTAGCGCTGTGACAGCTGATGGCGCGGTGATCACGCTGGCCGGTCCGACCCCGGAGTGGTTCGCGAGTCTCGGTCCAGCCGTCACCGGGCGCCAGTGGGTGCTGTGCACCCCAACCGAAGCCCGGTCGATGGTGCAGGACTCCCCGACCTTCGTAAAACTGGCCGACGGCAAGCACCCGGGTTTCCCAGCCCGACGGCTCCGGTCTGCGGAAGTCCTCGACGAGGCGGTCGCCGCCGTCGGCGGCTCGCCGGACGTGGAACTGCTGGTCACGAAGGAGTGGCTGGCCATCGACTCGGAGTACCGGATCTTCACGGTCACTCGGGAGGTCACCGCGGCCTCGCCGTACCGCGTGCAGGACGAGCCGTGGTCGCCGCTCCTGCGCACCCATCGCGCCTCGTTCCACGACGAGGCCGCTGAATGGGCCCATCAGTTCCTGTCCGGGTTGGACGCCGATTCGGTGCCCCCGGCGGCGGTGCTCGACATCGCGCGTCTGGACGACGGCCGGTTCGTGCTCCTGGAGGTCAACCAGACCTGGGGCGCCGGTCTGTACGGATGTGACCCCGCAGGAGCTCTCCGCGCGGTACTCGCCGCCAACTCGGCCGGTGCTCCGGGACCAGATGGCCGCTGGCTCTGGAGGCCGGACCGGCACCTCCGCTACTGACGCAGCCCCGGCAGCTACTCGCCCGCGAGCTCCGGTGTCCGAATTGCCGCTTTCGCGGCATCGTTTTCTGGTCGTCTACTCGCCCCACAGGAGATGGGTGGACGAGTTGGTCTGTAAGCCGGGTCCTGTTCCCGGGGGCCTCTCGGCGATCCCGTTCGGCGACCATCCATCTCGGCGGGCCGTTGCCGGCACGCTCCAGCGGTTCACCCGCAGACTCGGACGGGCCGCCCTCGAACGCCTGCGCACACCACCCCGCCCGCCGCAGCGGGAAAGGGTCGCGCTCTCAACCTTGCTCCGGGTGGGGTTTACCGAGCCGCGCCGGTCACCCGGCACGCTGGTGGTCTCTTACACCACCGTTTCACCCTTACCCCGCGCCGCCGACCCGAAGATCGACAACCCGTGGCGGTCTGTTCTCTGTGGCACTTTCCCGCGGCTCACGCCGGGTTGCCGTTGACAACCACCCTGCCCTGTGGAGCCCGGACTTTCCTCGGCGGAACACCGATCGGCAAGCCGATCGAGCCCGACGCGGTCGCCCGACCAACTCGTCCGGGCCGAACTGTACCGGGGTTCGCGTCGGGCGAGCGGCCGGTAGTGTCCTGCCTCGTGAATCGCGCGACGAGCCCACGGTGAGCCCTGTCGCAGCGAGCATTCTCGGGGTCGTCCTACTTCTCGGCACGCTGGCCTTCGCGATCATCCGCCCGAAGGGATTACCCGAGGCGGTCGCCGCCGTCCCGGCCGCCGCCATCGCGCTGGCTGCCGGGCTCATCAGCTGGCACGGCGCCGGGGAGACAGTCGCTCGGCTCGGCTCGACGATCGGATTCCTCGCCGCGGTCCTGGTGATCGCCCACCTCTGCGACGTCGACGGGGTGTTCCGGTGGCTCGGCGGGGTGATGGCCGCTCGCAGCCGGTCCGACCCCGGTCGGCTCCTGGTCCTCGTCTTCGTCGTCGCCTCGCTGACCACCGCTGCACTGAGCCTGGACGCCACCGTCATCCTGCTGACGCCTGCGGTGCTCGCCACCATCAGGCGACTCAAGGTGAAGCCGGCGCCCCACGTCTACGCGACCGCGCACCTGTCCAACACCGCGTCACTGGTGCTGCCGGTCTCCAACCTCACCAACCTGCTCGCCTTCCAGGCGTCCGGCCTGACGTTCGTCGGCTTCGCCGGTCTCATGGTCGGACCCTGGATCGCCGCGATCGCAGTGGAATACCTGGTCTTCCGGTTGTTCTTCGCCAAGGACCTGGTGAAACCTGAACCGGCCGAACAGGAACAGCGGGTCGAGGCCGTCGAACTACCGAAGGTCACCCTGATCCTGCTGGCCCTGATCCTGGCCGGATTCGCCGCCGGCCCACTCCTGCACGCGGAGCCGGCGCTGGTCGCCGCCATCGGCGCAGTGGTGATGGCGATACGGGCGATGATCCGCGGCCAGGTCGGGATCGTCTCGGTGATCCGGGAGGCCAATCCGCTGTTCCTTGCCTTCGTCGCCGCGCTCGGGATCGTCGTCGATGCGGCGACGGGGCACGGATTGCAGGGCGCGCTGACCTCGTTGCTGCCCAGCGGTCAGGGGCTGTTGGATCTGCTCGTGCTGGCCGGCATCGCCGCGGTGCTCTCCAACCTGGTCAACAACCTGCCGGCCACCCTTGTCCTGCTCGCCGCCCTTGGCGACCACCCGCACGCGGCACCGGTGCTCGCCGTCCTGATCGGGGTGAACATCGGCCCGAACCTCACCTACACCGGATCGCTGGCCACCCTCCTGTGGCGCCGGGTGCTGCTGAGCCACTCGACCTCGCCGTCGCTCGGCCGGTTCACCCGCCTCGGACTGCTGACCGTCCCGACGACTCTCGTCGCCGCGGTGGCCGTCCTGTGGGCCGCCACGTTGATCTGAGAAAGCTTGTGAGACTGCGTGTCACCCGGTCAGGTGGCCGGTCTCATTGACCGCCCAGACGACGGTGGCGCCGTTTCCGTCGGTGGTGAAGCCGGACAGCGAGGCGGTGTCAACGCGCAGTCGATAGGCCGCGTCGGTCGGCACCCGGAGCGCGCTGGTCAGGATCATCTTGGTGCAGGCCGCATGCGTCACGAGCACCACCGTGTGTCCGCGGTAGAGCCGGACCACCTCGGCGAGCACCGGAGCGACCCGCTCGCGGATGTCGTTGAACGACTCGCCGCCGGGCGGCGCCGCGTCGGGATCGGACCGCCACACCGCGAACTCCCGCGGCCATCCGGACTCGATCTGAGTGGGATGCAGACCGGTCCACTCCCCCAGCAGACCGTCCACCAGCGACTCGTGCACCACCACGGGCGCACCGGCTGCGGCGCCGATCGCCTGGGCCGTCAACCGACACCGTTGCAACGGGGACGTCAGGACGACGCCCGGGCGGAGACGCTTGATCCGATCGGCCACCGAGGACGCCTGCTTGCGGCCGCGATGGGTCAGAGGCACGTCCTCCCGCCCGGCGAATCGGCCGTCGGCGCCCCAGGTCGTCTCACCGTGACGAACCACCACCACCCTGGTGTCACCGGTCGGGAGCGGGCCCGGAAGGACCGCGGCCGGGTCCGGCGTGCCCAGGGACTCGTCGGCAGCGTCAGGCTGCGGGGCTGCGTTCGCCTCCCAGGTGACCCCTCTGGCACCGGAGTCCATCGCCTCGTTGGCCAGACGGTCCGCGTGCGAGTTCTGCGCCCGCGGCACCCACGTCAGACTCACCGACTCGAACTTCCTGATCAGGCTGGACACCATGCCCGCCAACGGTTTCATGTCCGGGTGCTTCACCTGCCAGCGGCCGGACATCTGCTCGATCACCAGCTTCGAGTCCATCCGCACCGCGACCGTCGTGGCTCCGAGATCGCGAGCGGCTTCCAGGCCGGCGATCAGTCCGGAATACTCGGCGACGTTGTTGGTGGCCCTGCCGAGGTAGGCGGCGCGCTCGGCAAGCACGGTCGTGCCGTCGACGGCGAGGACCACGGCCCCGTATCCGGCCGGTCCGGGGTTTCCCCGCGAACCTCCGTCGGCGTAGAGCACGACCGAGGCATGCGACGGCCCGTCATCCATCGCCGAGTCTTTCGGAAGAGCGCCGTCCACCGGCACCTGGTCGGTCATCGGCGCCGGATCTCTTGTCGGGTTCACCACCGAATGAGGATCGCACCGCACTCGGGACAACGCACGACTTCGTCCGACGGCGCGCCCGCGATCGAGGAGAGCTCCACCCGGTCCAGGTCCATCCGGCACGCCTCGCACCGGCCGCCGTTCAGCTTGGCCGCGGCCACCTTGCCGGACTTGCGGATCCGCTCGTACAGCGCGACGAGATCGGCCGGGAGTGCGGCCAGCAACTCGGCCCGCGAGCTGCGGTGGGTCTTGAGTTCGTCATCGATGTCGGCGAACTTGTCGTCGCGGGAACCGGCCGCGGCGGTGACCTCGGCCTGCAGCAGATCGAACTGCGCCGTCACCTCCGCGAGCGCGGCGTCGGCGTTCTCCTTCTGCTCCATCAACTCGAGGGCTTCGTCCTCGAGGACCCCCTGACGCCGCCCGAGGGAGGTGATCTCGTGCTGCAGGTTCTCCAGATCCTTCGCATTGCCGGCACCGGCCGCAAGGCGCTGCGCGTCGCGCTCGGACCGGGCACGCACCTGATCGATCTCGTTGTCCAGCTTGCGGTTCGCCCGCTGCAGATCCCCGACCTCGGTCTCGGCGAGCACCTTCGTGTTCCGCAACTCGGCCAGCTTCTCGCTGCCGGCGGACAGGACGGCGAGTTCGGGCAGGGTCGCCCGGCGATGCTCGGCCGCGTTGATCGACTGATCGAACCCGGCCAGGTCCAGCAGACGGCGCTGGGCGAATGGATCAGCCTTCGGCACTGGCGTCAGAACCCTTCTGGAGTTTGTCCGGACGGACGATGAACAGTCCACGGATCGGTCCGCAGCGCGGAAACCGTGGTGGTGACGCTACCCGCCAGGGTCCCGTCCGCCACAGCCCCGGTGAGCAAGCATGCGGCTGCGGCGAGCCACGGCCACTCGCCCGCCCAGTGCGCGACCTCGACGACGGCCGGTGCACCCGGAGTCGCCAGGTGTTCCTGGACGACGTGATGTCGCAGATCGGACGTCAGATAGGCATCTGCCCCCACGGCGATGGCCGAGTCGAGTTCGGAGTCGCCCGCGCCGCCGCAGAGGGCCAGTGCCCGGACGACCCGGTCCGCATCGCCGGCGGACCGCACGCCGCTCGTCGTCGGCGGCAGCAGCTTCGCCACCCTCTCGGTGAGCTCGGCCAGGGTGCACGGCTCCGGCAGTTCGCCGACCCGGCCGGTGCCGGTCCGTCCGGCCTGCGGGTGACCGGCCGGCAGGGCGTCCGGAGGATCGGGCACCAACGGTCGCACCTGGGTGAGTCCCAGCAGAGCGGCGAGTACGTCGTTGACCCCGCCGACGGCCTTGTCCGCGTTGGTGTGCGCCGCGTAGTGGGCGATCCCGGAGCCGATCATCCGGTGCAGGAGCGCGCCCTTGGGTGTGTCGACCGCCACGGACTGGACCGGACGGAACAGGAGCGGGTGGTGCGTCAGCACCAACTGCGCCCCCAACTCTTCCGCCTGCGCCACCACGGCCAGATCCAGATCAACGGCGAGGAGCACTCCGGTGACGTCCGCCTCCGGGTCCCCGCAGGTCAGACCTATTCCGGTGTCCCAGCTCTCGGCCAGCGCCGGCGGGTACGCCGCCTCCAGCACGGCGATCAGGTCGCCGAGTCGAACCGTCATGGGGCCCTCCTGGTCTGTGGTGTGCTGTCCCTTCAGAACCCCCGCATCCTGCACCACATCGCAAACGGACGGGTCCGGACCGGCCGGGTCCCGCCGTCGGGCCGGACGATGCCGGCCGGGTGGGTGACAATGGAGCGGTGACTGGAAGCGACACCCGGACCCGGCCGCTGCAGGTGAGCGTGATCTGCAGCGGCAACATCTGCCGTTCGCCGATCGGTGAACAGATGCTGCGGGCCGCGGTGCAGGACGCCGGGCTCGAACATGCAGTGCAGGTCTCCAGCGCCGGGACGGGCAACTGGCACATCGGACACCCGGCCGATCGGCAGGCCCAGGCGGCATTGCGGCGGGCCGGGTACTCGTCCGATCACCGGGCGCACCAGATCACCGAGGACGAACTGACCACCATCGACCTGGCGCTCGCCGCCGATCGCGGGCATCTGCGTGCGCTGCAGCGGATGACTGCTGAACCGGACAAGGTGCGCCTGCTGCGGAGTTTCGATCCGAGCGCATCGGCGGATGAGATCCCCGATCCCTACCAGGGTCCGGACGCAGAATTCGACGAGGTGGTTGCCATGACGGCTGCGGCCATCCCCGGCGTCCTGGCCGAGATCAGGCGGCGACTGACATGACGGCGACCATCGAGAAGGGCAGCGCGGCAGCGCCTCGTCCCGCACGGTTCCGATTCCTGCTCAAGCCGGGTTGGTTGGGCGCCGTCGTGGCCGCGTTGGCCTTCACCGCCGCGTGCTGGATGGTTCTCGCGCCGTGGCAGTTCAGCCGGAACGCCGAGAACACCGCCACCAACAACTCGATCAGAACGGCGCTCACGGCAACACCTGTCGCAGTGCGACAGCTGCTGTCCACCACTACCCAACCGGACGACGAGGCGGTCTACAAGCCGGTCACCGCCACCGGGACCTTCGATCCGCAGAACACCTACTACGTGCGGCTGCGGCAGGACAGCCAGGGCAACCCGGTGTCCGAGGTGGTCCTCCCGATGAGGCTGACCGACGGCACGGTGTTGCTGGTCGACCGGGGGTATCGGTCGTTCGGCGACATCAAGGCGAACGTGCCGCTTCCGCCGGTGCCCAGTGGGCAGGTCACCGTGACCGGTCGCGTGCAGCAGGACCAGACCGACCCGGCCGGCCGGACGCCGAAACTCCAGGACGGCCTGAACCAGGCCTGGGCCGTCGACGCGGATTCGTTGGCCGGCATGGTGGGCACCACCGGCCCGGACGGAAACATCCTGCAGGGGTACATCCAGCTGGAAGCCGGTTCCCCCGGCGTGCTGGTCGAGATCGGGCTGCCGCAGACCGATGTCGGCCCGTACTTCTCGTATGCGTTGCAATGGTGCGCCTTCGGCGGGATGTCCCTGCTGGCAATCTGCTACTTCATCTTCCGGGAGGCGACCGACCCGCGCGGGCCCGACGAGCGGAACGTCTCCTACCCCGATCGCAGTCGCTATCCGGACGAGATCAGCCCGCCGCCCGGGAATCTGGAGCCGGCCGCCGTTCTGCCTCGACCCGATCCGGACGGGTTGCCCGAACAATCCTCCGCTGACGCGCGCCCCGCCCCGGCCGCGCCTGCGGCCGCCCGGGCAACGGCGGGCCTCGAAACCGCCGGCTCGCAACGCGCTGCCCCTGAGAAGAACTCGCGCCGGGGCAAGACCAAGCGTCCCGCCCGCGACGGTTTCGACCGATCGCAATTGTTCGACTGACGGTGGCCGACTGGGCATCCCGCGCCGAACAGGCGGAGAACGCCGTCACCCGGCGGCATCTACGCCGACTGGTCGGCCTGCCGGGTACCGCTCTGGGTGTGGTCCTCTGGCCCGCCACCCCAGGGCACCTGCTGTTCCTGCGATGGCACATCTGGTGGCAGGCCCACCTTCTCGACGTGCTGATCGATGCGTGGATGCGCGATCCGACTCCCGTCCGACGACGCCGGATCTCCCGGGTCGTCGCCTCCATCCGACTCCGGAACCTCGGCCGCTTCACCAACGACTACTACGACGACATGGCCTGGATCGGGCTTGCTCTGCTGCGGGCCGAGAAGGCGGGCAGTGGCGATGCCGTTGCGCTGCGGGTGATCTGCACCAGAATCCTCGATGCCTGGTCGCCGCCGATGGGCGGCATTCCGTGGCGCACCGGCGAGGAGTTCTTCAACGCTCCCGCGAACGGTCCGGCGGCGATCCTGCTGGCCCGGACGGGATTCCGGCATCGTGCGCAGCAGATGGCCGACTGGATGGACACCAACCTGCGACTACCGGGCAGTGACCTGATCGCCGACGGATTTCATCCCGGGGAGCAGCTCAAACCCACCTACTTCACCTACTGCCAGGGGGTGGTGCTGGGCGCCGAACTGCAACTCGTCCAGCAGGACGATTCCAGCGACCACTCACGGATCCACCGTCTCGTGGCGGCGATCGATCGGGAACTGGCGGTTGCCGGGGTGCTGTTGGGCCATGGCGGTGGTAACGGCGGACTCTTCACCGGGATCCTGATGCGGTACCTGGCTCAGGTTGCCATCTCGTTGCCGGGCCGGGACGTCGAGGATGTCCAGACCCGTGAGATGGCTGGACACCTGGTGTTGGCCTCGGCGGAAGCGGCCTGGGCACAACGGGTCTCGGCCCCGGCTGGCCCACTGTTCGGACCTGACTGGCGCATCCCAGCCCTACTCCCGGGCCGCGGGCGCGCCGGACGCACCTCGGGTGCGACCGTCGAGGAGTCCGACCAGCCGGAACGGGACCTGTCGGTCCAACTCTCCGGCTGGATGCTGATGGAGGCCGCCGCGCTTCTCGAGCGCACCGGCCGGGTTGCTGCGGAATGACTGCACTCTCCCTGCAACCCACAGGTTTCCTCGCCATGACGAACCGCAGTAGCCGAGTCAGGCGGTCAGGACACAAGCCGGACAGGAAGTCCGTGATCGGCAGCATTGCGAGGCAGTGCACCATCCAGCGTCCAAGCCGTTGTCCGAAGGCGCTGCGCGAGGCAGATGTAGGCCGACGTTGGCGACTTTGTACGGCAGGACGGACGGAGCGTGGAGCTCCTGACCAGCGTCCAGCCAATCCGCGAACCGAGGCGATACTTATCGTTCTGAATGGAGTGAGGCAGCGAAAGAGGACAGCTCAGCGACAATTCGGCCGTCGGTGACGCAGCCTGACGTCTCGATGATCCGCACCCGGGGGTCCAACAGGCGTGCCCGCAAGCCGGCCAGCGCCCACTAACCTGCAGGGGTGCCACTGAACTCTGCCGTCGAGCAACTGCTGTCCGGCCCCCGTCCCCTGCCCATCGTCGCCGCCGGCGACTCGGTGCTGCGTCGGCGGGCGGAGCCCTACGACGGTAGCCTCTCCGCTGACGTGTTGGCCGATCTGATCACCGCCATGCGCGAGACCATGCTGGCTGCACCGGGTGTCGGGCTGGCCGCCCCGCAGATCGGGCTCGGCGTCCAGCTGGCCGTCCTGGAGGACCTGGCCACCCTCCCGTCCGAGGCCGCCCGCGTTCGTGATCGGTCGCCGCTGCCGTTCCGGGTGCTCGTCAATCCCTCCTACCGCACCGTCGGTGACGACGTCGCGGCGTTCTACGAGGGGTGTCTGTCCGTGCCGGGCTACCAGGCGGTGGTCGAGCGGCCCAGCGCCGTCCACCTGGTTGCCACCGACGAAAACGGCGCCCCCGTCGACGAGGTGGTCAGCGGGTGGGCCGCCAGGATCGTTGCCCACGAGACCGACCATCTGCACGGGACCCTCTACCTGGACAAGGCTTTCACCCGCTCACTGACCACCAACGACAACTACCTGCGCCGCTGGGCGACGCCGACACCGCTTGCGGCTCGGGCTGAACTCGGCTTCTGACCCGGCCACCGCGAGACCTCGCTGGGCTCAGGCGGCGCGGGGCGTCAGGAGGGCGACGACCCCCGCACGAAGGGAGGTGAGGTCGATACCGCAGTCACGCAGGAGGCCGGCGCCTCGATCACGGCCCTCGTCGATGATGCCCAGCAGTAGGTGACCCGTCGAGATCTCGCTCGACTGCAGCGCGACCGCTGATCTGAGTGCGAGTTCGAGCGACTGCTTGGCGCCGAAGCTGAGCGGGATGTGACCCTGCAGCCGACGTCGACCCGGCGGTGCATCGAGGGCGCCCGCCCCGAACCGCTCCTCCGCGGCCCGCCGGACGGTCTCGAGATCGATCCCGAGCCCGGCCAAGGCAGAACCGTCGAGTGCACGGCCGGCCGACATCGTGTGATGCCTGCGCACGGTGGCTGCATCCAGACCTACTGCCCGCAACGCACGGGAGGCGGTGTCGTCCCCCGGGCCGGCGAGCCCGATCAACAGATGGTGGGTTCCGATGTTCGGTTCCCGCGTCGTCCTGGCCTCCTCCTGCGCGAGCACCACCACCGTCCTGGCCTCGTGGCTGAATCGTTCGAACATGGCTACCTTTCCTTTCCGAAGAAGTGACGCTCGGCGTGGCTGTACTTCTTGTGGACCGCCTGACGGCTGACCCCGATGTGCGAGGCGATCTCCTGCCAGGACCAGCCCAGATCGCGGGCCTGCCCGACCTGCAACGTCTCGAGCCGGTCAGCGAGCTCGCGCAGCGCGCGCACCGCGCGAAGCCCCTCCGCCGGATCGCCGCTGCTCGCCGCCTGCGCGAGGTCGGTTCCTGTTGTCGTGTTGTCCGTCATGTTGTCAATGTAGATTGACAATGCGGATCTGTCAATGCAGATTGACGCTTGATCCGCGCAACCCCTGGCCCGCCGTGCGCCGTCTGGTCGTCATGGACGGACGCGGAACGGTGCGGCGACGGGCCGGACGTCATGGCCGGGCAGCCATGGCTCTCCTTGCCACCGCTGCACTGGTCGCCGGCTGTGCGGGGCAGAGCGCGAGGACCGGAAGTACTGCAACCACCGGCGCGAGTAGTGGAATTACCAGTAGCACAAGCACTCTCGCTGCATCCGGCGGAGGTACGACCAACACGCCACGACCGGTGTTCCGGCACCCACGGTGGTCGGCACTCCCGGACGCGCCGATCGTCGGACGGGAGAACGGGGCCAGCGCCTGGACCGGCACGGCGTGGATCATCTGGGGCGGCAACACCATGCAGACCAGCAAATATTTCGCGGACGGCGCCTCCTACGATCCGGCGACTCGCGCCTGGACCACCCTGCTTACGGCGCCGATCGGTGCGCGATCAGGCGCCGTATCGGTGTGGACCGGCACCTCCCTCTTCGTCTGGGGAGGTCAGGACGCCACAGGCGGCCCACTGGAGGACGGCGCGCTGTACACGCCTGGCACACGCTCCTGGATCAGGGTGGCTACGCCGCCGAACCTCCCGCGCGCAGATTCATCGCACCGACTGTCCGTACAGGCGGTCTGGACCGGGTCACGCGTGGCGCTGGTCGTCGTCCTCGATGGCGAGACCTCCGCATTTGTCCGGTTCTACGATCCGCAGACGAATTCCTGGACCGCGGAGACAGCAGTCCGACTCGATCCGCACCATCATGCGCAACTGGTGACCAGTGCTGCCATTGGATCTTCGGTCTATCTCTTCGTCTACTGGCTCGACAGCCATCCGGTCGGCAACAACACCACCGAGTCGACCTTCGGTACTGACGGCTTCACTCTGGACGGAAACGGACAGTCGACCTCGAACCGTCTGGCATCGAAGGCGGGCACGGTGGCCCCCAGGATCCTGGCCCTGGGATCGACCTCCGGATCGAACCTGCTCTTCCCGGCCGGACAGCCCTACTGCGGGTTCTGTGCGGGGCCCTACCGCTTCAATCTGCACTCGGTGTTGGCCGACCCTGCCACCGGAACGCTGACGGAACTCCCCCACGGACCCGACGACGATCTGAGTGCCGACTTCCTGTGGACCGGCAACTCCCTGTTGGCCTACGACACGAGTACCTGCACCACCACGCCGGGCGGTAGGGCCACCTACCCCGGAGGCGCCTCGACATACGACCCCGCGACCAGAGGGTGGCGGGCGTTGCCTTCAGCGCCGCTGGCCGGAGCCGGCTTCTCGACGTGGACCGGATCGGCTCTGCTCGAATGGGGCGAGATGTACGAGCCGAAGACGGCCAACACGGGGAAGACACGGTTCCGGACCTCAGGTCTGGAACTCACCGGCTGACTTCGGGCGGCAGCAAGCCGCCCGAAGTCAGCAACAACGGCGATGGATCAGATGGCTCAGGCGGGAACGTAGTCGAAGACGTCCGGGTCGGGACCCGTCCGCTCGTCCTTGTTGAGCGCGGAGATCGACCCCATGTCGGCGGGCGCCAACTCGAAGTCGAAGATCTCGAAGTTCTCCTTCATCCGCTCCGGGGTGACGGACTTCGGGAAGATGATGCTGCCGTGCTGCACGTGCCAGCGCAGGACGACCTGGGCCGGCGTCTTGTCGTACTCCTTCGCGATGGCGGTGATGGTCGGATCGTCCAGCACCTTGCCCTGCGCGATCGGCGACCAGGCCTCGGTCTTGATGCCGTGCTCGTCGTCGAAGGCACGCAGCGGCTCCTGCGTCAGGTACGGGTGCACCTCGATCTGGTTGACGGCCGGCGGCACCGTGGTCTGCTCGTGCAGGCTGCGCAGGTGGTGCGGCTGGAAGTTCGAGACACCGATCGACCGGGAGCGGCCCTCGGAGTAGATGGTCTCGAACGCCTTCCAGGTGTCGACGAAGTTCCGCACCGTGGCCAGCGGCCAGTGGATGAGGAACAGGTCCACCTTCTCCAGGCCCAGGTCGGACAGGGTCTTGTCGAACGCGGTGAGGGCGTCGTCATAGCCGTGCTGGTTGTTGTTCAGCTTGCTGGTCACGAAGATCTCGGAGCGGTCGAGGCCGGATTGCGCGATGGCCTGGCCGACCTCCTTCTCGTTGCCGTACATCTGAGCGGTGTCGATGTGGCGGTAGCCGATCTCCAGAGCCTTGGTGACCGCCTCGACGGTATCCGCGGGCTTGATCTGGAAGACGCCGAAACCCAGCTGCGGAATTTCGACGCCGTTGTTCAGCAGGACGTTGGGTACTGCGCTCATCTGCGAGCTCCTCTTGTGTGACTTGTTCGTCACGTCGTTGTCCAATGCCGGTCGCCTTCTGGTGTGACCAGCCAGTACTACCAGTACCCGGTAGGTTCGCACCCATGCAGGTCGGCGTCGTCATCCTTCCCCAGTTCCCAGCGGCCGAGACGCGTCTGCGGTGGAAATCCCTGGAGGACAGGGGTTTTGCCCACGGCTGGACCTACGACCACCTGGCCTGGCGGGACCTGGCGGACGAGCCTTGGTACGCGACCGTCACCACACTGGCCACCGCCGCGGCTGCCACGACCAGCCTGGATCTTGGCACCTGGGTGACGTCGCCGAACTTCCGCCACCCGGTGCCCTACGCGAAGGAGCTGCTCTCGCTGGACGACCTCGCCGGCGACGCACCAGGCCGGACCGGGCGCGGCCGGATGATCGCCGCCATCGGCGCCGGTGGCCTCGGCTGGGATGCGACGGTGCTCGGCCACCCGGAGCTCACCCCAGGGCAGCGGGTCGACCGGCTGACCGAGTTCGTCGCCCTCACCGATCTGCTGCTGCGCCAACCCGAGACCAGCAAGGTCGGCCAGTACTTCACCGCGGATCGCGCCCGGATGCAACCGGCTGGCACCCGCTCCCGGATCCAGCTGGTGGTGGCCGGCAACGGGCCGAGGTCGGTCCGTCTTGCCAGCGGATACGACGGCTGGGCCACCACCGGGCCCGACCTGGACCTGGGCACGGAAGGCTGGTGGGCGCGGTTGGCCGAACTGGTGGAGATCTTCGAAACCGCGGCGGCCGGCGCTGGTCGCGACCCGGCCGCCATCCGTCGGTACCTCTCCATGGACTCCGCTCCGGGCTACTCGTTCACCTCGCTCGACTCGTTCACCACCTCGGCCGACCGTGCCCAGGCGCTTGGTTTTACCGACGTCGTCCTCCACTGGCCACGCCCGGCTGGCCCGTTCGCCGGTGACGAGACCGTCCTCGACGCGATCGCCGGTCTGCTCACCAAGGGTCACTACCACTCGTCATAGTCGGCACGGTATCTGCTGACGACTACGGAAAGTGAGCGTTCTCGGTGCCGGTCGGAGCCTTTTCCTGAGCACCCATGTCCCACACCAGTCGCTCTCTGCGACATCCCAGAACGTTGCTTTCTGTGATGACGGCCCCTGCGACGATCGTCGGCAGCACGGCGCTGGCCCCGACATCCTGAACCTGAGCTACGTCAACACGATCCAGTCCGCCGCCAGCGCAGCCGGCGGGGTTCCCGTCTTCACCCCCTACGCCATCACGAATCGGGACTGCAACTCGTAATCCAGCGGCGGCGAACCCACTGCGGCCGCCTACGTGGCCCTGATCAACTAGATCAAGGCGGGTATCGCTGGACGCAAGGCAGTGGTGATCCTCGAACCGGACGCGATCGTCGCTGCCGCCACCTGCCTGAACCAACTGCAGATAGAGCAGAGCCGCAGTCCCGGCCGCGGCCGGAAGTAAGGAACTCGCAAAATCGGTCTGCACAATCTTGGTTGGCCCTGCGACTTCCTGGGCACCTAGCGGGACTTTCCCGGCTAGGTTGAGCGTGGGCGCTGTTTGTGCTGGTCAGGGATGGTTCTGAGGCCGGGTTTGTGTATGACCTAAGTCGCTGCCTTTGGTGCCCAGCGGGCGAGGTCGAACAGGTCGTGGAGGGCTTGTTGGTCACCGGTCATGGTGGTGAGCATGCGGCGGGCTTTGGGTCGGCCGCCGGTGCAGGGGTAGATCAGTACGGATTCCTCGATGCCGCCGAGGGTGTCCAGGAGGGCCTTGACGGATAGGTCGTGGCCGTTGCGGCGGGCTGTGAGTCGCATCAGGTGGGCGATTTGCAGAGCCAGGACGCAGGTGAAGGTGTGCACGGCGATGTTGTTGTCGGTCCAGTGGAACATCGGGGAGAACGACACGTCGTGGGGGTCTTTGAGTTGGCGGAAACCGAATTCGATTTCCGATTGGGATCGGTAGGCGGCAACAACGTCGACGACGGGCCAGTCCTGCTGGTCGGTGATCAGGATCCGTTTGCCGAACACCCTTTCCTCCAACGCTTTCCGTTTCCGCTCGTTCACGGTCCAGGTCAGTCGCCGCTCGGCGGGGGTGTCCCCGGACAATTCCCAGTCGATGACCGCTTTCACCCAGTGGTCGTGGGTGATCTTCCCGATTTCGGCGTCCAGTTGCTCGACGGTGCGGCGGGTTTTCCCGCGGGCCAACGTCGCGGCCAACTCGTCCAACAACCGTCCGACTTTGGCCAGGGTGGTACCGGTGAACGATCGGGCCTGATCCTCGTGCAGCGACTGGGAATGGATCAGCACCGCCCGGCGGTCCTGGCCGTATACCTTCCGGTGGGTGTCGATCGCGGTGACGCCGGGGTACCGGTCGGCGTCGACGGCTGCGCGGTCCGTTGCCGGCAGCGCCAACAAATCGGGGCAGTCCGAGGGCGGGACGGACCCGACGTAGTGCAATCCCGACGCGGTGAGGTGTTCGAAGTTGGCTTCTGAGTTCTGCCCGGCGTCGAACACCACCGTCATCGATCCGAGGTTCCCGCCGCCGCTACCGCCGCCCACACCCACAACACCACCCGAACCGTCGGCGCCGGCAGTGCGGTCGGCGGTGTCGGCCAGCTGGGTGTAGTCGCCGGCGAGGTGGTCGATCAGGGCGGGGAATTGGGTGACGTCGGGCCGGTTCCCGGGGTAGGCGTGCCAGACCAGGGGCACGCCGCCGGTGCGGGTGACGACCATCCCGAGTCCGACGAGGCGGAGGTCGGTGCGTTTCTGTTTCGCCTTGCCGCGTTGCGCGATCGGCGCTTTGTCGTTGGTGGTGTCGATGTAGGTGGCGAAATTCGTCATGTCCAGGGCGACGCTGGAGACGTCCAGGTCGAACTTGCCGATCATCTTGCTCGCCAGCCGGGTCGAGATGTCCTGCAGGGCAGCGGCATCGACTTGGTGCATGGCGTCCCAGAACTTCCGGTGGTCCAACACCTTGGTGCTGATTTTGGTGAACCGGTCGGCGGCGGTGGTGGCCCACCAGGTCGCGAAAGCACGTTTCGAGCCCGGCGCCACCAGTCGGCCCAACGCGGCCAGCGCCAGGTATTGCCCGACGGAGGCGCCCGCGTCGCTGCGCCGCCCGCCGACCACCTCGTCGATCACACCGATCACGTCCAGGTCGGTCAGCAGCGTCCACACCGCGGCGAGGTCACCGAACTTCAGATGTCCGATCCGCTGCGGAAGCATCGCCGCGTCCACCGCGTCGATCGCGGCGACGATGTCCGCTGCCGATCCCAGGTAACGCTCCGACACCATCTTCGGTGTGCCGTCGACCCGGGCCATTTCCCGCAGGTAGTAGTACGGGCTGCCGTTGATGATCTTCTTGTACAAACTGGCCATGCTTTAGGTCATACACTAATCGGCTCCACAATCGTGGTCGACACGCCGTGTCGTCCCAGATCAGACACCCCGGGTCGCTGCGATCAGCCGATCAGAATCTCCCTATCCGGGAAACTCCCGCTAGGGCTCGGAGAAAGACTCCGCGCGCACCCCTAGGGAGAAAACATGCTCGGCCTCATCATCAGTCTGATCGTCATCGGCCTGATCGCCGGCGCCATCGCACGACTCGTCGTCCCCGGCAAGCAGAACCTCTCGATCCCGGCCACCATCGTGCTGGGCATCATCGGATCGTTCGTCGGCGGCTTCCTCGGCTACCTGCTCTTCCACAAAGACGGCCAGAACGGGTTCTTCCAGCTCTCCGGGATCGTCGGTTCCATCATCGGCGCGATCATCGTGCTGTTCCTCTGGACCCGGTTCGGCAGCAAGTCCCGCGTCTGACCCACCTGTTCCACCAGAGCCCTCCCCGCCCACCAAATCCGGTCGGCGAGGAGGGCTTCGGTGTCTCCGCAGTCAGCATCGGCCCTACGATTCGACCTGTGCCGGACCCACTCGCCCTGCTAATCGACTTCGACGGCACCCTGTACGAGGGTGATCTGCCGGTGCTGTCGTATGCCCGGCACTGCGCGGCCCACCTCGACGATGCTGGGGCCACCGCCTTGATCGACGGGATCCGCTATTTCCTGGAGGGCAAGGCGATCGGCACCGTGGCGGTCGATCTGAGCACGGCCGAGGACGGCTGCCAGGCCGTCGAGATCCTCGCTGCGGCAGCCGGTCTGAGCACAGACCAGGTGGACGAGGCGTATCGGCGTTCCCGCGTCGACCTGGCCGCCTCCGCATTCGCCCTGGACGCGCCGGAAGGCCTCGCCGCACTGCTCGGTGCACTGACCGGGGTGCACGTCGTGGTGGTGACCAACGCCGATCGCATCGGTGTCCGCGAGGTGATCGATGCGATCGGGTTGGCCGAACTCGTCGACGAGGTCGTCACCGACGCCGGCAAACCCGACACCTTGCCGCGGATCGTCGCGGCCGCGCTGGACCGCATCGGCGCGAGTTCGGACCCCACCCGGTTGATGGCCGTCGGTGACCGCTGGCTCCACGACCTGGCGGCGGCCCAGCTGGCCGGAGCCCGGACCGCGATGGTCGACCGGTTCGACCGCGGGGTGGGTGAACCGGATGTACGAGCGCGGACGCTGGCCGGTCTGCTTCCGGGCATCACCGACTGGGCGAGGCAGCACGGAGCGCTTGCATCCGACTCGGTTCCGCTGCGCGACCGCCCTTCAGCACCGACGAGCCGTTCAGCACCGATCAGCAGGGAGATTCGATGACGGCATTCGGCCCACCTTTCGATCCGGCCGGACTGCCAACGCCCGACGGTCTGCCGGCGGAGGTTCCGGACCTCGTCATCGCCCACCTCTCCGACACCCACCTGACGACCACTGGCGTGCTCTACAACGCGGTGATCGACCCGGCCGCCGCCCTCGACCGGGTGGCAGCGGCAGTGGTCAGGGCAGCCGGCGACGGTCGGCGACCCGATGTCGTCGTGGTCTCCGGTGATCTGACCGACTCCGGCGATCCAGACGCCTACCGCCGGCTGCGGGCGACCGTCGAGCCGCTGGCCCCGGTGGTTGTGTACGCGACCGGAAACCACGACGTCCGCGCGGTATTCCACACCGAGTTGCTCGGGCGGACCGACCATCCCGGCCCGATCCTCCAGGTCCACTCGCTACCCCAGGTCCGCGTGGTGGTACTCGATTCCACCGTGGTACTGGCCGGCCACGGCGTGCTCGAACCCGGTCACCTCGAGGAGTTGGCCACCGAGCTCCGAACGCCCCATCCGGGCGGAACGGTCCTCGTCCTGCACCACGCTCCGCTCCCTCCACCGTCACCGTTGCTGACCTACTTCGCCCTCGATCGCCCGTCACGGGCCGCCCTCGCAGCGGTGGTCCGCGGCTCCGACGTCAGGATCATCCTGGCCGGGCACCACCACCTCGCCGGGTCCGGCCTGCTCGGTGGGATCCCGGTCGCCGTGGCAGCGTCGACGGCCATCCGCACCGATCCGCTCGCTCCGCCGGGTCACGAGAGGACCTATGGATCCTCAGGTTTCAATCTGGTGCGGCTGTATCCCGACGGGGAGCTCAGCGTGTCGGTGATCCCGGTCGACGATGCGCCGGAGATCTTCCACCTCGATCCGGCCGACTGCGCGGCCGTCGTCGGCGCACATCCGATCACATCCACCTGATCACACCCTCCTGATCACGTCCGCCCGCTCACAGCCGCCCGACGAACGCACCGGGGAAGAGCAGCACCACCCAGCAGCCGAGGAGCAGGGACGGCCCGAGCGGGATTGCCGAGTTCCAGTGCAACCGACGGATGGCCAGCCCGACCAGGGCGATGAGCGATCCCGATACGAACGCGATCAGCAGACCGAGGAGTACTGCGACGGGCGACAAGTAGCCCATCAGCAGACCGAGGGTGGGAATGAGCTTCACATCGCCCCGGCCCATCCAGGACCGCGAGATCCGGGACATCCCGGCGAAGACTGCCCACAGTGCGGCAGCCGAGATCGCTGCGGAGGGCAGCGATCCGGACCCAGGGACGAGGACGGCCGTCAGGACAACGGCGACCGCAGCCGTGGGCAGCGCGCCCAGGGTGATCGCATCCGGGAGCCGGTGGTGCACGAGGTCGACCCCGCTGAGGGTGACCAGCAGGAGACCGGCCAACAAGGTCAACCCGACGGTCGGCCGGCCCCAGCACAACCAGGTCCCGAGACCGTTCAACAGAGCCAGTCCGGCCTCGCTCGGTCCGGGACGCAGCACCACCCCGCGCCGGAGCCGTGCCAGCAGCAGACGGACGGCACCGCCGGCAGCGGCGCCCACGAGCACCGACCCGGCGATCGCCAGCACTTCCAGCCCCCGCACCTCGCCACCCTCCCACGACAGCACCTCAGCGCGGCGACGTTGTCCACAACCGACGCGCTGGAGAGCAGCTCCCGGGGTCAGCCCGGTTGGATCCCGCGCCGGGCTACCGGGGGCGGCGGGTCGAGCAGCCCGAGAAACACGACGACGGCAGCCGCGAGCAGCACCACCGAGGACGCCGCCGTCAGCCAGGGGCCGAGACCACTGCCATTGCAGGCATCGGGATAGAGGCCGGCCAGGTCGCCGGGCGACAGTGCCCGCAGCAGTCCCCAGGTCAGTCCGCCCGCACCGCACAGCGCGAGCAGGGCGGCCGGGATCCGGTGCGGCTTCTCGCCTCTGGCCACCAGCGCGATGCCGAGGCCGGCCAGCAGGGCCAGCACCCCGATGACGACGGCGAGCACCCCCGGACGGTAGGTGGAAGTGGTCAGCCCGGCGAGCACGTCGTTGATGTTCTGGCCGTTGCCGTCCGCCTGGCCACCGGAGATGTGCCCCCACCCGGAGATGGACGCCCCGCCCGGCACGGTGAACCAGACCAGCGTCGAGGCGCCGATGCAGCCGGCCGAGGCCAGCACGACGCAGAGGGCGACCACCAACCGCGTGGTCCGGCGGCGATCGGTGGTCGATGCCGTCTTCTGAACACCTCGCTGACCACTCATCCGGTCCCGAGCGCCAACGGGATCCGGGCACCGGTGGCGCGCAGCAATCCGGACCGCATCGCCGCCATCGGCGCTGGTTGCCCGGTGAACAACTCGAACTGCCGAAATGCCTGGTGCAGCAACATGTCCAGCCCGGTGACGGTGACCCGCCCTGCATGGCCGGCCGCGGCCAGCGGGGTGGGCCACGGATGGTAGAGGACATCCAGCAGGGTGGGTACACCCGCGAGAGTTCCGGCCAGGTGGTCGGCGGCCCCGACCGGGAGGGTGGAGACGACCAGGTCGACCTCTGCGCTGCACGAGGCGATCTGGTCGGTGCTCAGGTCGGAGGTACGAGCCGCAAGGCCCAGCCTGCCCGCCAGTTCGACGCAGTCAGCGGTGCTGGACGGCTGACGTCCGGCCAGCACCAGCGAGTCAACACCGAGTTCGGCCAGCGCGGCCACCACGGACCGGGCCGTGCCGCCGCCGCCCAGCACCAGGACCCGGTGCGGGATCACTCCAGCGGACCGCAGCGCACCGAGAACGCCGTCGACGTCGGTGTTCTCGGCGTGCCAGCCGCTCGGCCCGCGAAACAGGGTGTTGGCCACGCCGAGCACGGCCACCCGGTCGCTCGCCACATCCGCCAGGGCGGCTGCGGCCCCCTTGCCCGGCATCGTCACCGAGTACCCGGCCCACTCCGGGCCACTGGCGCGGACCAGTTCGGGCAGGTGTTCCCCGTCGCACTCGATCCGCTCGTAGGTCCATCCCCTGAGTCCGGCCGCGGCGAACCCGGCCGTGTGCAGGGCCGGCGACAGGGAGTGGGATACCGGGGAACCGAGCACCGCGGCCCGGTGCGGCGGCGACCCCGCCGGGGGTGGCGACCCCGCCGTCATCGGCCGAACACGCCGTTCTTGCGCGCCTGGGCCACGCAGATGTTGTGGGCAGCCAGGGTTTCGGAGAAGCAGGAGTTGCCGTCGAGGTCGATCTTCACGAAGAACAACCAGTTGCCGTCGGCCGGATTCAGGGCGGCATCGATCGCATTCGGACCGGGCGAACTGATCGGCGTCGGCGGCAGACCTTCAGTCGCATAGGTGTTGTAGGGCGACGTGTTCGCCCGTTCCGTTGCGGTGGTGGAGATCTGCGCCCGGTCGAGGGAGTAGTTCACCGTCGAGTCGAATTCGAGCTTCATGTTCCGGGCCAGCCGGTTGTAGGCCACCCTGGCGACTTTTGGCATGTCCGCGATTCCGGCCTCGCGCTGGACGAGCGAGGCCACCACCGCCACCTCGTACGGCGACTTCCTGATCGCCTTCGCAGCGGCCACGATGTCCATCGAATTCCAGTTGGCGGTGGACTGGCGGATCACGGACTGCAGGGCCTGGGCCGGAGTGGACCCCGGCGGGACGTCGTAGTCGCCCGGCACCAACATGCCTTCCAGCCGCTTCTTGGGATCCGGCGCCTTCAGCACGGACGGAACCGCCCATGACACCACACCCAGCGTGGCCGGATCGGCCGTCTCCTCCACCTGCCAGAGCCGGTCGGCGGTGAAGCAGTTGTTGACGCCGTTCAGCGGCACGCACGCCGCCTTGGTGATCTCGGTGATGAACCCGGGCGTCACCGCCCCGCCGCCGCCCGTCTTGGTCGTCACATCGGCGAGCTGTCGTCCCGGGATCAACCGCAATTGCCCGACCCGCGCTCTCGGGTCGGTGATCGCATCGACCGCCGCCGCCGCCGAAGCCTGCAGTCGCACCTTGTAGTACCCGGTCTTGATCTTGCGCACATCGGCGTTCTCGGCCGAAGCATCGAGGAACGACTGGGCCGAGGCCACCACGTCGTCCGCGGCGAGCGTGTCGGCAATGTCGGTCAGGGAGTCGCCGCTGCCCACCCGGACGATCGTCTCGCTGGTGCCGTCGCCGGTGAAGTTCGGGATCGCTGTCGAGTCCTTGCGCCACACCTTGAAGCCGACGAAGACGCCGCCGGCGATGATCCCGAGGACCAGGACCGCGATGACGGTGTGCCGGATCCGGCGCTTGCGGCGCTTGGCTGCCGCCTTGCGGATCGCGCGTTGTTCACGTCGCGCCTGCGTGCGCTTCGCAGGCGGGGGCGGCGCGGCCGACGCGGTCTGGGTGAGCGCGGCCCGCAGTTCGTTGAGGTTCAGCTCACCGGTCTCGTCGTCGCGGCCGCGGTCGAAGATTCCCAGCTGGTCGCTCATTGCTTCTGCCTCTTCGCGCAAGTGCTCATCACTCGCTGCGTTCCGCTCCTCGCTCGTCCCTCGCTGCGATGCTCACTACGCACTCGTCGCTCCCCGGCGCTCATCGGACACCCCGGGCGGATGACAGAGCGTCGAGGCGCATCTGCAGAATCATCACGGCGGCGGCCTGGTCCACGACCGACCGTCGGGCCTTCTCCCTGATGCCTCGTTCCGCCAGGACACGGTTGGCAGTGACGCTCGTCAACCGTTCGTCGACGTAGACGACCGGCACCGGCTCCACCCTCGCGGCCAACTGTTGTCCGTAGCTGCGGGCGGCGGTGGCAGCAGTCCCCACCGCACCACGCAACGTTCTCGGCAGGCCCACGACCACCTCCACCACGTCGTACTCGAGGACGAGGTCGCGGAGAGCGTCCAGATCCGTCTGGCCCGACTCGTCCCGAGCCAGGGTCACCACCGGGGTGGCCAGAATGCCGTGGGGATCGCTCTTCGCGACGCCCACCCTGACGCTACCGACGTCGACACCCAGACGTACACCCCTGACGGGCACCTGTGAGCCGTCCGACGAACGGCCTCCGGTGCTGTCTACCGGAGGCGTCACTGGGCCGGGCCGCCGAGAGCCCCCTTCAACGCGGACACGGCGTCCGCCGTCCCCGCTGGATTGGTACCGCCGCCCTGCGCCAGGTCGGGGCGCCCGCCGCCCCGACCGCCGATCAGCGGCAGGAAGGACTTCACCAGATCGCCCGCCTTGAGCCCCCTGGCAGCCGTGGCCTCCGGGGTCAATGCCACCACGAAGGAAACCGTCTCCCCCGAGGGGGCGAACAGTGCGACGACGGCGGGACGTCCGGTCAGGCGACCGCGGACATCCGTGGCCAGCGTCCGCAGATCCGCGGCCGAGGTGCCCTCGGGCATCGACGCGGCGACCAGGTCGACCTCGCCGACCGGGATCGCCGCGTCGGCGAGCGTGCCCGCTGACGCCAGAGCTGCTGTCGCCCTAAACTTCTCGAGTTCCTTCTCGGCAACCCTCAGTCGTTCGACGAGAGTCTCGATCCGGGCCGGCAGGTCGGCCGGCTGCACCTTGAGCGAACCGGCGACGGCGTGCAGCAGGGTGCGCTCGGCGGCGAGCCGATGGAACGCCTCGATCCCGACCGCTGCCTCGACCCGCCGGACCCCGGAGCCGATGGAGGACTCGGCGGTCAGCGCGATCGGACCGATCTGGCTGGAGTGCTCGACGTGCGTGCCGCCGCACAGTTCGACCGACCAGGGGCCGCCGATCTCGACGATGCGGACGGTGTCGTCGTAGGTCTCGCCGAACAGCGCGATCGCGCCCATGGCCTGGGCCTCCTGCTGGGTGCCGTAGAGCACCCGTACCCCGAGATCGCTGCGGACGGCCCGGTTCGAGACCTCCTCGATCTCGCTCCGGGTCTCCGCGGACAGCGAACCGGACCAGGAGAAGTCGAGCCGCAGGTACCCCGGCTTGTTGTAGGACCCGGCCTGCAACGCATCCGGGCCGAGCACCTGCCGCAGGGCGGCGTGCACGACGTGGGTGCCGCTGTGCGCCTGCCGCGCGCCGAGACGCCAGTCCGGGTCGACCTTCGTCAGCACCCCCGCACCTTCGGTCAGTTCCCCGTGCACGATCCGCACCTTGTGCACGTACAGCCTGCGGTCGATCTTCTGGACGTCCAGCACCTCGGCCGAGAAACCATCTCCCACAATGGTTCCGGCGTCCGAGTCCTGGCCGCCGGACTCGGCGTACAGGGACGTGCGATCCAGTACGATCTCGACCGTCCGGCCTTCGCCGGCCGCCGGGATCCGGTTGCCGCCCGAGATGATGCCGCGGACGGTGCCCTCGGACTCGAGCTCGTCGTACCCGGTGAACTCGGTCGGACCGACGTCGAGCAGCTGCCGGTAGACCGTCAGATCCTCCAGACCGCCCTTGCGCGCCTTGGAATCCGCACGGGCCCGGCTGCGTTGCTCCTGCATCAGACGGTCGAATTCGATTGTGTCAACGGTCAATCCGGCCTCGGCCGCCATCTCCAGCGTGAGATCCAGTGGAAAGCCCTGGGTGTCGTGCAGCACGAACGCGGTAGAGCCGGAGACCTGGGTGCTGCCAGCTGCTTTCGTCTGCGCGGCCGCGGTCTCGAACAGCTTGGACCCCGATGCGATGGTCTTGAGGAAGGCGTTCTCCTCCGCGACCGCGACCCGCTCGATGCGCACCAGGTCGTCGGCGATCTCGGGGTAGGAATCACTCATCAGCTCGGAGACGACGGTGACCAGCTTGCTCATCACCGGATCGGTAACCCCCAGCAGCCGCGCGGACCGGACCGCCCGCCGGATCAGCCGCCGCAGGACGTAGCCGCCGCCTTCGTTGCCGGGCGTGACGCCGTCGGAGATCAGCATCACCGCGGACCGGCTGTGGTCGGCGATGATCCGCATCTTTACATCGTCATCGGACACCTCGGTGGACGCGCCGTACTTGATGCCGGAGGCGTCTTCCATCGCAGTGATGATGGGACGGCACAGATCGGTGTCGTAGACGTTGTCGACCTCCTGCAGCAGGAAGGCCACACGCTCGATGCCCATGCCGGTGTCGATGTTCTGCTGCGGCAGCGGGCCGAGGATCTCGAACGCGCCCGCCGCATCGGACGGGCCCCGCTGGTCCTGCATGAAGACCAAATTCCAGATCTCGATGTAGCGACCGTCGGACGCCGCCGGTCCACCTTCCGGCCCGTACTCCGGACCACGGTCGTAGAAGATCTCCGAGTCAGGACCACAGGGACCCGGCGTACCCATCGACCAGAAGTTGTCCACCATGCCAAGTCGCTGGATTCGCTCCGGTGGGATACCGGCGATCTCCTGCCACAGCCGGTGGGCCTCGTCGTCGGTCTCGTAGACCGTGATCCACAGGCGTTCGGGATCGAAGCCGTAGCCGCCGTCGTCCTGGGAGTTGGTGACCAACTCCCAGGCGAACTTGATCGCGCCGGCCTTGAAGTAGTCGCCGAAGGAGAAGTTGCCGGCCATCTGGAAGAAGGTGTTGTGCCGGGTGGTGATGCCGACGTTGTCGATGTCCAGGGTGCGGACGCACTTCTGCACGCTCGTCGCCCGCGGGAAAGGCGGGGTGGTCTGGCCAAGGAAGTACGGCTTGAACTGCTGCATGCCGGCCACCGTGAACAGCAGCGTCGGATCGTCGGACACCAGCGAGGCCGACGGGACGTAGGTGTGTCCCGCCCGCTCGAAGTACTCCAGGAATCGACGTCGGATCTCGTGGGTCTGCAAGGTGTCCTTCTTCTACGTTCGTTGATCTGCATCGGCTGACGGCACGACCCGGGCGGGTCGACGGCAGCGGACGGTGCCGTCAGGCGGAACGTGGGTCCGCGACGGTGATGGTGTGGACGGTGTCGACCGAGCTGAGCGGGTAGGCCAACCCGACCTGGTCGGGGGCCAGCATGGCGACCACACCGGTGTTGTTGTCGACCATCGGCCGGTAGGCGGCGCGGCGGTTGGCTGCGCCCTGACGGACGTCCTGGGCGAACGATCCGACGGCATTGCCGAGTTCCGCGATGGCGTCGGCCACGTCGGACGCGATGGCCGACGGGGTCAGCTTGGCGGCCAGCGCAGCGCGCGCCGCTTCCTTGGCCCGGCGGGTGCGACGGGTTGCCATCGCCCCCAGGGCCACCCCTGCGGAAAAGTAATAGATGCGCTTCACGGTCGACGATGTCCCTTCGGAGGTCCTTGGAGTGCAGTCTCGGTGTCCGCTCGCCGCATCACAGCGTACCCGCGCACCCAGATGCCCTTCTCGTCCCGCGCCGGCCCGCCCGCCCGCGCGCCGTCCCCGCCCGCGCGCCGTCAGACGGCACACCGCATGCTGTGGGGGTGAATGAGATCAACGGACTACCCGCGCACATCCTGCTCATCCATCTGGTGGTCATCGGGATCCCGGTGGCCGCAGGCATGACGGTCCTGTCCGCGGTCTGGCCGGCGGCCCGCCGGCGTCTCGGCATCAGCACCCCGATCATCGCGCTGCTGGCGCTGATCTGCGTCCCGATCACGACCAACGCCGGAGAGTGGTTGCAGCGGCACGTGTACATCAACCCCGCCACCCCCAACGGCCAGCTGATCCTCACCCACATCCGACTGGGAGATGGACTGACCCCCTGGGCCATCGGCCTCTTCGTCCTGGCGCTGGCCGCCTGGGGTCTGCCGGTGCTCGTCCGTCGGTCGAAGGGTCCGGCGGTTCTCGGTTCGACCGGCGCACAGATCGCCGTCGGTGTCCTCGCCGTGGCGATCGCGGCCGTTGCGGTGGTCCAGGCCTATCGAATCGGCGATGCCGGCGCCAAAGCTGCGTGGTCGAGCAACTTCTGCGCGGTCGAGATCGCCGTTGGCCAGAGTTGCCCGGCTTCCTGACAGGATCGGTCGCCCTGACAGGATCGGTCGCCGGTCAGGGAATCAGAAGGAGTTTTCCGGTCGTCCGACGGGTGGCAAGATCGTCCTGGGCAGCTCCGGCGTCCGCCAGCGGGTAGGTGCCGCCGATGCGCACGTCCAGCCGGCCGTCCTCGACCCAGCCGTACAGCTCCTGCGAGCGGCCCAGGATCTCGGACCTGGTGACGGTGAAGTCGACCAGGGTCGGCCTGGTGAGGCTGAGCGACCCGCCGCTGTTGAGTCGCTGGGGGTCGAACGGCGGCACCTGACCGCTGGATCCGCCGAACAGCACCATGGTTCCGCGCCGTGCCAGCGAGGCGAGCGAGCCGTCGAAGGTGTCCTTGCCGACGCCGTCGTAGACGGCCAGTACGCCCGTGCCGCCGGTCAGCTCACGAACGGCCTCCGGGAATCCCTCGTAGCCGACCAGCACGTGGTCGGCACCGGCCCCGGTGGACAGCTCGCCCTTGGCCGAGTTGGAGACGGTGGTGATCACGGTGGCGCCCTTGATCTTTGCGATCTGGGTGAGCAGCAGCCCGACCCCACCTGCTCCGGCGTGGATCAGGACGGTGTCGCCCGCGACGATCCGGTAGGAATCGGAGGCCAGGTAGTGCGCGGTCATGCCCTGTAGCGGGAGAGCCGCGGCCTGCTGGTCATCGACGTCGTCGGGGACCGGGATCAGCTTGGCTGCGGACCCGATGGCCTGCGCTGCATAGGATCCCGGCACATCCGACCAGGCAACGCGGTCGCCGACGGCCACCTCGGTGACACCATCGCCGACGGCGAGCACGGAACCGGCCCCCTCGTTCCCGGGGGTGTAGGGGTAGGACATCGGGTAGACGCCGCTGCGTCGGTAGATGTCGATGAAGTTGATGCCTGCAGCGCCGACCCGGAGCAGCGCCTCACCCGGACCCGGCGACGGGAGGTCGACCTCGCCCATCGTCAGGACCTCCGGTCCACCGGCCGCTGCCACTCTGATCGCTGCGATCGACATCAGTTGCGCTCCTTCTTGGCTGTCTTGTCCGGGTCCTTCTGGGGGTCGTTCTCGGGGCCTTTCTGGGGGTCCTTCTCGAGGCCCCTGCCGCCCTTGTCATCGTCGGCGCGAGCCGCAGGCCCGCCCCGGATCGCCCGCCGGATCAGGGGCAGCCGCTCTGCCACCGGACGCTCGGCACCCCGACCGACCGGGGTGTAGTAGTCGCGCCCCACCAGTTCGTCCGGGGGGTACTGCTGTTGCGCGACCCCACCCGGCACGTCCGGCGGATAGACGTAGTGCTGGGCGTTGCCCAGCTGTGCGGCCCCCGGATAGTGGCCGTCCCGCAACGACGGCGGCACCGAACCGATCCGTCCGGATCTGACGTCGGTGATGGCTGCGTCGATGGCCATCACCACCGAGTTGGATTTGGCCGCGGTGGCCAGGTGGATGGTGGCCTGGGCCAACCCGATCCGGGCCTCGGGAAGACCCACCAGCTGGACCACCTGCGCAGCCGCCACGCACACGGGCAGAGCGGTCGGATCGGCCATGCCGATGTCTTCGGAGGCGTGGATCATCAGGCGGCGGGCGATGAACCGGGGGTCCTCCCCCGCCTCCAGCATCCGGGCCAGGTAGTGCAGCGCGGCGTCGACATCGCTACCCCGGATCGACTTGATGAACGCACTGGTGACGTCGTAGTGCTGGTCGCCGTCGCGGTCGTACCGGACCGCCGCCCGGTTGACGGCGCGCTCCACGGCCGTCAGGTCGATGACCGTGCCGTTCTCGTTCTGCACGCTGTCGGCCGCCGCTTCGAGCGCGGTCAGCGCCCGCCGGGCGTCACCACCGGCCAGGGCGAGCACGTGCGCCCTGGCCGCAGGGTCCAGCACCAGTGCGCCGGCCAATCCGCGCTCGTCCACCACGGCCCGGTCGAGCAGGTCGCCGATCTCGTCGTCGGTGAGCGGTTGCAGTTGCAGCACGAGGGATCGCGAAAGCAGCGGGGAGACCACCGAGAAGAACGGGTTCTCGGTGGTCGCGGCAATCAGGATCACCGTGCGGTTCTCCACCGCGCCCAGCAGCGAGTCCTGCTGGGTCTTGGAGAACCGGTGGACCTCGTCGATGAACAGCACGGTCTGCTCGCCGGTGCGCCGCAGGGCGTTCGAGGCGTCGGTGATGACGGCCCGCACCTCCTTGACGCCGGCCGAGAGCGCCGAGAGCTGCGAGAAACGTCGTCCGGTGGCCCCGGCGACCAGGGTGGCCAGGGTGGTCTTGCCCGTTCCGGGCGGACCGTAGAGCAGCATCGAGGACGGCGAGCCGCCCTCCACCAGTCGACGCAGGGGGGCCCCAGGCCCGAGCAGGTGGGTCTGACCGACCACCTCATCCAGGTTGATCGGCCGCATCCGGACGGCAAGCGGTGCCTGCGGGTCGAACCGCGGCCGTTGGTAGGCCGTAGCCGGCGACACCACTGAGGCATCGCCGTCCGGTCCGGACGCCGGCCCGAACAGGCCGGGCTCGAAGTCGGTCACGAAGGCAGGCTACCGGCCGGTGCGCACGTCATCGACTGCACGGTGCGCAACGCACCCAGTCGGCCACTGGTGAGATCGGTCAGGCGGCAGCGACCAGCTTGTGGACCAGTCGCATCTTCTCCAGCACGGCCGGCGGCAGGACGAACGGGTAGAGATCAGAGTGGCCCATCGAACGGTTGATCATGTTCAACGCCCACGACAGGGGCAGCCACAGCTCGATGATCCGGTCGAACCCGGCGTCACCGGCCATCGGCCGGTCGACGGTCGCTCCGGCCGGTGCAATACCGAAAGCCGCTGCGGTGTCGATGGTGTCGCGGATGTGCAGGTAGTGGGCGAAGGTCTCGGCCCAGTCCTCGGCCGGGTGCATGGTCGCGTAGGAGGAGACATAGGTCCGCTCCCACCCGATCGGGGCACCCTGCGAGTAGTGGCGGTCCAGCGCCTGCTGGTAGTCGAGCTCCGGGTCACCGAAGAGGGTCTGGAACTCGCCGCGGGCCGGCCAGTTCTCGGCCAGCACGGAGAAGTAGTAGTGGCCGGTCTCGTGACGGAAGTGCCCGAGCAGGGTGCGGTAGGGCTCGGCCATCGACACCCGCAACTGCTCGCGGTGGACGTCATCGCTCTCGGCGAGGTCGAGCGTGATCACGCCGTCGTCGTGTCCGGTGATCACCGGCGCATGCTGGCTCGAAAGCAGGTCGAAGCACAGTCCGGTTTGCGGGTCGACGTCCCGGCCGTTGATGGGAAGGCTGAGCTCGGTCAGTTCCAACACGAGCCGGCGCTTGGCCGCCTCGGCCGCCGCGAACTCCGGTAGTCCGGTCAGGTCGCTGTTGGCGGGGCGGGTCCTGGTCAACGCGCAGGAACGACACAGTCCACCCGGAACGCCGGACGGCACCAGCCAGTTGCAGCCAGCGATGTGGAGGTTCGCGCACATCACCTGCGGTGGCTGCTGGTTCGTCATCCCGCTAGGGCCGACCAGCGCGAAATCCCTCGCCTGCAGGTCGAATCCGAGGTTGCTGCCACAGTTCAGACAGACGGAGTTCTCGAAAGCCAATCGCTGGCCGCATTTCGGGCACAGGAAGTCACGCATGGAAGATCCATCCTCATTCGGCGCAGGGGTCAGCGCTCTCGACATTGCTTGCAGGCGTTTTCGTTCCGCCCGCTGAGAACCCTAACGGTCCGGCCGGGCTGTCCACGAACTCGCCGTCTCCACTGTTCCCGAGGTGGTTGGCCCCAAACGAGGCCCACCTCACGGTCCCGTACACCCCGAGCCGCCCCATCCGCTCGCCTCGACCCGCCCCGGCCGCCCGCCTCGGCCCGCTCCTGTCGTCCGCCCCCGTCGTCCGCCCCCGTCGTCCGTCGCCGGTCCCGCCGGGGCAGGCGCATTGATGTGCGCGGATCAACAACCGCGGCGCGGATCAACTGGGCCGAATGGGATCCGGGTGACTGGACTCAACGAGTTCATCCGCGCGAGCCCAGCTGATTAGATATTCAGCACGCTCGGAGCCCGCGCATACAGATGCGCTCAAAACAGCGCCGCGGAGGCCGAAAACGGGCAGAACTGTATGCGCCCGGCATTCCTGTATGCGCGGAAACCGCGGCATTTCTGTCAGCGCGGAACACGGGGCCTCGGTGCCAGGAGCACACCCGGTCAGAGCGCGGCAACGCGGGGCACCCGAAAGTCCCCGTCAGAGCGGGGCGACGTCGACGGCGACCTTCATGGTGCTGGTCTCGGCGTCGGTGAAGATGACCCCGCGAAGGGGCGGGACGTCGCCGTAGTCGCGACCCCACGCCACCGTCGTGTAGCGCTCGTCGGCGAGCTGATCGTTGGTCGGATCCAGCGCGAGCCAGTGACCGCCGGGCACACGGACCGCGGCCCAGGCGTGGCTGGCGTCGACTCCGACCATCCGTTCGCGGCCGGGCGGTGGGTTGGTCGCCAGGTATCCGGAGACGTAGCGGGCCGGGAGGCCGTGCGACCGGGCGCAGGCCACCATCAGGTGGGCGAAGTCCTGGCAGACGCCCGACCGTTTCGTCAGGATCTCCGGGACCGAGGTCCCCACCTTGGTGGACCCCGACGAGTACTTGAAGTCGGCATGGATGCGGCGAACCAGATCGACGAGTGCATCCATCGCCGGCCGACCCGGACGGAAGCTGCTCGCGGCGTACTCGCGGACCTCCTCGGTGATCTGGACGTAGGGCGAGGCCAGCAGGAATTCCATGCCCTCGGCGTCGACCTCACCGATGCGGGCGTCCTCCCACGGACGTTCGGCCGCAACGACGTCGATCTCCGGTCGCCGGACGACCACCATCGACACTCCGGTCACGACCAGCTCGGTGTGCGACTTGGTGACGTGGAAGTAGCTGTCGACGTTGCCGTAGACGTCGGTCGACTCGGCCGCGTCCGACGGTGCCGGCTCGATCACCAGCGTGTGCGACTGAAGGTCCTGCCAGGGCAGCACCCGCGGTCGCAGATATCCGCGTCCGTAGGAGGCGGACACGCTGTCGGAGTAACGGTAGGCCGTCCGGTGCTCGATGCGATAGCGACGCGTCACGGGTTCGTCCGCCCTTCCGATGTCCGTCACAGCTGCACCTTGTCCCCGACGTGCTGACCGAGCGGGAGCATCGGGCGCGAACGCCAGAAGTGTGCCGTGGCAACGGCATCCGCGAGATTCCGGAGCGCCTCGTTGACGCTCGTCAGGAACTGGGCCAGTTCCGGCCGGTCACCGCTGGCGTCGACGTCGTCCATCTCCGCCGGGCGGGCCCGGCGCAGGGTGGCCGCCAGTTCCTCGGTCAGTCGCTCCGGCCGGCTCGTCCCGGAGGCGTCCGGCAGCAGGCGCAGGTTCTCCGCGATCAGGCCCACCTGGTAGGCGAGCGAGCGCGGGTTGCCGCTGTCCAGCAGCAGCAGTTCCAGGACGGTGCCGACCTGGACGCGCCCGCGGTACCGGCGCCGATACGTCAGCCCCGACTCGGCCACCGCGAGCACGGATTCGATGACGATCGACTCCACCGCTCCCCGGTGGGCCTGCGTCAACGTGGCCAGCAGCAGGGCGGCCAGTTGCTGACCCCGTTCCACCCGTCGGCCGATGTCCATCAGGCGCCAGCCGGGGTCTCTGACCATGTTCTCGCTGGCCAGCCCGGAGAGCGCGAGCATGCCGGACAGGATGGCGGCGTGGGTCGACTGCAGGACGGCGCCGGTGTCGTCCGGGGTGGCGGCCAGCTCCGCGATGGCCCGGTCGACCCCGGCCAGCACCATCCAGGTGTCTCCCGACAGCTGGTCACGCACCGCGCGCGCCGTCTCCTGGAGACCGGCCAGTGACTGGGCGACCGTGCCCGGCGTGTCCACGTCCAGGACGACCTGACGCATCCGTGCCACCGGGTCAACGGCCGACGACAGCGACGGATGGGCGGCCGACACGGCGCTGACCGCCGACAGCAGGACCGGGACGGACCCGGCGCCCTCGTCGTACCGGCGGTAGCGATAGGTGTCCGCGAGCCCGCGTGTGGTGATCAGCAGCCGGGTGAGGTCCTCGGTCCGCTCGGCGTAGCGCCCGAGCCAGAACAGATCCTCCAGCACCCGCGGCGACGCGGCAGCAGCCATCTCGACCGGCTGCACCAGTGGGCCGGAGTCCTGGTCGGAGACGCCGACCGGCTCCACCGATGACGACGGCTCGACACGGAGCGAACGAACCCAGAGGTCCTTGGCCACCGAGGGTCCGGTCGGGATGATCTCCGCCGCTGGCGGGAACCCGGAAACACCGCTGTCACCGACGATCCGTCCGAGCCCACCGGGCATCGCCACGTAGCCGGACTGGTGCGCCACGGTGAACAGGCGCATGCCCACCCGCTGGGCCGACAGTCCGCGCGGTCCGACCGCGGGCGCCTCGGAGAAGGCCGCCTGCTGCTGACCCACCCACCTCGTCGGCTCGGCGGCGAGCCGCAGTCGCCACGTCGCGCGGTCCGCCGAACCGAGCATGGCCGGCACGACCGAACTCCCCGGGCCGGTCGGTCGCAGCACCATCTCGTCCAGGTGCGCCAGCACGTGCGACAGGCCGGCCGGCCGGCCGCACCAGAAGGTCGGCACGGACGGCAGTTTCAGATCCTCGCCGAGCAGTTCGCGGGCCAACGCCGGCAGGTAGGGCAGCAACCCTGGGTTCTCCAGGACGCCGCTGCCCAGGCTGTTGACCACCGTCACGGTGCCGCGCCGGCAGACCTCGGTCAGGCCGACGACACCCAGTTGCGAGTCCGGACGGAGGTCCAGCGGGTCCGACCACGCAGCGTCCACCCGCCGTAGGACCACATCCACTGGCTCGTAGCGGCCGAGCGCCCGCATCCAGAGGCGCCCGCTGCGGACCGTCAGGTCGGCGCTCTCGACCAGCGGAAGACCGAGGAGCGAGGCGAGGAACGCCTGGTCGAACGCCGTCTCGGAGTGGGTACCGGGACTGAGCACGACCACTCTCGGGTTCTCCACACCGTTCGGCGCGACGGCGTGCAGCGATCCAAGGATGCTGTGGAAGAAGTTGGCCAGGCCGCGGGGTGCACTGCGCCGGAACAGGTCCGGCAGGACCCGGGACACCACCCGGCGGTCCGCCATCGCGTACCCGGCCCCCGACGGCGCCTGCGTGCGATCGCCGAGCGCCTCGAAGCCACCGTCCGGAGCGCGACAGACGTCGACCGCGTGGAAGAACAGCTGGTGTGCACCGGGAATGGTGATGCCGTGCGCCTGCCGGAGGTAGTGCTCGTGTTCGAAGACCAGCTCCGGCGGCAGCAGGCCGCTGGTGAGCACGCTGCGTGCGGAGTAGATGTCGGTCAGCACTGCGTCCAACAGGGTGGACCGCTGCAGCAGCCCGGCTTCCAGCCGCGCCCAGTCGGCCGCCTCGATGAGCAGAGGCACCGGATCGAGCTGCCAGCGCTGTGCCGGGACGGCCGTCCGCTGGCCGGCACTGACCGGCGTGTAGGTGACACCGTCGTCCTCGAGCAACCGGTCGACGAGCGAAGTGAGACCGGACAGCCCGGCATGGCCGATCGAGTCCAGGCCACCCGCGATCTCGGCCCAGCCCGGCAGCAGGTTCCCGGTGGCGCCGGTCAACTCGTCGTAGCGCCGGCGCAACTGCGAACCGGCCGGCGGCAGCATGCCGGACCGGCCGAGATAGTCCTCGACCAGCGAATCGGCGCCGGTCTGCACTCCCGCGGTCATCAGCAGAGCACCGCCGCCAACGCGCGTTGCGATGCGGCACGCGCGGCGTCAGCACACGCCGCACCGCACCCGGTCGAGGAATTCACACCACCGATTGTGAGGCACGAGGGGCCTCGATCCGACCGATTCACGCCCCCGGACGCCTTCGTGCAATCGTTTCGCAAGGAGTCGGCGCGCCGCGGCGGCTTCACCGACAGACTGCGGTGGCGCGTCGGAGATCCAGCATCCCGGTGGGCGCAGCGTCGACGGCAAGCCGAGCGATCCGCTCCCTGATCTGGGCGACGTCGACGTGGCCGCTGGTGTGGCCGGCCGCCTCGAAGCGGTTGGTCCGCCTCGCCTCCGCCTCGAGCGCATTGACCGGCGGCGCGTCATAGGACCGGCCGCCGGGATGCACCACGTGGTAGGTGGCGCCGCCCAGCGAGACCCCGGTGTCGGTGTCCACCAGGTCGAAGACCAGCGGTGAGTGCGGCGGGATGCTGGGATGCAGCGCGCTGGGCGGTTGCCAGGCCCGGTACCTGATGCCGGCGACCTGCCGGCCGGGGGTTTCGGTGTCCATCAACGGCACCGGGTAGCCGTTGCAGGTCAGCACATGACGGCCGTTGTCCGCACCGTCCACCCGCACCTGCATCCGCTCCACCGAAGAATCGACGTAGCGGGCCATCCCGCCGGCAGTGGCCTCCTCGCCGAGCACGTTCCACGGCTCGATCGCCGAACGGAACTCCATCCCGACGCCGCTGACGCTGACCGTGCCGATCCGGGGAAAGCGGAACTCGCAGAACGGATCCAGCCAGCTGGTGGCGAAGTCGATGCCGTACGAGCGGAGATCCGCTGCCACCGCCGCGATGTCGGCAATCACGAAGTGCGGCAGCAGATGTCGCCCGTGCAGATTCTCGCCGTGCCGGATCAGTCTGGCCTGCAACGGTTTCTCCCAGAACTTGGCCACCAGGGAGCGCACCAGCAGGGCCTGCACCAGCGACATCTGGGCGTGCGGCGGCATTTCGAACCCGCGCAGTTCCAGCAGCCCGAGCCGGCCACGCGCGGAATCCGGTGAATAGAGCTTGTCGATGCAGAACTCGGCGCGGTGGGTGTTGCCGGTGAGGTCGGTCAGCAGGTGCCGCAGTGCCCGGTCGACCACCCACGGTGGCGCCGTGCCGTCCTCCGCACTCAGTCGCTCTATCTCCGAGAAGGCGATCTCCAACTCGTACAACGTCTCCGGCCGTCCCTCGTCGACCCGCGGTGCCTGCGAGGTCGGACCGATGAAGCGCCCGGAGAACAGGTACGACAGGCTCGGATGACGCTGCCAGTAGGTCAGCAGCGAGACCAGTAGATCGGGGCGGCGCAGCATCGGTGACTCGGCCGGGGTGATTCCGCCGAGGGTGATGTGGTTGCCACCGCCGGTCCCGCCGTGCAGTCCGTCGACGGCGAAGGTCTCGGTACCGAGGCGGGTCTGCCTGGCCTGTTCGTAGAGGGTCGTCGCCAGCTCGACCTGCTGCGTCCAGGTCGACGTCGGCTGGACGTTCACCTCGATGACGCCCGGGTCCGGCGTGACCGACATGCTCGTCAGCCGAGGATCTCCCGGCGGTGCATAACCCTCGATGACGACCGCCGTCCGCAGCGTTCGCGCGGCATCCTCGATGAGCGCGATCAGCTCGACGAAGGCATCGAGCTCCTCGATCGGCGGCAGGAAGACGTACAGGTACTCGCCACGCTGTTCGACCACGAGCGCGGTGGTCGGCAGGCCCTCCGGGTCGGGCAGGACGACGGCGCGACCGGGTTCGGGATCCAGCGGAGGCTTGTGGTGCAGCGGGTCCGGCTGCGCCGTCGGCTCCGGCCGCACCCAGGAGATGGAATCCAGTGGCAGTCGCAGGCCGGCCGGGGAATCGCCCTGCAGCAGCACGATGCGACCACGCCGCAGCGACCAGTCGGGGCTCCCCCAGCCCTCCGCCGCCTCCGGCGCGTGCTCGGGGGTGAACCGGATCAGAGGCAGGACGAAGGCGGTGGGATCCCCGACCGACTTCTCGAGGGCCGTCACCAGCTCGGCCCGCTGATCGGTCCCGTCGGCGCCGGGGTCCAGATCGACCGGTGGTGCGCCGGCCGGCAGGCGCACCTGCTGCGCCAGGCGGGCGACCGCATCCTCGTACGCTGGACGCACCTGGGTCACCGGCAGCCCGAATCCGGCCGCCACGGCCGCGGTGAACTTCTCCGCGATCGAGCGCTGGCCAGGGGTGGGCGGCGCCAACGTGACCTTGGGCGCGAGCGGGTCCGTCGCCTTGTGCCCGGTGGGGATCGCCCACGGGTCGGCCAGCAGGGCCGGTTGCCGCCACAACGGGACGCCGTCGGTACGCCAGTAGAGCGAGATCGCCCACCGGGGAAGGGGTTCGCCCGGGTACCACTTGCCCTGGCTGCGCTGCACCAGCCCGCCCCGCGCGTAGATCTCCGCCAACCTGGCGGCCAGCACGCCCGCGCGTTCCCGCTTGGCCGGGCCGTCAGCCGCCACGGTCCACTCCGGTGCGACGAAGTCGTCGATGGAGACGAACGTCGGTTCGCCACCCATCGTCAGCCGGACGTCACCCTCGACCAGCCGTCGGTCGACATCGGCCCCCAGCTGCTGGATGGCCGACCACTGATCGGGGGTGTACGGCAACGTGACTCGTGGGTCCTCGTGCACCCGGATCACCGTGTTGGAGTACTCCAGCGTTGTCCCGGTGATCCCCGTCGACCCCGTGATCGCCGCGGCACTGGCCGGGTGCGGGGTCGCGGACAGCGGGATGTGCCCTTCGCCGGCGAACAGCCCGGACGTCGCGTCCAGCCCGATCCAGCCGGCACCCGGCACGTAGACCTCGCACCAGGCGTGCAGGTCGGTGAAGTCGGTGACGGGGCCGGACGGTCCGTCCAGAGACGGGATGTCGGAGGACAGCTGCACCAGGTAGCCGGAGACGAAGCGGGCGGCCAGACCGAGCTGACGCAGCACTGCCACCAGCAACCAGGCCGAGTCACGGCAGGAGCCGATCGCGGTGGTCAGCGTGTGGTCCGGCGTCTGGACACCGGGTTCCATCCGGACCGAGTACCCGACGTCGCCCCGCACTGCGCTGTTGACCTGCACCAGGAAGTTGATCATCGGCGTGTTCGGCGCGATCACCAGCTGCTCGACCCAGTCCGTGACGACGGCACCGGGGCCGCTCCCCGGCGCGCCCTCGTCGACCTGGTGCAGGTAGGGCTCCAGATCGGCGGCCAGCTCCGGCGGGTAGCTGAACCCGTAGTGCTCGGCGTAGTCCTCGATGAAGAAGTCGAACGGGTTGAAGACCTGCAGGTCGGCGACGATCCCGACGGTGATGGAGAGCTCGGTGGCGCGCTCGGGGAACACCAGCCGGGCCAGGAAGTTGCCGAACGGGTCCTGCTGCCAGTTCAGAAAATGGTCTTCGGGGGTGACGGTGAACGAGTACGACTCGATCTTGGTCCTGGAGTGCGGGGCCGGGCGCAGGCGGACGACGTGCGGGTTGATGGTGACCAGCCGGTCGAACCGATAGGTGGTCCGGTGTTCCAGCGCGACCTTGATGCCCACGTAGATCCTCTCGGTGATGGTGCGATCGGTGCACCGTGCGCCCCGGCACGACCGGACGCCAGTCGCCAACTCTATGGAGTGCGTGTTTCCAACGTGGAACGGGCTCCGCCGCTCACACGAATCCTCACACGGTGCCCGGTGATGGTGATCGCCGTCAGCACTCACCACGACGCAGGGAGCTCACCGTGCCATTTGTCAACGTCAAGGTCATCGAGGGTGTCTTCACATCCGACCAGAAGAAGGACATGATCGCCGGTATCACCGACGCCGTGGTGGCGGTCGAGGGCGAGAACCTTCGCGGGGTCACCTGGGTCGTCGTGGAGGAGGTCCGCAGTGGTGATTGGGGTATCGGCGGGCAGGGACTGCGCACTGCCGACATCCAGGGCCTGCAGGGCCGGGTCGACCTCGCCTCGGCGACCGTCTGAGCCGGCCGCTCCATGACGGTGCGGGTGCGGCTGCTCGGCCGCCCTCGTCCGGAGTTCACCGACGAAGGGCCACACCCGTCCGCCCGCGGACGGAAGTCGTGGGCCGTATTCGCCAGGATCGCACTGGCGGAGCGGCCCGTACTGCGCACCGAATTGGCGATGGAGCTCTTCGGCGAGGCCGACGATCCGGCCGCCGCGTTGCGGTGGGCCCTGGCCGACCTCCGGCGATCGCTGGGACGCGCAGACCTGCTGCGGGGTGATCCCGTGGTGCTGGACCGTGGGCGCCTGGAGGTCGACGTGTGGCAGTTGGACGCCGGTGAGCTGGACGTCGTCGATGTCGCCGGCGACCTGCTCGACGGCGTCGAGCTCCGCGACTCCCCCGCCTTCGACACCTGGCTGCTGCTGACCCGTTCCCACTACGCGGCGAAGAGCCGTCAGCAGCTGCGGACCACCGTCCTGCGGCTGCTGGCTGCGGGTGAACCGGAGCGCGCGGTGACGGTCGCCGAGGCCGCCGCCCGCCTCGATCCGCTCGACGAACATGCACAGGAGCTGCTGCTTCGGGCTCTGGTGACTGATGGCCGCAGCGGTGTGGCCACCTTGCATCTGGCGGCCTGCGAGGGCATGTTCGCCCGGGAGGGCCTCGTCCTGTCTCCGGCCCTGCGTGCCGCTGCGCAGGATCCGACGCTGCCGCCGCCGGTCGGCGTGAGATCGGGAGTGGTCGCAGCGGCGCTGCTGCAGGCGGGACGCGCTGCGCTGGACGCGGGTGCCGCCGACGGTGGTGTCGAAACGTTGCGACGGGCGGCCGCGGACGCCGAGCGCGCCCACGACTCCGCGCTGCTGGCCGAAGTGCTGCACGCACTCGGTGCCGCCCTGGTCCACTCGGTGCGCGGATTCGACGGTGAGGGCGCCCTGGTCCTGCACCGTGGACTGCGTGCCGCACGCGCAGCCGGACGATCGGCACTGGCCGCGGACATCCTGCGGGAACTCGCCTTCGTCGACATCCAGGCCGGACGGCACGGTTCCGCCCTTCTGGCCCTCGACGATGCTCTCGCCGAACTGGCGGGAGACGACGAACCGGGGCTGACTTCCGGGATCCTTGCGCTGCGCGGCATGAACGAGGCGGACCAGGGACGACACTTCTCCGCAGTCAGGCTCCTGACGAGGTCGGTACGGATCGCCGACACCGCGGACCGGCACCGCCAGGGCATCTGGAGCCTCGGCGTCCTGGCCCGTTCGCTCATGCTCTCCGGCCGGACCCCGGAGGCGGTCGCCGCAGCCGAGGCCAGCATCGAACGTGCGCAGCAGCTCCGCTGGAACGCCTTCCTACCCTGGCCCGAGGCCCTCCGCGCCGAATGCCTTGGGCACCAGGGTGAATGGCAAAAGGCCAGGACCCAGGCCGAGCACGCGTTCGCCCTCGGCTGCGAACTGGGCGATCCGTGTTGGGAGGGCATGGCGGCCAGGGTGCTGAGCATCACGGCGCAGCAGAGCGGCGACGCCGCCTCGGCCTGGGAGTGGATCGTGGACGCGAGGCGGCGCAGCGACCGGGTACCGGACCGTTACGTGTGGGTCTCGGCCTACGTGGGCCTGGCCCAGCTGGAGCTCGCGGTGCATACGGAGCCCGCGCTCGTCGGGGCGCTGGCCGACCGCCTTCGCACCGAGGCGGTCCGGTACGACCTGCCCGAATTCCAGGTCTGGGCGACCGTGCACAGCGCCGGGATCGGCGATCGCGCCGACCTCCCGTCAGCCGTGGTGATCGCAAACGGGATCGATAATCCCTTGCTGCAGCGCCGTCTCTCCCTGCTGACCGACGTATGACACCGACCGAAGGACGACGATGACCGATCGCAGCGACGACTACGCCCTGGCACTCGATCGGGCATCTTGGCACGCGCGGAACTGGCTCGCCGGGCTCGACAGCAGACCGGTCGGGCCGCGACTGGGCATCGACGAACTGGGCGCCACCTTCGGCGGGCCGCTCTCGCTGGACGGCGAGAACCCGGCCGACGTCATCGACGAACTGGCCACCGGCGCCGAGCCGGGACTGATGGCGATAGGCTCCGGCCGGTTCTTCGGGTGGGTGATGGGCGGAACGCTGCCGGCCGGACTGGCCGCGGACTGGCTGGTCAGCGCCTGGGACCAGAACGCCGGAATGCGGACGCCGATGCCGGCGACGTCGGCGATCGAGGAGTCCGCTGCCCGGTGGCTGCTGGCCCTGCTGGGACTTCCCTCCGGCGCAGACGTCGGGTTTGTCACAGGCGCCACGATGGCCAACTTCACCGGCCTCGCCGCCGCCCGCTTCTCCGTCCTCGATCGCGTCGGGTGGGATGTCGGAACGCAGGGCCTGTGCGGAGCACCGAGGATCCACGTCCTCGTCGGCGCGGAGCGGCATGACACCGTCGACGCCGCCCTCCGCTACCTGGGCCTTGGCCGCCCCGTCGCGGTCGCTGCCGACGCCCAGGGCCGGATTCGCGTCGACGCACTGACGGCCGCGCTGGACGGGATACCCGGAGGCGAGCCGATCATCGTGTGCCTGCAGGCCGGCAATCTGCATTCCGGCGCGTTCGATCCGTTCACCGCCGCGGTGGCCGCGGCCCACCGACGGAACGCCTGGGTCCACGTCGACGGGGCCTTCGGGCTCTGGGCCGCGGCCTCACCCGGGATGCATTTCCTGGCGCAGGGTCTCGCCGACGCCGACTCGTGGGCCACCGACGCGCACAAGACCCTCAACGTCCCCTACGACTGCGGGGTCGCCGTGGTGCGGGACGCCAGGGCGATGCGGGCGACCTTCGGACTGCAGACCAGCTATCTGCCGAGCGAGGCGGACGGCCCGGGGAACCCCTTCGAGCGGGTACCCGAGCTGTCCCGGCGCGCGCGAGGCGTTCCGGTCTGGGCCGTCCTGCGGTCGCTGGGTCGGGCGGGCGTCGCAGGTCTCGTCGACCGGCTCTGCGCGACGGCCAGGTCGCTGGCCACCGGTATCGACGGCATCGAGGGGGCGGAGGTGCTCAACCAGGTGGTCTACACGCAGGTCTGCATCGCCTTCGGCGACGACCGGCGGACCGCCGCCGTGACCGCCGCTCTGTTGGCGGCCGGCACCGTCTGGATGTCGGGATCGAGATGGCAGGGCCGCGCGGTGCTGCGGATCTCGGTCAGCAACTGGGCGACCGACGACGAAGACGTCCGCCGGTCGGTCGAGGCCGTCCGTACCGCCCTGTCCGACGTGATGACGTCAGAAGTGGTGATGTCCGACTAATCTGCCGGCACCCGCCGGGAGGCCCGGTACACGTCGATCCGCCGCACGATCATCAACGTGACCACCCCCGCCAGCACGATGCCGATGAGGTTGATCAGCAACTGCAGGGCCGACCCGCCGACCTGGTGCCATTCGCCCAGCACCGTGGCCACCGCCGCATAGCCGGCCGCCGGCACGGTGGTGATCGAGATGAAGACCCCGACCAGAGCGGCCGACTTGCCACTGGTGGTGGACAGCATCCCGGCAGCACCGGCCAGCAATGCCACGACCAGCGACAGCACACCTGGCTCGTAGATGAACTCGGTCTGCGGATTGCTCGTCAGGTCGGCCGTGCTGATCAGCCCGGTCCTGGCCCCTACCCAGGCGGCGGCGGCGGTCACCAGCATCGCGAACGGGAATCCGACGGCCAGCGCAATCGCCCCGCGACGGATCAGCACCGGTCGTCGCCTCACGATTCCGACCGACATCGCGGCCAGAGGGCCGAATTCCGGGCCGACCACCATGGCTCCGACCACGGTGATCGGCGAATCCAGCACCACGCCGATGCCCGCCAGCAACGCCGCGATGGTCAAGAAGGCCAGGAACGTCCCGGACAGAGCCGAATCCGCGCCCATCCTGGCTTCCACCTGTTCCCAGATCACCGAGTCCGGCGAATTTCCCGGCGCCTCGGCCAGCGCCTGCGCCGAGGCGGCCGACAAGGACAGGTCGACCGGGCTGACGGACATCGCACCCGACGTCGTCAGTCCGAGGGTGTGGAGCTCGGCGATCAGTTCGTCCGCGACCTCCCTGGCTACCTCCACCTCGATCAGGTCACCGGCCGGCTCCAGGGCTGCGCCGGTGATCCTGCTCAGGTGCGCGACCCCCGGATAGCCGCCCAGCAACGCCAGCACCGCAGCGCTGAGCTCGGTCGGCACCAGTAATCGGAGATGCAGCACGGACTTTCGCTCAGCCGTCGGTCTTCGGCGTCTCGGCCTTCGGCGTTTCGGCCTTCGGCGTTTCGGCCTTCGGCGTCTCGACCTTCTTGACCGGAACGGCGTCGACGCCGGCCTCCCGCCGCTGGCCGGCGGTGATCGGTGCCGGGGCCGCGGTCAGCGGGTCGTAGCCGCCGCCGGACTTCGGGAACGCGATCACCTCGCGGATCGAGTCGGCACCGGCCAGCAGCATCACGATCCGGTCCCAGCCGAACGCGATCCCACCATGCGGCGGAGCGCCGAACGTGAAGGCGTCCAGGAGGAATCCGAATTTCTCGCGGGCATCGGCCTCGGACAGGCCCATGATCGCGAAGACCCGCTCCTGGATATCCTGGCGATGGATACGGATGGACCCGCCGCCGATCTCGTTGCCGTTGCAGACGATGTCGTAGGCGTAGGCCAACGCACTGCCCGGGTCGGTGTCGAAGGTGTCGAGGAACTCCGGCTTGGGCGAGGTGAAGGCGTGGTGCACCGCCGTCCAGGTGCTGTTCGCGCCGCCGACGGCCGTCGCGGCGTCGTCGGAGGACTCGGCGACCAGCTCGAACAGCGGCGCGTCCACGATCCAGACGAACTCCCAGGCTTTCTCGTCGATCAGTCCACCCCGGCGGGCGATCTCCAGCCGGGCGGCACCGAGCAGTTCCTGCGCACCACGGCGGCCGCCGGCGCCGAAGAAGATGGCGTCGCCGGGGTTCGCGCCGACCGCGGCGACCAGACCGTCACGCTCGGACTCGGAGATGTTCTTGGCGACCGGCCCGCCGAGCGTGCCGTCCTCGGAAATTGTGACGTAGGCGAGACCCTTGGCGCCGCGCTGCTTGGCCCATTCCTGCCACGCGTCGAACCCGCGACGTGGCGTGGAGGCACCGCCGGGCTGCACGACGGCACCGACGTAGGGTGCATGGAACACCCGGAACGGCGTGCCGGAGAAGTAGTCGGTCAGCTCGGTGAGCTCACCCTTGTAGCGGAGGTCGGGTTTGTCCGACCCGTAGCGGTCCATGGCGTCGCGGAAGGTCATCCGCGGGATGGGCGTGGGGATCTCGTGGCCGATCAACTTCCACAGCGAGCTCACCACCTGCTCGGCGAGGGCGATGATGTCGTCCTGGTCGACGAACGACATCTCGATGTCGAGCTGGGTGAACTCGGGCTGCCGGTCTGCGCGGAAGTCCTCGTCCCGGTAGCAACGGGCGATCTGGTAGTAGCGCTCCATGCCGGCCACCATCAGCAACTGCTTGAACAGCTGCGGCGACTGCGGCAGGGCGTACCACGATCCGGGCCGCAGCCGGGCCGGCACCAGGAAGTCGCGGGCGCCTTCGGGAGTGGACCTGGTCAGGGTCGGGGTCTCGATCTCGACGAAGTCGTGCTCGTCCAGCACGGTTCTGGCCGCCTTGTTCACCGACGACCGCAGGCGCAGCGCCGCCGCCGGCCCGGCCCGACGGAGGTCGAGGTAGCGGTACTTGAGCCGGGTCTCCTCGCCGATCGCCGTTCCAGAGTCGGTCTCGATCTGGAAGGGCAGGGCCGCGGCCTCGCTGAGCACCGTCAGGACCGAGGCGTTGACCTCGACCGCTCCGGTGGCGAGTTCGGCGTTCTGCATGCCCTCCGGTCGGACCTCGACGGCGCCGGAGACCTGGATGCAGTACTCGCTGCGCAGACGGTGCGCCTGCTCCAGGATCTCGCCTTCCCTGAACACCACCTGGACGACCCCGCTCGAATCACGGAGATCGATGAAGATGACGCCGCCATGGTCACGACGTCGGGCCACCCAACCGGCCAACGTGACGGTGCCGTTCGCAGTACCGATCTCATCGCTACCGTTCGCACTGCCGACCTCTGCCGCAGCGGCATCGGTGGGACGGAGTGAGCCGGCAAGACGGTCGCGAAGCACAGGCATTCCTTCGGTCGAGGGGTTCAGGGCAGCCCGATTGTGAGCTCATCAGGCAGACCGTGATCCTACGGTGCCACCGGCCGGGCAGGTTTCGCCTTTTCCCGTCTGCACTCGTGCGGGTCTCAGGAACCGGACCGGCCGCGGACGTCCCTCATCGACCGGAAGGCGCGCGCCGCGGAGGAGTGCCCGAACACCGTCATCGCCAGTGGCGACCGACGCACGAGGAAGAATTCGTGATGACTCCTCAGCTCTTCGCTCCAGCGCAGACGGCCCGATCGATCAGACGGATGACGCCAGCGCACGTCCATAGGCCGCCAATACCTTCGGCATCACGGCCGAGGCGAAGAAGTTCCGGGCATGATCGGTCCCGGCCCGTCCTAGCCGTGACCGCAGTGCCGGATCGTTGACCACTCGGTCCAATGCGGCCGACAACCCCTGTGCATCACCGGGTTTCACGAGCAGCCCGGTGACTTCGTCCAGCACGATCTCGGCCATCGATCCCACCCGGCTGGCGACCACCGGCACCCCAGCGGCCATCGCCTCCACGGCCACCAGACCGAACGGCTCGGCCCACCGGGAGGGTACGGCCGCCACCGTGGCGAACGACAGCGCGGCCATGATCTCCGCATGCGGCACACCGGATCTGGCGATCACCGGTCGTTCTTCGGATCCGGCGAGCCGGCCGACGTCAGCCGATCCCGAACCAATCACCACCAGGGGTAGCGCGGCGGACATCTGCTGATGCGCCGACGCCAACGTCCCGACTCCCTTGTGCTCGCCGAGTGCGCCCACGAAGATCACGAACCCACCATCTGGCAGGAAGTCCGGCCGCTCGACGTCCGGTGCGGCCACGACGTCGTCGGTGACGAAAGGCGGTGTCACTGCATATCGATCGCCGGAGACACCGGGCAGATTCGCCTGTGCCATCGACTCGCTGAGCGGCAGGTACAACGCGATGCGGTCCAGCCGCCGCCGGCTCTCGCGCAGGCCCAAGGTCAGCGCCACTCCCTTGACCGGACCGTAGAAGTCGGATGCGCACGGCAGGCAGCGCCGCAAACTCGGTCCACCACAGGGGGTATCCAACTGATCGGTGCGGATGAGGGTCTTCTTCGCGCACACCAGGCCGTGGTCGTGGAGCGTGACGACCAGGGAGGTTTCCGGCGGAAGCCGAAGTGACAGGCAGGAATTCAGAATCCAGCCATGGGCGTGGACGACATCGGGGCGGTATTCGTCGACCAATTCCTGCAGCCGGCGGACCAGCTGCGGATCGGGCGCGGTCGGGTGGAACTGATGGTGCGGATCGACCGAGAACCGTTGCAGGTGACGGGTCCACCCGCGGAGTCGGTGAACGGTGACCGAGCCCTCCTGCGAGACGGCCGGCACCCCTGCCTCCGTGGTGGCAGGAGTTTCCAGGGTGGCCACCCTGCTCTCGTGCCCACGGTGCGCCAGTTCGTCGGCCAAGGCCTTCACCGTTCGTTCCAGGCCACCGACCGCGGGTGGATACCCGTCACTGACCTGCAGCACCCTCAAGCCGGAAGACTTTCGGCCGGGATCTGGTCGTTCGGGGGAATGCGTCCGATCCGATGCCACGACAGGACCACCCAGATGGCACCGGCGCTCTGTGCGACCAACCACCAGATGCCGGCGGCCAGGATGCCCCAGTACGGCAACAGGAACCACGATCCGACGATGCACAGCGCGAGCATGCCCGCGTTGAGATGGAGCGCCTCCCCCAGTCGATTCGTCGCGCGGAGGACGGAGACGGCGATGTTGGTGATCGCGTCCGGAATCGCCGAAAGCGTGAGCAGGATCAAGAGAAGTCGGCCGCGCGAGGCATAGCCGTCCCCGAACAGATCGAGCAGCAGGCCGCCGCCGAACAGGTAGACCAGCATCGGCAGGACCAGGAGCGCGGCGCTGATCAACACACTCCGGCGAGCCAGCGCCCCGAGCGCCGACGGATCGGCGGCACCGGCGGCGAAGAGGGCCGTCGAGACGGCCGGGCTGATGATGAAGAACACCGAGCCGAGCATCCAGGTGACGTAGAAGTAGGCATTGTCACTGGGCGAGAGCCTGGCCACCACCAGGATCGGCAGCAGGTAGCCCGCCATCATCGCCGCCACCGTGATGAGATGTTGACCGAGCAGGGATGCGGCCATCTCCTTCAGGTGTGCGCGGACCTCACCGAAGGCGGGTCGCAACGTCCGCCCGCCCGAGTTCCGCCGAAAGGTGGCCACCGCGACGACGAGCGAGGCGCACGCCGCGATCGTCCACGCCGCCAGGATCTTGTTGTCCCCGCCGAGAGCAGCCAGTGGGACGAACAGCAGCGGGATGCGCAGTCCGGTCAGGATCACGTTGCGCAGCAACAGTACTCCACCGCGACGCTCGGAGATCGCGATGTAGTCGATCAGGATGCCGAGCGCGAAGAACACCGAGGCCAGGCAGAACAAGCCGGCCCCGGTCGCGGTACCGAGCTGCGGCAGCACACCGAAGGAGAATCCGAGCAGGGCCGGCACCAGGAGGCCGCCGAGGGTCGCGGCCACGACCGTCACGATCAGGCCGGCGGTCACCCGCTGACGCCACTGGAGCGTGGTGGTGCTGCGCGGCAACCATTCGATCATCGCCGCGGCCGCGCCGACCGCCGCCACCAGGACCGTGGCCTGGAGGGCACTGGTGATCGCGGCCCCGGTGCCGCTCGTCTCCGAACCGAGACTGCGCGCCACGATGATCCAGAACACATAGCCCAGCACCGATGTCACCACCGTGCTGGCCATGATCGCGATCGTGTTGAGCATGACCGGGTCGCTGCGCAGTCGGCTCAGACGACTTCCGGTCTCGGCCACTTCGCGCTCGATCACCTCGGGCCCGATCACCTCGAGCAGGCTCACGTCAGGTGGGGTCACCTGTGTGCCGGGTTCAGCCGTCTCCGGGCCGGCCTTCACGAGGTCACCTGGAGATGGACGGTCAGCAGATAGGTCTCGCCGGCGCCTACGACGGACACCAGGACCTCGTACAACCCGCTCTGCCGGGGGGCCTTGAAGCTCACGGATGCGGACTGCTCGTTGGTGGAACCGGACCCGTCGGCGGTGCGGACCGCATCGACCCTGGTCACCAGATCGGCGGCGCGCTCGCCACCGACCGTGACGGCCGTGGTCGGCGTGGTGTCGGCCAGGTCCTCCCCGAAGCTCCGCAAGGTCCACGGCAGTATGACTGTCGCGGCTGCGGCACTTTCGAGGGGTGCGGCCTGCAGCATGCGCGGATCGTCGAACGCGATCACGGTGTAGCGCTCGATGTCCAGAGGCTGCATCGCACGTGCTCCGATCAGGGCGCCGACCAGGACCAGCGCCCCCGCCAGGATGCCGGCTGCCGATCTCACGGCCCGGGAATCGCACGACGTGGGGAACAGCGCCGGTCGTACGGCCGGACCGGTTGATCCATCCGGCCGCGCCGCGCCGCGCCGCGCGGTCCACCAGGTGGCGATCAGCAGCAGCGATGATCCGATCGCCAACGCGACGGCACAACTCGTCGCGCTGATCCGCGCTCCCACCACGGCGACGACCAGGACCGACAGCAGCAGCCAGAGGATGCCGAGGACGACGGTCAGCAGGCCACGCACCAGCGGGTCGGCGCCGGTGCCGTTCTCCGTGCTGTCGATCGGTGTCTGCCGGGCCGGACGAGAACCCAGCAGCAGCACGGTCAGCAGATGTCCGGGAAGCAGCACCAGCACGGGCAGCACGGGCAGCACGACCAGCAGTCGCATCAGCACCGGGACCGGCAGGACCACCAGGACCGGCGCCACCAGGACCAGCGCCGCGCCGATGGCGACATCGCGACGTGCCTGGGTGGTCCCGCCCGGACGGCCGGTCGGCGCTTCGGTGGTGAGGGTCATGATCCGGTCCTGACGGTTGCGGCGATTCGGGCGAGGTCGAGCCGGTAGACGCGAAGGTGTTCGGTGGCGACGATCCGGTTGGCCCACGGCACGCGATCGAGGCGGGTCAGGTTGGCCATCGGTGTGGCCTGCCCGAGCAGCGGGTCGTCCGGGCCGAAGTTGCTGCCGTTGAAGGCGGGCTCCTCCCCCATCCGGATATCGACGACGAGGTAGTTGTACTGCGAGGTCGTCAGCATCCGCGCGAGATCGGGCGTGGGGTCGTCGTCGGTCTGGACCAGGTTCCAGGCCGGGAACCCGGTGGACGGGGCAGCGACGTCGAGACCGCCGTAGGCGACCAGCTGCAGTGCCGTGTAGGCGTCGCTCACCACCCGGACACGGCCGGTCTGGGCCGCCAGCACCCTGGCCACGGTGCGTGCCTCATCACTGGCCGAGTCGGTGTCCGAACCCCACTTGAACGTGCCGGGGAACCGGTACGGGTCGTTCAGGCCGCCGCCGACGTTCCCCACCAGGAGCACGGTCAGCACGATCAGACCGACCAGACCACGCCACCTGGGCCACGGCCAGCGGGTGCCGGCGGACATCTTGTCGTCGTCGGATTGCTCGTTGGCGTCGGACTGGTTGTTGCCATCAGACTTCCTGTGCAGCATGACCATTGCCACGATGAGGGAGATGCCGACGTAGGTGAAACCCCACGAGCGCCGCGCACCCTCGGCCCCGGACGGGGCGAGCACGAACGGGACGGACGGGAAGTAGATCAGCCCGAAGAGGATCAGGCCCATGGTCATCGACGGCAGCACCATCCGCGCCCGACGCCACCGGATGATGCCGAGGAGGCAGATCACCCCGACGCAGACGGGAGCCAACGCGGTCAGGCCACGTTCCCACAGCGGTTGGACACTGGCCGCCAGGATCTCGCGGCCACCGCCGCCCTTGGTGCTGGCCATCGACGCCAATTGCTCGACCGAGCCGCCGAAGTAGGGCGAGAGGTAGCTGATGGTCGGCCAGGCCACGATCAGCCACAGGCCGCCGAGGACGACGGTGCCGAGCAGCACCATCGACCAGACGCCGGGATGATCCGGCGCCAAGTCCTGCGCTTCCTTCCCGGCCGGCGCCACGTCCTGCGGTTCCTTCCCGGCCGGCGTCACGAGGCCGCGGCGCTCCCGGCGCGCCGAACGTCGCCGACGGAAACCCGCTGTCGCACTAACCACCACCAGGACGACGACCAGGAACAGGGAGGTGAGGTGATGCGTGACGACACAGCCTGCGCTGCAGGCGATCGCGGCAAGGGTGAAGCCGATGCGGTGACGGCGTTCCTGGGCCTTGGTGGCCAGGCTCGCGAGGGCGAGCACCCACAGGAACAGACCGATCGCAACGCTCTCGTAGGCGTACTGGGTGTCGAAGTACATCGCCGACGGGTTGAGTGCGTAGACCAGGGCGGCCACTGCGCCGGCTCTGGCCGATCGCAGGTGTACCTCGGCCAGGACGAACACGCCGAACAGGCCCAGCAGGTGGGCGGCCAGTACCAGGATCTGCCCCGAGGACCACGGCGAGAGGCCCGTCAGACGATCGATGGCCGCAGTCAGCGCGGAAGTGCCCGGGAAGAACTCGACGATCGGGATCAGCGAGTTCGGACGCAGCAGATGCCCGGTGGACAGGACGTCGACGACCTCGCGCCAGTGGGCGTATTCATCGTGGTAGAGCGGCTGGTCGGGATTGCGCAGGTACTTGGGTACCGCGGTGATGGCGCCGAGCAGCAGAACGGCGAGAAACCGGTCGAGACGGCGCGTGCCGCGCTGGGCCAGCCTTGTCCCGATCGGTAGCACTGCGCCGAGCATCCCGGCCCAGAACACGACGTAGTAGAGGTCGGCGGACGCACCCAGTGCCGACAGCCGGAAGGACAGCCCGACGAGCAGGATCCCCAGAGCTGAGACCGACACCATCGCGGGCCACGTCAGCAGCGAGCCGGCAAACCGGCGTCCACCGGATCTCCGACCGCGATCCTCCGTCGTCGGGTCGACCGCGACGGACGGGTTCTCGATGACCAGGCTCATGAGGCCGAACTGAGCGCCGCCGCCACCCTTTCCAACGCGGCTCCGGTCGCTGCCCACGAGTGGGGGTCCTCGAAGCGTTCCTCGGCCCGCCCCACCAGGTCCAGCAACGCCGATTGCAGGGCCCCGGTGTCCGACGGAGTGACCAGCACCGCTCCCCGATAGTCCTTGACCGCGTCGACCAATCCGCCGACCGCGTACAGCACGACATGGAGGCCGGCACTCATGGCAATCTGCAACGGGCCACTTGCCGACCCACGACGGTAGGGCAGCACGATCGCGTCGGCCTCTGCGAAGAAGGCACTCGCCTCCGCGTCGCTGACGTACCGGTTCACGAAGGTGATCCGGTCCCGGTGCGGGCTGTCCTCGATGAGGCGAGCCGGTAGATCCCAGTCCTCCCAGGTCTCGCCGACCACCGTGAGGGTGAACTTGGATGCCTGCTCGTGAGTGAGACCGTTGAACGCCGACACGAGGTCCTCGACACCCTTGTACGGCCGGATGAGGCCGAAGAACAGCAGCCGCGTCACGCCCGCTCCGGCGGGACCCTGCTCGGCGTCGGCCTCGGGCTGGCCCGCGATGTCCGCGAGGTGGTCGTACGGGCCGTGCGGCGCGATCTCGACGGCAAGCCGCTCGATCGGAGCGGAGCCGTAGGTGGCCTTGAGCAGTGCGAGATCGTGTTCGTTGTGCACCAGCGCACCGGAGGCGAGCGCGAGCAGTCGCGGGACGAACCGGCGGCAGTATGCCGCCATCAGTGGCACCTCGGCCTCGCCCGGATCCTGGGTCTCGTGGAATTCCAGCACCACGGGGATCCTGAGTCGACGTGCGGCGATCGCCAGTGCGAGGTAGCTGTGGAGGGCCGCTGCCGTCCACCACTGCAGCACCAGGATCTCGGGCCGTTCACGACGGAGATAGGCCATGGCGCGACACATCTGGGTTCCCCAGTACCAGTTCAGATCACCGACCTTCCGTACATCGTGGTGGTACCGCAGACTGGTCAGGTCGTGACCGGCCCGATGCCCACCCGGATAGAGCCGGGTTGGCAGCAGTTTGTGGAGCAGCAGGACCGAGACTTCGTGATTCTCGTTGAGCGCGTTCGCCAGTCGACAGGTGTAGACCGAGAGTCCGCCCAGGAAGTGGAATCCGGGGCCAACCAGGCAGATCTTCCGCCGACCGGAAGACACCTGGCCGTCGTCGGTCCCCTGAACCGAGATGACCTCCGTCATATCGCCACCGGAACGGACGCCACCGGGCGGACCTCGTCGGCCGCCGCCTCGGGCAGTCCCCCGTGCAACGCGGCGACGGGATGCTCCACCAGCAAGGGCTTCTGCTCTACCGGCGCCGAGACGCGGTGCACCACATCGACCTTCGCATCAGGGACGGGCATGGGATGGGCGGTGATGACGACCGCCGAAGGTAGCGCCTGGGGGTGACGCTCGGAACGCACCCTGACCAGGATCTGCAGGCAGCGGACGCCGTCCTTCCACGAGATCTTCTTCCCTTCGACCATCGAACGACCGTTGTAGGAGATCGGGACCTCGTAGGGCCGGATTCCGGCGCGGAGGAGGCGCGCCGTCAGTTCGGTATCCAGCCCGAATCCGTCCTCGGAGAGACGGAGGGCCCGGAAGTCGTCGACGGGCAGCAGCTTCAGGCAGGTATGCATGTCCGTCAAGCAGGAGTCGAAGAGCAGGTTGGCGGCGAGGGTCGTCATCCGGCCTCCCATCGCGAATCGGAAGGAGGTGAACCTGGTGTTCATGCCGAAGACCCTGGTCCCGAAGACGTGGTCGGACTTGCCCTCGATCACCGGGGCGAGCATTGCGGATATATCGTTCGGGGAATATTCGAGATCGGCATCCAGCACGATCAGGTGCGTGCCGGTGGCTCGTTCCACACCGGTGCAGACCGCCGCACCCTTGCCCTGATTGCGACGGTGGCGGATCAGAATCAGCCCGCGCTTGTCAAACGTCTCCAATATCTGGCCGGTGGCGTCGTTGCTGCCGTCGTCGACGACGATCAGCTCTACCGGGCAGGGATAGTCGACGGCGAGTACTCTTTCGATCGCGGAGCGAATAGTCCGACCTTCATTGAAGACTGGCATCACAATGGACAACGACGCCATGAGGGCTCCCCGTGAAATCACAAAACTTACACGCCATTGGTACGGACAGTGACCGTCGGCGTCCACCGATCGTGTCGAATGGGACGGTAGCACCCGTTCGGGTGCTTGCACCACAGTCCATCGTCACGTTGTGTGATGCGCCACAGGCTCGGTTCAACGCCTCATCTCACCCAGGTAACGGGCCGGCGTCCAACGGGTGAACAGATTTTCGGGATCCGGGCGTGTCGGGCTCGATCACCGGCCGGTGCACCAGGAATTGAGTGGTTTGCGGATACGGATAAACACGCAGAGTGGGCGTGGGTCACTGATATCCACTGCAGAACGAATCGATTCTCTTTTGCCTGGAGTTGGTAGTATCCCGATTCGTCGGGCCCGAGCGAACAACTGATTCGCGGCAGCGGATCACACTGACGGTCAGACTGGGGAGGATTCTGCGTTGAGGATCAGGAATCATCGGCACCGACGCAGAATTTCGGTCGTCACCGGGGCTCTGCTCGTCGCCATCGCCATCGCCATCGCAGCGTGTACGACCCAGTCGTCCACGAGCGGGTCCGCGACGAGTTCCCCGGCCGAGTCGTCCTCAGGCGACTCGTCCCAAGGCGACTCGTCCCAAGGCAACTCCGCCTCGACCGACCCCGCCCCGACAGCCGCATCCTCGGGCACCTCACCAGGAACATCGGGCACCCCGACCAGGAGCGCCACGGTTGGCCCCGACGACAAGTACTACGTCTCGATCGGCGACTCCTACGCAGCCGGCTACCAGCCGTCCGGCCCCGACGACGGCGGAACCACCAGCAACGGGTTCGCCTACCAGCTCGCGACCCGGTCCCGCAGCACGAGCACACCACTGCAACTCGTCAACTTCGCCTGCTCGGGGGTGACCTCGACAGCGCTGGTCACCACCAAGGGTTGCGAGGCCGGTGCTCTCGGTCCAGGGGCGCCCTCCTACGCCGGCCGTACCCAGGCCGCCGCGGCCATCGAGTTCCTCTCGACGCAGCGGAGTCGGATCGGTCTGGTCACCGTCGTCATCGGCGGCAACGATGTCAAGGACTGCGTGACCGCAGCCAGCCCGCAGAAGTGCATCGAGGGTGCGATCCCTGTCCTGCGGCGCAATCTCGAGCCATTGCTGGCCGCCATCCGCACGGCGGTCGGATCTGCGGTCCCGATCGTCGGCCTGACCTATCCGGACGTATTCCTCGGCGACGCGCTGAAGGGCACCAGCGCCTCCATCACCTTGGCGGAGCGTTCGCTCCTGTTGTTCAAGGACTACCTGAACCCGGCGCTGAACCTGCTCTATGCCGCGCACGGTGCCACTTTCCTGGACATCACCGCCGCCACCGGCGCCTACGGCGACGTCACCCAGAGGGTCGAAGTGGCGCCGTACGGCAGCATCCCGCGTCCGATCGCCCAGATCTGCACGCTGACCTTCTACTGCCAGTACGGCGACATCCATCCTCGCACCGTCGGCTACCAGTTGATCGCGGAGAGCATCAGCCATGTCGTATTCAAGTAGAGCGCCCTCCAGTACTGCGCGTTCCAGTACTGCGCCTTCCAGTAGAGCCGCCCGCGGCGTCGTCCTGGTGACACCGGGCTTCCCGCCGTCGCGGGGGGGTGTGGAGGAGCACACCGGCCGGCTCGCCGCCGAGTTCGTGGCAGCTGGCCTTCCGGTGCAGGTGCTGACCTCCCGGCGCTCCACAGCCAAAGCTGCCGCCGAGGCCGCCATCGAGCGCCGAGATGGCATGGTGGTGAACACCTTTCCGGCCTGGCGCACGAGCATCATGTCGGTTTCGCCTCGCCTTTTGCTCGCAGCGGTGAAGTCGGCGCGGACGGCCGGTGTGCTGCATGTGCACAGCTATCACGCGATGAATGCCGCCGCCTTGTTGGGACGGGGCCGGAATGCCCATGTGGTGTTCACCCCGCACTACCACGGAGCCGGCCACACGACCGCTGCCCGGGCGCTGCATGTGTTCTACCGGTACCTGGGACGGTCGATGTTTCGCGCCGCCGACATCGTGATCTGCGTGTCCGAAGCGGAAAGAGACGCCGTGGTCGCAGATTTCCCGTTCGTGGCGAGTCGAATCCAGGTCATCCCGAACGGGATCGACACCCGGGCGCTGTCGACGGCGGCGCCATTCGACGGTGAACCACCCACCGTTCTCAGCATCGGCCGACTGGAGGAATACAAGGGCGTGGCTGGTCTGCTCCGCGCCTTCGGCTCCGTGCCCCACCCGGCACAACTCGTGATCGTCGGCGAAGGCTCGCAACGTGAGTCCCTCGAGAAGCTCTGCTCCGAAATCGGTCTCGCGGACCGCGTCCGATTCCTTGGATTCATCGACACACCCGAGATGCACCGCTGGCTCAGCACCGCCGGGGTGCTCGTGTCGTTGTCCGAGCACGAAGCGTTCGGCATGGTGCCGCTGGAGGCCGCCGGCGCCGGGGCCAGGGTCGTTCTCTCCGACATCCCCGCCCACCGCGAGATCGCCCGCCTGTTCCTGGGCGCCGCCGCCGTCCTCGTCCCCGGTCGCGACGAGGCCGCAGTGAGCGATGCGATCCGGGCCCAGCTGAGACCCGGACCTCGCGTCGACCTCGAACTCCCCGACTGGGTCGACGTTGCCCGGCGCACCATCGAGATCTACGACCGCGAGCCATCACTCCCTCGTACGACAGGACAGATGAAGATGAAGTCGTCGCGTCGCAGGTCGCCCCAGATCACCCCTCCGATGCCGCACAGTCGTCGGATCGGTCTACTCGACAGTGCCTGGCAGGGCCACTGGACCGCCATCGCGATGGCACCGGTGGAGGTCCCGTCCGCTGACGAACTGCGCGAGCGGATGCTGCGGTACATCCAGGAGAACCCGTCGGCGCAGTTCGCCGGGGTGATCAGTGCCGACAACCGCCGCTGGGTACCGGTTCCGGCCGACGAACGCGAGCAGTACGTCCGACGGATCATCGTCCAGGGCGACGATCCGGATCTCGCTTGCATGACAGATCACATCGACCGTCACCGGCCGGCGCTGGACTCCCGACTGCCTCTGGTAGTCCTGGGCAAGGCGTCCATCGTCCTGTTCCACAGCCACATGTTCGGGGATGCCTCCTCGTTCTCCCAACTCGTCCTGAACCTCGCCATCGGGGATCTCGACTCCGTGGTGACGATGGAACCACGAGCCGACATGGCCTTGGCCGTCAAGGCTCTGCTCGGCCAGCCACGCTCCAGCTACCGAGCCTGGGCGGACATTGCGCTGCGGCCCTTCCGAGGTCAGGCGGCGGAGACCGGTCCGCCGGCACCGGTCGCGCACGTTCCTTCGACTCCGCCCAGCGTCGCCTTCGCCGAGTCCGTTCTCAGCAACGGCACCCTCCGCGAACTGACCCGCTGGCGGAACACCCACTTCCGCGGGGTCTCGCTCACCTCCATCCTGACCGCCTCGACGTATTGCGCGTTGGCCCGCGAAGGCATTCCGATGAGCGGAACCGGCTACTACAGCCTCTTCGACCTGCGTCGGTACCTCCCGTCGGGTGCCGCCCGATTCGGCAACCTGGCCAAGAGCGTGCACCTGGAGGCCGACATGACGGATCCGAGATCGATCGGCGACGCGATGGACGCCGTCATCGCATCCGCTCGGGTCATCCCGGCCACCATGATCGGTGCGCTCGCCACGGCCCTCCGACGTGGATCCCACCGGGATGCAACAGATTCCGCCGGTCCGGTGACCCTCTCGTTCGTGTCGATGCCGACCTTGCCGGGTCTGGCCGAAGTACCGTGGACCGGCGCCGGCCCGAAGCGCTACTGCGGCGTCGGCTTTCCGGTCGGACGGCTCGGCATGAGCGTGTTCGCCATCAGACTCCGTGACCACATGGAGATCAGCGCGACCTTCGACGGCTCCGTCGTCGACCCCACTGCCGTCCGACGGGCCATGAATTCGCTGTGCGATCCGGAGGTGCTGGTGCAGCTGTCGGGGCCGCTACCCGCCGCGGCGACCCGGCTCGCGGCCACCCGGCTCGCTGCCACCCGGCTCGCTGCCACCCGGCTCGCTGCCACCCGCGGCCTGGCGCCCGTCACGACGCCGGAAGTTGTCGCCCAGCAGTAGATCTGCCTCGGTCCGGTCTCATCTCGGCGGTGCCGCTCCCCAGGCAGTGATCGTGATGGGGGTGTCGAAGGCGACCGGTGCCCCAGTGAAATTCGGCGAGATCGAGACGAAGGTGAACGGTACGGCCGGCGCGATGGCCGGCGTCTTCACGATCAACTTGGCGTTGGTGAACCCGAGATCTCGCATCGTGGCCTGGATCTGGTCGACCGTGGTGACACCGACCTGGAACTCCGGGATGACGACCTGCCGCTTGGCGTAGACGATCACGGTGATCAGCACAGTCTTCTCCACCGTCGATTTCGCGGCGGGGGTCTGGTGTCCGCGGAGGAGCGAAGCGCGGGTGCTCTGGTCGACGACCCTCGCGGACCCGGCGGGGATCGTGCCGATGACGCCAGGATCCGTGGTTTCGGAGGTCAAGAGGCGAAGCGAGCCCCGTTTCCCGGTCCACCCGGCAGCATTCAGCGCCTGCTCCGCCTGGGTCGGCGTCAGGCCCGACACATCGGGCACGGTGAACAGATTGTTCTTGGATACCTGCATCCTGATCGGCGTCCCGGCCTGGACCCAGGCTCCGGGTGCGATGTCTGCGAGGGCGATGACCTCGCCCGCCGGTCGCGTGCTGTCCACTGTCTGGCGGATCGCGGTGAGGCCATGGCTCCTCAGCTCCGCAGCCGCCTGGTCGAAGGATTTTCCGACCAGATTCGTCGGCACCGAGGTGAAGGCAGGGGATGGCTTTTCGGGCGATGTCACGATCGGCGACGTCGACTCTCGGCCAGCGGGCGTCGGCGCCTGAATCGCACTGGCTGATGACGACACGCCGACCGTCGGTGTGGGTGTCGCAGCGATCGGGTTGTCGGAATGCCTCACCACGATCACCGTTGCCACCACCGCGATGACTGCGGCCGCCGCCCCGGTGATCGCCGGCGCGAGCCAGCGACGAAGCCGACGCACCGGCCGGCCTTGCGTCTGCGCAAGATCGTCCGGCCGGAGCGGCGGGACAGGCGTGGTGTCCGGCACCTCCGCCAGCGCGGCGCTCGAAAGGACCCGACGCAACCGGTCTTCCAGTGGCTCGTTCATCTGGTGTCTCCCAACGCTTGTTCCAGACGATCCATCGCGCGGCTTGCCGTGGACTTGACGGTTCCGATCGAGACTCCGAGGGTCTGCGCCACTTCGGCCAGCGAGAGCTCGGACCAGTAGCGCAGGACGACGACCTCCCGCTGACGACGCGGCAGTGCCTCGACGGCGGCCCGCAGTTCCTGATCGCGGATGTCCGTCATCAGTGCGTGATCGGCACCGGGCGGGTCCGGCGGATGGAGATCACGCAGATGTTTGCCGGCGGTCCGCCGGCGCCGGAGGACGGACCGCGAGTTGTTCACCACGGCCGTCCGCAGATATCCCCTGGCCGCGCCGGGATCGTCCAGGGCCTCGACACGACGCCAGAAGCCGATGAACGCGTCCTGCACGGCATCCTCGGCCGCCAGCCGATCACTGGTCAGCAGCACCGCCAACCGCAGCAACGAGTGGTAGCTGTCCTGGTAGAGCTGTTGCCAGACCGGTCCCGCGTCGATCGTCACCACATCCGCCCGCTTCCCTCGCGAGGGCTTGTCTCCCGCTGCCCTCACCATCTTGACGGGCTCTTCGCCAGAAGGTTGACCTGGAACCGCCACCGAAATACCGGTGGCAGGACACCGGTCCCCCCACATCGGTCGACGACACCTGGTGGCCGAACAGTCACGGATCGATCCGCGAGGCGCAGAATAGGACGACACCTTCCCGAAGACGTGAGGAGTCAGAGAAATGATCACCACCACCGGCATTGCCGTTCCCGAGGACATGGTCGCCGCCCTGCAGCAGGACCCGACCGCGCTGTCCACCTTCGAGGCCCTGCGGGCCGACGACCAACGGGCATACGTGAACTGGCTGGCCAAGCCCGGTGCGTCATCCCGTCAGGAAAGACTGGGCGAACTGGCCGCGCACGTGCTCAATCACAAGCACCATTCCCCGGCAGCCGACTGATCCGACCGGCGATGGGAGCTACTGATCCGGCGGGCTGATCCGCGCGGCGAAGTAGTCCCGCTGGGCCCCCGTTCCGGCGCGATCCCGCGCCGACAACCACTCACCCCTGGCCTCCCCGCTGCGGCCCAGCCGCTCGAGCATCTGCGCCCGGGCGGCCGGGGCGTACGGCGAGCGGTCCAGCAGTCCGCTGGCCAGCACTCCGTCAAGATCGGCGAGGCCCACGGCAGGCCCGGAGAGGTGTGACAGCGCAACACATCTGCCGAGCGCGAACCCCGGTGACGGGTCGAGCGTCAGCAGACGTCCGTACAGGTCGACGACACGGCCCCAGTCAGTTTCGGCGAAGGACGTCGCCGTCGAGCACTCGGCAGCGATCGCGGCTTGCAGAATCATCGGATCCTCCGTTGCTCCGCCTGCTGTCGCTACCTCCGCTGCCCGCACGGCCATTGTCAGCAGGCTTGTTCCGGCGCGGACTAGGGCACGATCCCAACGGGAGCGATCGGCGTCCGCCAACAGCACCTGCTCCCCCGTGTCGTCGAACCGGCCGCCGGCTCGAGCTCTGGTCAGCAGGATCAGGGCCAGCAGGGCGGTCAACGACGGACTGCCGGGCCGCAGGGCATGCAGCACGCCGGCCAGGTACTGCGCGCGGTCGGCGAGGTCCTCGTCCATCAACTCGGCGCCGTCCGCGCAGGTGTGCCCGAGGATGAAAGCCAGATGGATGACCCTCGCAACCGCCGGGAGTCGCAGGTCGACCGTGGCATCGTCCGGCAGGTCGAGCAACGGTCCGCCCCTGACCAGCCTCGCCTTCGCCCGGGTCAATCTGGCGGCCATCGACGCCGTATTGATGCCGAACCCGGCGGCCACCGCGGCCGTGGAGACGCCGCAGGCCAGTCGCAGCGTCAGCGCCACCTGATCGTCCTGCGACAGGCGCGCATCGCAGCAGAGCACCACCATTCGAAGTTCGTCGTCCCCGACGACAGCGGCTTCGGCGATCACGTCCGCCCCTGCGCTGACGCCCGACCACCCGCCGGCCATCCTGACCAGCGATCGCCGGGCCACCTGAGCCCGGCGGACCCGATCGACGGCCCGCCGCCTGGCCGCCGTGATCAACCAGGCCTCCATCGAGGTCGGCACTCCGGTGGTCGGCCAGCTCTGCAGGGCCAGCAGGAATGCGTCCGCCGTCGACTCCTGGGCGATGTCCAGATCGCGCACGGTCCGCAGGGTGGCCGCCAGCACCCGGCCGGACAGTTCCCGGCGGGCGGCGGCGGCCGCTGCAGCGACCTCGGTGGGGAGGGCGCTCAGCCCATGTCCCAGATGGGTCGGAGCTCGATGTACCCGAACGGCGCCGGGCAGAGCTTGGCCAGCTCGAGCGCCTGCGCGTCATCGGCCGCCTCGACGAGGTAGTAGCCGCCGATGACCTCCTTCGCCTCCGGCGAGGGGTTGTCGACCGCACTCACGTGATCGGTCCGGGTGCCACGGAGGAAGGTCGCCGTCGCCGTTGGCTGCAGCGCCTCACCGGAGACCACGGACGCACCGGCCGCCTTGACCGCCTGCGTGAAATCGCCGTGGGCCTGCATGATCTCGTCAAAATTGGCTTGGCCCCCTTCGGCGTAGGCGGCCTCGGACTCGACGATGGAGAAGAGGTACTTGGGCATGTGCTGCTCCTTGTTCTGCTTGCGGGACGGGTGCTCCACCCGGACCCTGTCTGATCAAGACGTACCGATGCGGGAGAATTCGACAGCTCCATCGGACTTGTTGCCACTGACGGCAGCCGACAAGTACTGCGTGCGGTTTCACTCGTCGCCTCCGAGACTTCTGGGTAACCGTGCGGATGTCTGCGGTAGCTGTGCGCCAACTCACCAGCCCGCACCGCCACCGCACCTGATAAGATCATCATTGTTCTTGGAGTGTGTCGCGCGCTCTCGACGGTGGAAGTTTCGCCGGGATGTCACATCAATCGATGGCTGCGACCGGAACCCCTGCCAACCGGGCGGGTTCCCGAAGCTCCTGCCTCGAAGTGATTGGCCCCCATGGCACCCGTTGCTGCCCCTGCCCCGACTACTGAATCGATTCTGAAGCTTGATTCCGAGCTGACTGCCGGATTCGACCTCGACGAAACAGAAGACGCCGGCGAGTCCGACTTCGCCGCTCGCGATCTCGCCGACACCGATCTCGCCGACACCGAACTCGAGGACGAAGCCCCCGGGTTCGGCTTCGAGAACCTCAATCTCCCGACGGCGCTGCTGCGCGCCGTCGCCAAGCTCGGCTTCACCACGCCGTCCGAGATCCAGGAGCAGGCCATCCCGGCCCTGCTCGGCGGTCGCGACATCACCGGCGTGGCGCAGACCGGCACGGGCAAGACGGCCGCCTTCGGCCTGCCGCTGCTGGCAGCCATCGATCCGTCACTCCGTCAGGTCCAGGCCCTGGTCCTGACCCCGACCCGCGAGCTGGCCATGCAGGTGGCCGAGGCCATCAGCACCTTCGCCGAGTTCATGCCGAAGCTCACTGTCGTCCCCGTCTACGGCGGCTCCAGCTTCCTGCCCCAGAAGCAGGCACTGAAGATGGGCGCGCAGGTCGTCGTCGGTACCCCCGGCCGCATCATCGACCACCTCGAGCGCGGCACCCTCGACCTGACGGGGATCCGCTTCCTCGTCCTGGACGAGGCCGACGAGATGCTCCGCATGGGCTTCGCCGAAGATGTCGACCGCATCCTGCAGGACGCACCGAAAGACCGCCAGACGGCGTTGTTCTCGGCGACCATGCCTTCCGCGATCCGCAATGTGGCCAACCGCCACATGAACTCCCCGGTCGACATCACCGTCGCGAAGAAGGCCGGCAACACGGTCAGCATCCGGCAGACCTACGCCGTGGTGCCGTTCCGCGAGAAGGTCGACGCGCTGGCTCGCATCCTGCAGGTCAGCGAGGGCGACGCCACCATCGTCTTCGTCCGCACCAAGGGCGCCTGCGACGAGGTCGGCGCCGAGCTGATCGCCCGCGGAGTGTCGGCCGCCGCCATCAACGGTGACGTCCCGCAGAAGGAACGCGAGCGGATCATCGAGCGCCTGCGCTCCGGCAAGCTCGACGTCCTGGTCGCCACCGATGTCGCGGCCCGCGGGCTGGACGTCGATCGAATCGACCTGGTCGTCAACTTCGACGCCCCCGGCGAGGTCGAGTCGTACACGCACCGCATCGGCCGTACCGGTCGCGCGGGTCGCAGCGGCGAGGCCCTGACCTTCTTCACCCCCCGCGAGATGGGCCGTCTGCGGCTGATCGAGCGCTACACGAAGACCACGCTGCAGCAGATCACCCCGCCGTCGCAGTCCGACGTCGCCGCCCACAAGGCGGGCAAGGTGCTCACCGACGCCGCCGAGCGGCTGGCCGTCGGCCGCCTGGACCACTATCGCCAGGCCGTCGCCACCTTCCTGTCCGAGCAGGACCTCACCGCCGCCGAACTGGCTGCGACCCTGCTGGCCCTGGCCGCCGGTGACACCGGCGTCGTCGCCCCGAAGCAGTCGACGGCGTCCTTCGCCGCCGAGCGCCCGGAGCGCGGCGGCGAGTACGCCGCCCGTCGTGGCGATCCGCGAAGCAGCGGTCGTGACGACTTCACCAACTCGCGCGCCGAGACCAACCGTCCGGACCGTCCGCGCAAGCGCGACGCCGTCCCGGCCGGCCCCCGCTACCGCGTCGCGGTGGGTCACGCCCACGGTGTGCGTCCGGCCGGCATCGTCGGTGCGATCACTGCGGAGGGTGGCCTGACGGGCCGCGACCTCGGTCGCATCGACATCTTCGACACCTACTCGCTGGTCGAGATCGGCGGGCACATCTCCCCCGCCGCCTTCGGTCGCATCTCCGCGGCGAAGGTCAGCGGGCAGTCGCTGAAGATCCAGCTCGACAACACCCCGCACACCGCCGGTGGCGCCAGCTCCGGCCCCCGTCGCTCGGGCCCCGGCCACGAACGTCCGGCCCGCACCGGTTATCGCGCCGCTCACTGACCCGCCGGACCGTTGCGTCCTGGGACCGGACCGTTACGTCCTGCAAAGTGCTCGCCATAGCGATCGCTTTGCAGGACGTCCGCTCCGCAGAGACCCCGATGAGAGACCCCCGATGCGCCGCAAGGCGTGCCGGGGGTCTTTCGTATTGTCTTCGGTGTGTCCCTACCCTCCCGCCCCGCCACTACCGTCACCGTCGTGCTGGCCACCCCGCTGGCCCCCGACCTCCGGCACCTGATCACCGACGCCGACCCCCGCGTCGAGTTGCTGGTGGACGACGAACTCCTTCCACCACAACGGTATCCGGGTGACCACGGCGGAGACCCCGACTACCGGCGGACGCCGGCGCAGCAGGCCGCGTTCGACGCGCTGCTGGCCAGGGCCGACGTGCTCTACGGCATCCCGGACGTCGACGCCGCGCTACTGGCGGACGCGGTGGCTGCCAACCCGAAGCTCCGCTGGGTGCAGACGATGGCCGCTGGCGGCGGGGCCAGCGTGCAGGCCGCCAACCTTTCCGCGCCGGACCTGGATCGGGTGATCTTCACCACCTCCGCGGGGGTGCACGGTGGCACCCTCGCGGAGTTCGCCGTCTTCGCTGTGTTGGCCGCCGCCAAGGACCTTCACCGGCTGCAGGCGCTGCAGCGTGCCCACGAGTGGCCGGAGCGATGGGCCATGAACCAGGTCGGCGAGCAGACCGTCCTCATTGTCGGGCTGGGCGGCATCGGCGGCGAGACCGCCCGCCTGCTCAAGTGTTTCGGGGCCACGGTGCTCGGTGTCAAGCGGACCGTCGGTCCGGTCGACCACGTCGACGAGGTGCATGCGATCGACGCTCTGCCCCAACTGGTGGGTAGGGCCGACGCCATCGTCTTCACGCTCCCCGGCACCGAGGCGACCGCGGGACTCTACGACGCGGCCCTGATCGCGGCCACCAAGCCGGGGGCGGTGATCGTGAACGTGGGACGCGGCACCGTGATCGACGAACCCGCCCTGATCGACGGTCTGACCACCGGCCCGCTCGGCTCGGCCTACCTCGACGTGACAGCCGTCGAGCCGCTGCCGGCCGACTCGCCGCTCTGGGACCTGCCGAATGTCGTCCTCGCGCCCCATACAGCCGCGTTGAACGACAAGGAGGACCAGCGGATCGCCGAACTGTTTGCCAAGAACATGAAGCTGTTCCTCGCCGGCGAACGGTTGCTCAACGTGGTCGAACCGGGAGAGTTCTACTGACCGACCGCGGTCCGGATCAGCGATCCCCTAGGTTGGGACGGACAACGGCCAGGAACTGATCAGCAGGGCCGACCGTTGAACGAGGGCACCGCCGGACCGGCGAGGTGCATGCGAGCAGTTCTCTTCACTGGAGGAAACACGATGGCATTCTGGGATTCGCTCAAGTCCAAGACCCAGGAGATGAACAGTTCCCTGAAGCTCAAGGCCGGGCAGTTCAAGAACAAGGAGTTCGCGGCCGGTTCGATGGCCATGTGCGCGTTGATCGCAGCGGCGGACGGCACCATCGACCCGACGGAACGCCAGAAGACCGCCGGCCTGATCGTGGCCAACGACGTGCTCTCCATCTTCCCGCCGGCCGAGTTGCAGGAGAAGTTCAACTTCTACTGCGACAAGCTGACCCGCGACTACGACTTCGGCAAGGTCGAGGCCATCGCCACCATCGGGAAGCTCAAGTCCAAGCCCGAGCAGGCCAGGGCCGTCATCCAGATCGGCATCATCATCGGCGGGGCCGACGGCAATTTCGACGAGCACGAGCGGACCACCGTCCGCGATGCCTGCTACGCCGTCGGGATCGCCCCGACCGAATTCGACCTGTAGAGGTCCGGCCCAGCTCACCGGCCACCTTCGGCCGTCGGACGGTTCTGTGCGGTCAGAACAGGGATTGCTGGTCGACGGCCGGCGTGGCCGGTGCCGGCAGGCTCCCGGCTGGGAACGACGCGCCCGGGTCGCCCGGTAGCCCCCGCAGGGTCGGCGGATCGCCCTTGTCCAGGCCGAACTCGGCGCGCACGGCCCGGAACCGCTCCGACAGCATCTTCCGGAACCCGGGGGCTGCGCTGGAGCCGCGTGCGTACAGGCGCTCGTAGATCGGCACCAACTCCGGCCGAGTCCGCGCCAGCCAAGGGAAGAACCATTCCCTGGCCCCGGGACGCAGGTGCAGGACCACCGCGCTGACCCCGGTGACGCCCGCGTCGGCCAGCTTCCCGACCAGGTCCCTGAGCTGCTCGGTGCTGTCCGTCAGGTGCGGTAGCAACGGCGCCACGAGGACCCCGCACGGCAGGCCGGCGTCGGTGATCCGCCTGATGAGATCCAGCCGAGCCTTCGGTGTCGGAGTGCCCGGCTCGAGCAGTGCCTGCAGCTCCGGATCGAGCAGGGCCAGCGAGATGCCCAGCCCGACCGGCACCCGCTCTTGGGCCGCCGTCAGCAGCGGGAGGTCCCGGGACAGCACGGTGCCTTTGGTGAGGATGGAGAACGGCGTGCCGCTGTCGACGAGGGCGTCGATGATCCCCGGCATCAGGCGGTAGCGACCCTCGGCCCGCTGGTAGGGGTCGGTGTTCGTCCCCATCGCGACGTGCTCTCGCGCCCAGTTCTTGCGTGCCAGCTCACGCCGGAGCACCTGTGCCACATTGAGTTTCACGACGATCTGGGTATCGAAGTCGTGACCGGTATCGAAGTCGAGGTAGGAATGCGTGCCGCGGGCGAAGCAGTAGACGCAGCCGTGCGTGCACCCCCGATATGGATTGATGGTCCACGGGAACGGCATCGGCGAAGTGCTCGGCACGCGGTTCAGCGCGGACTTCGAATGCACCTCGTGGAAGGTCACCCCGGCGAACTCCGGTGTCCGCACCGTTCGGACCAATCCGGCCATCCGCCCGAGCCCGGGGAGTGCCGACTCGTCATCCGCGTCGAGCGTCTGGCTGTTCCATCGCATAGTTCATTCGAACATACGTTTGACCAACGGGCAACCTGTTTGCACGACCTGCATCGACGACCACGCCCGCAACGGCCTGGTCAGTCCAGGCAGAACTCGTTGCCCTCAGGGTCCTGCATGACCACGAAGCCTGTCTCCATCCGCCCGTCCGGATCGACCCGGCGCACACGCGTCGCGCCGAACCCGAGCAGCCGGTCCGCCTCGGCCTCCAGAGCGGCCATCCGTTCGTCACCCGCGATGCCGGGAGCCGTTCGTACATCGAGGTGGACACGGTTCTTGGCCGCCTTCCCTTCCGGTACCCGCTGGAAGAACAACCGGGGGCCGGACGCACCGTCGGGCGGCGTGGCAGCCGAGCGGCTGTTGCGCTCCTTCGCGTCGACGCCCCAGGCATCGAGCGCGGCATCCCAGCTGTCGAAACCGGCCGGCGGCGGTTGCACCTGATAGCCGAGCAGCTCGCACCAGAACCCTGCCAGCGCCGCAGGGTCCGCGCAGTCGAACGTCACCTGAACTTCTCGAATGTTCATGGCGGGGAACTTACCGACGGACACCGACAGCCCTGTTGCCTGAAGGTGGCGGGACGACGTCTCAGGCGGCGGGAAACACGATGGTGCGCCAGCTGACGCCGTCGGTGCTGACCCGGATCAGTCCCGGGCCGTTCAGCACGAGTGTGGCACCCGAGTCCCAGGCCAGACCCCAAGCGGAGGCCTCCGTCATCGGCCGATAGGTCAGTCCAGCATCGGCACTGAGCAGGGGTGGGTTGGTCTCGCCGAACAGGATGAACGAGCCGTCCGGTCGGACCAACAGCTGACCCAGTGCGGCTCGCGGCTGAGCCTGGCCATGGGCCTTCCAGGTCTGTGACCACGTCGACCCGTTGTCGCTGCTGCGGTACAGGGCGAGCAGTCCGTTCTTCACCCCCTCGAGTTGGCCGTTGACGAGGGCGTACAGGTACCTGCCGTTCCCGGAGATCGTCGTCCCGAAGGTGCCGGCCGGGAACTGTCCCAACTCGGTCATGGTCCAGGTCCGGCCCCCGTCTTTCGTCACCGCCACCGACTCATGGCCATCTGCAGACGTGCCGGTGACCCAGATGCTGCCGTCCGGCCGCGGCGGGTCGACCTGGGCGACGGTCAGCGGCGGTTGATCGGCCAACACCGACGGGCGTCCGGTTGCCGTGGACCACACCGCCACCCTGCGATCGCAGACGTCGATGCCCTGCTCTACGACCTGACATTGCAGGAACAATCGCTCGTTCACCCCTGCGCCCGTCACCACCGCTGTGGCGTACGCCGGTACCGACGCCCAGGTGGCGCCGGAGTCACCGCTGAACCAGGTCGGGCCGGCCGATCCGATACCTTCGCCGGCCACGAGCACACTGGTTCGGTCGAGGGCGACCACCCCGACGCTGCTGGGGCCTTGGGGACTGCGGTCCGGGACCGGGGACTTCAGCCGGGTCCAGGTCCGTCCGTCCGTAGTTCGAAGAAGTTGGGTGCGGCAGAGTGTTTCGGTGCAGTTCTTGCGGAGGGCGTAGCCATGGGTGGAGTCGATGAAACTGATGCCGGCGACATACCAGTCGTTGGAACTGACCGGAACGGCCGGGTAGGCGATGTCCCACGGGCCGAGCAACGTCGTCGTCGGTGCCACGACGGGCGCCGACGTCACCGTCCCGCGCGTCGTCGTGGTCCTTGCGGCGGTGCGGGGCGGGAGGACCGATTGGCTTGCCGAGACAGTCGGGGTCTGCGGCACCGCCGGCGTCGCGTCACGGTGCCGGCCGCCCACCCAGATCGGCAGCGCGACCGCGACCAGCAACACCACGGCAAACACCGCGCTCTGGGCCCGGCGCCGGGTCCGGCGCCCTTCCGCCCGGTCGATGAGTTCCTGGACCGGAGGTCGCGGCGGTGCCGACAGGAGGTAACCACGGCGAAGGCGGCCGAAGTCCAGATCGTCCTCGTTCATGTCAGGCCCTCCTCGGTGACGGTCGCGAACTGATCGCTCGGCAGGTCCAGATCCAGTCGTAGTTGAGCCCGCCCGCGGGACAATCTGGATTTCACCGTTCCGACCGGGACATGAAGGGCGGCAGCCACTTCTTCGAGCGGAAGGTCGGCCAGGTGGTGCAGTACCACCACCGTGCGCTGGTCGGCTGGCAAGGAATCGACGGCACGATGCAGGTCGATCAGGTCAGCTGTGTCCAAGCCGGACTCGCCCTCGAGCGGGTCGGCGGCCCCGGCGAACGGGCGGCGCATCGCCCGCCGGCGGGCGCGCCGCCGGGCGACATTGAGCGCTACCGTGCACAGCCACGCCTCGGGCTTGTCGAGCCGGGCCAATTTGTCCCGAGCGGCCCAACCCCGGACGAAGGCCTCGTGCACGACGTCCTGGGCCTCCGGCAGATCCCGGGTGAAGGCCAGCGCAATCATCAGAAGCCGGTCCCGCGAGGATCGGTAGAGCTCGTCGAACCACGCTCGATCCGCCACCTCTGTCCCCTTCCCGGGTTCGACCCTCTCCCCACATGAGTCACCGCGGTCGCGAAAGGTTCCCGAACTCCGAGACCGGCTACCGGAGGAGGATCTGCGCCACCGCTGCACCGACGTCCATCAGCGCCACCGGCTGCTGGTCGCCGGAGAGGAGGTCCTTGACCATGATGGTGCCCTGCTCGAGGTCCCGGTCCCCCAGCACCAGCGCCACCCGGGCACCCGAGGCATCGGCGGACTTCATGGCCGCCTTCAGACCACGCCCGCCGTAGGCGCGGTCGACCCGGATGCCGGCGGACCGGAGTTGCCCGGCGATCACCGCGAGCTCCCGGGAGGCAGCGGCACCCATCGGTACCCCGTAGACCTCGCACCGCGCCTCGTCGCCGACCGTCAGGCCCTCGGCCTTCGCAGCCAGCACCGTCCGGTCGACGCCGAGCCCGAAACCGATGCCGGACAACGCTTGTCCACCGAGTTCGGCCATCAGCCCGTCGTAGCGACCGCCGCCGCCCATGCCTGATTGCGCGCCGAGTCCCGGGTGCACGAACTCGAAGGTCGTCCGCGTGTAGTAATCCAGGCCACGAACCATCCGCGGGTTGATCACATAGGGCACGGCCAGCCTGTCCAGGATCGCCAGCACCTCCCGGAAGTGCTCGCCGGACTCGACCGAGAGGTGGTCGAGCATCAGCGGCGCGTCGACCAGCATGGCCTGGACTTCCGGACGCTTGTCGTCGAGCACGCGGAGCGGGTTCAACGCGGCACGCTGCCGCGTGGCCTCGTCCAGCGGGAGGTCCGCCAGGAAGGCCTGGAGCTTCTCCCGGTAGGCCGGACGGTCCCCGGAGTCGCCGAGCGACGTCAGCTCCAGCCGGTAGCCGGTCAGACCCACCGAACGAAAGGCCTCGTGCCCGACGGCGATGACCTCGGCGTCCAGAGCAGGATCATCGGACCCGATCGCCTCGATGCCCACCTGCTGCAGCTGCCGGTAGCGACCGGCCTGTGGTCGTTCGTACCGGAAGAACGGCCCCGAGTAGACCAGTTTGACGGGCAGCGAACCGCGGTCGAGGCCGTGCTCGATCACCGCGCGCATGACGCCGGCGGTGCCCTCGGGCCGGAGGGTCACCGAACGGTCACCACGGTCGGCGAACGTGTACATCTCCTTCGAGACGACGTCGGTCGATTCGCCGACGCCGCGGGTGAACAGCGCGGTGTCCTCGAAGATCGGCAGTTCGATGGGTGAGTAGCCGGCGCGGTCGGCCGCTGCCACCAACCGATCGCGGACGGCGACGAACGTCCGAGAGGCCGGTGGCACGTAGTCGGGCACGCCCTTGGGCGCGGTGAGAGCGTTCTTGACTGCCATCTTCGTCATCCGTCGTTTCTTCGGTGGCGGCCCGTTCGCGGGCCCCGGTTGTTCGGTGCCGGCCGGTCAGCTGTGCGGCCGGCCGTTTGCCGTCCGGTCAGCTGAGCGCCAGGCCGGTCAGGAAGGGGTTGGTGCGGCGTTCGTCGCCGATGGTGCTGGTGGGCCCGTGACCCGGCAGCACGACGGCGTCGTCGGCGCGGGTCAGCAGATGTCGCTCGATGGAGATCATCAGCTGGTCGGTCGAGCCACCGGGCAGGTCGGTCCGACCCACCGACCCGGCGAACAGGGTGTCGCCGGTGAGCAGGACCTCGGGGCGGCCATCGGCGGCGGCGAACCGATAGGTCACGCAGCCACCGGTATGGCCCGGGGTGTGATCCACCGCCATGGTGAGGCCCGCCAGCTGGAGTTCGTCGACGCTGGTCAGGCTGGTCACGGTGTCGGGGCGCAGACCGGTGAGGTCAAAATCAACCAGCATCACCCTCGCCTGGGGGGACAGGCCGGCCAGCGGATCGTCGAGCATGAACTCGTCGGCGCCGTGCAGGTAGGCCGGGATGTCCAGGCTCGCGCAGATCTGCGCCGCCGAGGCGGTGTGATCGAGATGACCGTGTGTCAGCAGCACAGCGACCGGCCTCATCCGGTGCTCGGCCAGGACCGCGGTCAGCTGCTCGAAGGCGTCCTGGCCTGGGTCGACCACCAGCGCGTCGCCGCCGCGGTCGGTACCGATGACGTAGCAGTTGGCCTGGAACGACCCAGCTGGAAACCCTGCGATGAACACCGCTCCACCCTAACGCGGCTGCTCAACGGCTTTGCCCGTGGTGGGCGGGAGGCATTTTCCGCTGGTGGTGCAGCCACGCACAGCCGGTTCACATCGGTTTGCGCCAGAGCCCTGTCTGCGCGTCACCTAGACTCACCCGCCGGGGCCTGTCACGTTCGACCAGGCTGACGTGAACTTCGCAGGAGGATGACAGTGCCGAGCAACCAGCAGCGACGCGAAGCAGCCAAGCGGAAGCTTGAGCGCCAACTCGTCCGCCGCCAGGAGCGGGAGCAGAGCCGTCGCCAGCGCCTGATCGTCATCGGTGTCGTCGCCACGGTCCTCGTGGTGGCTGGCGGTATCTGGTACTTCACCAGTCGGAACACCGACAACACCGCGACCGGCAACACCGACAGCGGCACGACGACGCCGACCGTGTCCAGTAGCGCGGCCGTGCCGAAGACGCCGTGCACGTACACGACCGCCGGCAAGGCCGCCAAGGCGGTCAAGGCGCCGACCAACCTGTCCCCCGCGAACACGGGCACCCTGGCCGCCACCATCAACGTGAACGGCCAGAAGGTAGACGTCACCCTCGACCGCGCGGCCGCTCCCTGCACCGTCAACTCGTTCGCCTCCCTGGCCTCGCAGGGCTTCTACGACAACTCCCCGTGCTGGCGCCTGACCGGCAATTCGGCCCTCGACATCCTGCAGTGCGGCGACCCGTCCGGGGTCGGCAACGGCGGGCCTGGCTACACCTTCGCCGACGAGCTGACCAAGACGAAGACCTATCCCAAGGGCACCATCGCGATGGCGAACTCCGGTCAGAACACCAACGGATCGCAGTTCTTCATCGTCTACAAGGACTCGACGCTGTCGCCCAACTACACCGTGTTCGGCAAGGTCTCCGACGCCGGCATGGCCGTGGTCGAGGCGATCGCCGCCCAGGGCGTGAAGAACAACGCCCAGGACGGCGCACCGGTCGGCAAAGCCGTCATCGACTCCGTGACGGTCCCGTCCGACGCCCTGACCGCCACCGGGACGTACGTGACGTCCTCCAGCGCGGGCGCGCCCGAGACGGCGGTCGTCGGGTCTGGTGCCACCGCCCCCGCAACAGCTGCCACTGCTCCGGTGACTGCTGCCACCAAGTAGCACCGCCGGGCGCACGGTATCGACCAACCCCGCCGCCCGGCGGGTCAGGACCGGGACAGACGTTGCGCGTCCTGGTGCGCATACAGGCCAGGTGGGCATTCATGCCTTGCCGGCGCATACCGGACTGCCCGGCGCATACCGAAGTGACCGAATGTGCACCAAAACGGCCTATTTCGGTCACTTCGGTATGCGCCGGGCGATTGTGGGTCCGCAACGGACCGGAGCACCCGTCTGGACAGGGACCGGAGTGGCGGACTTGGCGCCGAGCGGCCCCGGCCGGGCGTCAGGCGCTGGTGACCCTGTAGACGTCGTAGACGCCCTCGACACCGCGGACGGTCCGTAGCAGGTGCCCCAGGTGTTTGGGGTCGGCCATCTCGAATGAGAATCTCGAGATCGCCATTCTGTCCTTCGACATGGACAGATTGGCAGACAGGATGTTGACCTTCTCATCGGCCAAGGTTTTGGTGATGTCGGACAGCAAACGATGGCGGTCCAGCGCCTCAACCTGAATGGTGACCAGGAAAACGGATGCCGAATTCGGATCCCAGCTGACGTCCACAAGACGGGCGGATTCGGCCCGTAGCGCATCGGCATTCGTGCAATCGACGCGATGCACCGATACCGCCCCACCCTTGGTGATGAATCCGAGGATCTTGTCCCCGGGCACCGGGGTGCAGCAGCGTGCGAGTTTCAGTTGGATATCGGAAATTCCCTTGACGAGGACGCCGACGTCGGTGGTCGGCCGTGGTCGTCGCGCGACCGACGGAACGGAACGTTCGGCGATCGCGTCGCCGGCCTCCTCTGCCCCGCCGAGAATCGACACAACCTTGGCGACAACAGTTTTCGCAGATACGTGATTCTCACCGACGGCCGCGTACAGGGCAGCGATGTCCTTGAATCCGAGATCGTGCCCGGCTGCGGCAAGGGCATCGTGGGAGATCAGCCGCTGCACCGGGAGTCCTTCGCGGCGGGCAGCCTTGGTAATCGCTTCCTTACCGAGATCGACGGCCTCTTCCCGCCGCTCCTTGGCGAAATGCTGACGGATCTTCGTCTTTGCCCGGGACGACACCACGAAGTTCAGCCAGTCCCGACTCGGTCCGGCGCCGGCAGCTTTCGAGGTGAAGATCTCGATGATCTGACCATTGGTCAGCGTGCGTTCCAATGCGACGAGTCGACCGTCGACCTTTGCGCCGATACATCGATTTCCGACCTCGGTGTGCACCGCGTACGCAAAATCCACTGGCGTGGAACCCGCCGGGAGGGTATGGATATCGCCCTTCGGCGTGAACACGAATATATCGTTCGAGGCGATCTCGTACCGCAGGTTGTCCAGGAATTCGCCGGCGTCGCCGGCCTCCCGCTGCCAGTCGAGCAACTGACGCATCCAGGCCATCTCGTCGACCGAGGCCCCGGCGCCGGTATGCGTCCCCTTCGTCTCCTTGTACCGCCAGTGCGATGCAATCCCGTATTCGGCGGTGTGGTGCATCTCGAGCGTGCGGATCTGGACCTCGAGCGGCTTTCCCTGCGGTCCGATGACGGTGGTGTGCAGCGACTGGTAGACGCCGTACCTCGGCTGGGCGATGTAGTCCTTGAACCGGCCGGGCATCGGCGCCCACATGGCATGGACGACACCCATCACGGCATAGCACTCCCGGACCGTACTGACCAGGATCCGGACGGCGACGAGGTCGTGGATCTCGTCGAATTCACGACCCCTCACCTGCATCTTCTGGTAGATGGAGTAGTAGTGCTTGCCGCGACCGACCACCTCGGCCGGGATCTTGGCCGCACCGAGCTCGGCATTCAGCTCCTCGGTCACCGCCGCAAGGTAGGTGTCACGCGAAGGGGCACGATCGGCGACCAGCCGCACGATCTCGTCGTACCGCTTCGAGTGCAGGATCGCGAACGCCAGATCCTCGAGCTCCCACTTGACGGTCGCCATGCCGAGACGGTGGGCCAGCGGGGCCAGGACCTCCAGGGTCTCCTTCGCCTTGCGAGCCTGCTTGTCCGGCGCGAGGAAACGCATGGTCCGCATGTTGTGCAGACGGTCGGCCAACTTGATGACCAGCACCCGGGGGTCCTGCGCCATCGCGATGATCATCTTGCGGATGGTTTCAGCCTCGGCTGCATCGCCGAAGTGGACCTTGTCGAGCTTGGTGACGCCGTCGACGAGGTGCGCGACCTCCTCGGAGAAATCGCTCTTGACCATGTCTAGCGTGTAGTCGGTGTCCTCGACCGTGTCGTGCAGCAGCGCGGCGACCAGCGTCGTGGTGTCCATGCCCAGGTCCGCAAGGATCGTCGCGACCGCGAGTGGATGGGTGATGTACGGGTCGCCCGACTTGCGGAACTGCTCGCGGTGCGCCACCTCGGCGACCTCGTAGGCGTGCTGGATGACCTTCAGGTCGGCCTTCGGGTGTAGCGATCGATGAACGGCGAACAAGGGCTCCAGCACGGTACGGCCGGTCGCAGCCGGGGTGCGCTGGCCGCTCATACGGCGCGTCAGCCGGGACCGCATGCGTCTCGTGGCCGACATCGCCTGTGGTGGACTGTCCGGTGACGGATCGACCTCGTCGGCCACCTTCACCGGCACGGCTCCCGGGCGCGGCCGGGTCGCTGCCGACACGATGGGCCCGGTTGGCGGGGCCTTCGCCACGGGCGCGTGCGTCGACGATCGCGCGACGACCGACCCGGATGCAGCAGTCCGGACGACCGGGGTTGCCGAGGTCAGCGCCGAGCCGGACGGTGAGGTGGTCCGCGACGGACCTGCCGCGGTCTCCGACCCCAGCGCCGTCACCTCCGACCGCGTCGCGATGGCCCGCGACGGCGCGGCCGTGGTCTCCGACGGCGCGGCCGTGGTCTCCGACGGCGCGGCCGTGGTCTCCGACTGCGCTGCTGGCTGCCCCGGGGGCGTCGCGACGGTCTTCGACCGCGCAGCGGCCGTCGGGGCAGAACGCGGCGGCACCAGGGGCGCCGGTGCGGGTTTCGGGGCGGGTGCCCGCGACGCAGCACCTGCGAGTTCGGGAGGGGGAGACTCGGTTTCGACGACGTCGAGCGTCGTAGCATCAGTCGCCGCGCCGTCAGGCCATGCCCTCCGGATCGGCGGGACCACCGCAAGCGCGGGCGCGGGGTGGCCCGGCTTCGGGGTTTCCACCGGTTCGGAACTCATCGGGACACCCCCCTCGAACGGACCCGTCGGATGAACGAGAACCTTGTCGAGTTTAACGCCGCCGGGGTGACCGACCATTCCGCAGCGTGGGAACCCCCCCGCCGGTACCCACCGTGCTCAGCACACGCGGAGGGCATGCACCGGAATTCCGGATAGCTGGGATCTACCTTTCAACCCGACCAACTCGATGGCCACCGCCACCCCGACAACAGTCCCGCCGGCAGCCCGCAGCAGCCGGCAGGCGGCGGCGGCGGTTCCTCCGGTGGCGAGCACGTCGTCGACCACGAGGACCCTGGAGCCGAAAACGACGTCATCCGGATTGAGCTCCAGCGCAGCAGTGCCGTACTCGAGCTCGTACTCCTCGCGCAGCAGCACCCCCGGCAGCTTCCCGGGTTTGCGGACCGCGAGCACGCCGGTCCCCAGCGTCATCGCCACCGCGGTGGCCAGCAGAAATCCTCGCGACTCGAGCCCGGCCACCACGTCGACCGGCCCGAAACCGATCGGCAGCTCGGCCCCGATGGCCCGCAGGGCAGCGGCGTCAGCGAGCACCGGAGTCAGGTCGCGGAACAACACGCCCGGTACCGGAAAATCCTGCTGGACGCGGGTCAGCCGATCGATCGCCTCTCCCGCGCTCACCGAACCAACACCGGTCGCGGCCTGGCGACCGGACGTGCCCGGTCGATCAGCGACCACGCTTGCCCGTGGGCCGAGTTGCCTTGCCCGATGGACGGGCAACCTTGCCGGTGCTCTTGGCGGAACCCGGGCTACGACTGCTCACCGATCCGCCGACGGCCGCGTCGATCGCCGTATCGGTCGCGGCGTCGACAGCCGGAGCGCCTACAGCCGGGGCAGTATCGACGAGGGACGCCGAAGCATCCGATGCCTCTCCGTGCGCGGGCCGCTCGGCTCGCGCAGAGGCCGCGGAGTTTGACGAGGTCGACGCAGCCGCACCGGACGGACCTGCGGGCTTGGCGCCAAGCCGCTTGGAGGCGATCTTCGGCGCCACCGGTGAAACCAGGGGCTTCGCTACCACCGGACGACCGGCCCGCTGCGGCTTGACGCCAGGCTTGGGCGGAGCTCCGGCCTTCATCCCCGGCACCACGGGCGGAGCAACAACGGTGGAACGCCGAACGTGCTCCGTACCAGTGGACGTCTTGTGTCCCACCGGATCTCCGTCGGCGTCGACGATGGTGCCGTCGGCCCGGCGTTTGGCGAGCACCCGTGCGGTGTGGGCTTTGATCACCGGCTCCCGGATCTTCAGGTCGACCGCGACCGGGACCGCGACGAAGATCGAGGAGTAGGCGCCGACCAGCATGCCGACCAGCAGCACGAGCGCCAGATCCTTGAGCGTGCCGCCGCCGAGCACGGCCACACCCGCGACGAGCAGACCGGCCACGGGCAGCAGCGCGATCAGCGAGGTGTTGAGCGATCGCATGATGGTCTGGTTCAAGGCCAGGTTCGCCGACTCCGCATAGTTGCGGCGCAGCAGCGAGGTGAGGCCCTTGGCGTTCTCCTGCACCTTGTCGTAGACGACGACGGTGTCGTAGAGCGAGAACCCGAGGATGGTCAACAGGCCGATGACGGTGGCAGGAGTCACCTCGAAGCCGGCAAGAGCATAGATCCCTGCTGTCACCAGGACGTCGTGCACGGTGGACAGCACTGCGGCCGCTGCGGCACGCTTCTCGTACCTGACCCAGATGAACACCCCGACCAGGATGAGGAAGATGATGACGGCCAGGATTGCCCGGTCTGAGATCTGGGCGCCCCAGGTTGACGAGACATCGGACGCGGACACTCCACCCACTGGGGTGAACGTCGTGTTGAGGGCGTCCTTGCCGGCGATGACCTGCTGGCCGGTCAGCGCCTTGAGGGTGGCCTGGACGGTGTTGCCGCCCAGAGTCTGGACCTTCTCGACCAGGTCGGATCCGATGGCCTTGTCGAGCACCTCGGTCACCCGCTCGGTGTTCGCGCCCGCCACGTTGGAACTGGGGATGAAGGTGAACTTGGTACCGCCGGCGAAGTCGGTGCCCAGATGGAAGCCCCGGATGATGATGACCAGGATCGAGGCGACCACCAGGAAGCCGGAGAACATGTAGTAGTAGCGGCGCTTGCCCAGGATGTCGAACGCACCGGTCCCGGTGGTCAGCCGGGAGATGAAACTGCCGGTGTGGATCGCCTTGTTCAGCCTGACTATCTCGTCGTGGCTGACTTCTTCACCGGGCTTGGTGGCGGTGGCCTCGGGTGCCATCTCAGGCCTCTTTCGCGGTCAGTCGCGCAGTGGCGGCTCGTTGACGGGCACCGGCGGCAGCCACGGCGCCCAGCCCGGAGTACCGGGCCGAGTTGAAGATCTTGCTACCGGACGCCAGCGCGACAAGGGGATGCGTCACCAGGTAGACGACCACCAGGTCGAGCACCGTGGACAGACCCAACGTGAAGGCGAAACCCTTCACGTCGCCGACTGCGACCAGGTACAGGACGATGGCGGACAGGAACGACACGGCGTCGGCCGACAGGATGGTGCGCTTCGCCCGCTCCCAACCACGCGGGACCGCCGATCGGAAGGTGCGGCCCTCCCGGACCTCGTCCTTCAATCGTTCGAAGTAGATGACGAACGAGTCGGCCGTGATACCGATGGCCACGATCAGACCGGCGACCCCGGCCAGGTCGAGACTGAGATCGATCCAGCGTCCGAGCAGCACCATGATCGCGTAGACCAGACCACCCGACAGGACCAGCGAGCCGATGGTGATCAGGCCCAGGAGCCGGTAGTAGGCGATGCAGTAGACGATCACCAGGAGCAACCCGATGCCTCCGGCGATCAGACCCGCCTGCAGGTACTGGAATCCGAGTTCGGCGCTGATGCTGGTCGAGGTGCCCTGCACGAAGTTCAAGGGAAGGGCGCCGAAGTTCAGCGAGTTGGCCAGGCTGGTGGCGCTGGCCTGGGTGAAGGTGCCGGTGATCAGGGTGGTCACCGTGTTGATCGGGCCGCTGATGGACGGATCGGAAATCACCACGCCGTCCAGGGTGAACGCGGTCTGCTTGCCGACGTTGTTGGCCGTATAGGTCGACCAGGTCTTGAAGCCGGCGGAATCGAAGGTCACGTTGATGACCCAGCCGCTGCTGCCGGTCTGGTCCAGCCCCGCCGTGGCACCCGAGATCTGGTCCCCCGGGATCAGTGTCGGTCCGAGCAGGAAGACCGCAGCTTTCAGATTCGTATCCGAGTCGGAGCCGCAGGCCAGCAGGGGGCGCGACAGATCGTCCTGGCCCTCCTTCTTCTTGATGTCCGCGCAGCTGACGGTGCTGTTGGTGACAGCCGTCTGCGCAGCGGTCAGCCAGGCCGTCCACCCGGTCGCGTCCTTGGCGAGGGGCTGGTTCGGGTTCGCCGGGTCACTACCGGCGATCGGCCAGGCCGACTTGGGCGGCACTGCTGCGGAGGATGCCGCAGCGCCAGAGGACACGGCACCCGACGACACGGCACCCGACGAAACCGCGCCCGATGCGGCAGCGCCGGAGGACGCCGGTGCCGACGACGCAGCAGCGCCCGCCGACTTCGGGGTCGAGGGAGCAGTCGTGGGAGTGGCCAAAGCGGTCGCGGCCTTGGTCGCAGCAGGCTTGGTCGCAGCAGGCTTGGTCGCAGCAGGCTTGGTCGCAGCAGGCTTGGTCGCAGCACCCGTCGTGGCAGCGGCGCCAGCACGGAGACCCTGGGCCGAGGTGGCCGGGGCGGACTGACCCGCGACCGTCTCACCGGCCTTGGAGGTCGCAGCCCCCGATAGGGCCGGGACCGAAGAGGCTGCCCCCGACGTCGCTGCTCCGCTGGCCTTTGCACCCGTGGTGGTGGCCGTAGCCGCCGACACGAGCGCGTAGTCGTAGCCCTGCGCCACATGGGGGCGGATGTTCAGCCGCGCTGATGCCGTCAGTCCTGGCAGATCGTTGTTGCCGGGAACGGTGACGACAAGCTGGTTGGACCCGTCGATCTGCACCTGGGCGCCGGCCACACCGGAGCCGTTGACCCGCCTGACCATGATCTGTTGCGCCTGCTGCATGGAGGAGGACGACGGAGCCTTCCCGTCCAACGTCTCTGCCGTCAGGGTGATCTGGGTGCCACCCTGGAGGTCGATGCCGAGCTTCGGAGCGTTGGAGCCCTTCGTGAAGAACACCAGGGCGTACAGAACGGCCGTCACGATCACAAAAGCGGTGATCAACCGCCATGGTCGGAACTGACCAGCAGGGCTTGCCACGTCGCGCCAATCTCCTCAATGCGTTAGTTCGCGACCAGCGGCCATCCAGCCGGGAGTCGTTCGTCAGACCGGCGCCCCACTGTCGATGCAATCCCGACTGTCGGACCCGGCACCGCTCGGTGCGGTCGGGAAGCCTAGCCGACGTCGTTGGTCCGCTTCTCCAACGACGCGTTGGTGCGCTTCTCCAAGGAGGGGTGATCGTCGTGGATCGGTTCGACGTCCTGGCCGGACAGCTGGTTCAGGTCGGCCTCGTCGAGCTCGCTGTACTCGGTTTCGGCGAAATCGGCATCTTCAAGGTCCTCGGGGGCGGCGACGACGATCTCACGCACGGCGGCTCGCACCCAGGTGGTGTAGATACCGGGTGCGATCTCCAGCTCGATGGTGTCGTCGGCGATCGCCGTGACGGTCGCATGCATGCCCGAGGTGGTCATCACCCTGGTGCCCGGGACCATGGAGGCCTGCAATTCGGCGGCCTTGGCGGCCATCTTCTTCTTGTTGCGGGAGCCGAAAACCATCATCACGCCGATTGCGCCGAACATCAGGATCAAGAGCGCGAAGTTCTGCATGCTTCTCCTTGCAAGAGATTGCCTTGACGACGACCGAGGGGCCGCTGTCTTCTGGAACTGCTGAAGAGCTGTGAGTCACGAACTGCGGGCCGACCCGGCCCGTTGTCGATCTGAGGGTGGTTCCCCCGCCCGCGCCTGGATCGCGAGGTACACGAGGGCCGGCGTACGGCGAGCGTGCACACCCAACGATCGGCGTCCGGACGAAGTTCCGCCGGGCGACGCCCAGCAACAATTCGACCACACGCAGCCGACAGCCACATCCGGACTATTGCCAGGGTAGCCGATGCAGATCACGTCAGCGTGCAGCCGCGACCGACCTTCACAGCGGGAATCGCTCATCGTCATGCGGCCTGACCTGCCCGGATCAACCTTCGTCGTCGAACAGCACACCCGTGAAGGCAGTCGCGCCGGTGGGTTTGAGGCCCAGGTGCGACCAGGCGAGCGGCGTGGCGACGCGGCCCCGAGGCGTGCGGGCCAGCATTCCGAGGCGGACCAGGAACGGCTCGCACACCTCCTCCACGGTGGTCGGCTCCTCGCCGACGGCCACTGCGAGCGTGGTGAGGCCGACCGGTCCCCCGCCGAACGACCGGCACAGGGCCGTCAGGACAGCACGGTCAAGGCGGTCGAGTCCGAGCTCGTCGACGTCGTAGACCTTCAACGCGGCGCGGGCCACGTGCAGATTGGCTACCCCACCGGCCCTGACCTGCGCGAAGTCCCGAACCCGACGCAGCAGACGGTTGGCGATCCGGGGGGTGCCCCTCGATCGCTTGGCGATCTCGGCACCGGCGTCGGCAGGCAGGTCGATGCCCAGGATGCCGGCACTCCGGGTGATCACCCGCAGCAGTTCGGCCGGTGAGTAGAACTCCATGTGCGCCGTGAAACCGAAACGATCCCGGAGGGGCGAGGTCAGCTGACCCGACCTCGTGGTGGCGCCGACCAGGGTGAAGGGCGCGATGTCCAACGGGATGGACGTGGCTCCGGGGCCTTTGCCGACCATCACGTCGACCCGGAAATCCTCCATCGCGAGGTACAGCATCTCTTCGGCGGGTCTGGCGATCCGGTGGATCTCGTCGATGAAGAGGACGTCGCCATCGACGAGGTTGGAGAGCATCGCAGCCAGGTCGCCGGCCCGTTCGAGCGCTGGGCCGGAGGTGAGCCGGATGGCAGCGCCCAACTCGGCAGCGATGATCATCGCGAGCGAGGTCTTGCCGAGACCGGGCGGGCCCGCCAGCAGGATGTGATCGGGCACGGCGGCGCGGAGCTTGGCCGCGGACAGCACGAGTTCCAGCTGTTCGCGCACCCGGACCTGACCGACGAACTCCCCCAACGTCCGCGGGCGGAGCGAGGCCTCGACCTCGGCGTCACCGGGCAGCCGGCCCGGATCGAGCTGCCCCTCACCCTCCTCCGGAACCGTCACCGATGCCGCCCGAGCAGCCCGAGGGCACGACGGAGCAGCAGCCCGACATCGCCGTCGACCACGGCGGGATCCTCGGTATCGGAGGCCAGGACGGCCATCGTGTCGTCGGCCTGTTTCGTACTGAAACCCAGTCCTACCAACGCTTCCGACAGCTTGGGCCGCCAGGCCGCGGCCGGCCCGGGGCCGCTGGTAGTGGCGCTGCCGGCCACGACGCCGACCTTGTCGCGCAACTCCAGGACCAGCCGTTCGGCGCCCTTGCGACCGATCCCGGGCGCACGCATCAGGGTCGGGTAGTCGCTGGAGCCCAGGGCACGGCGCAACTCCTCCGGTTCGAGCACGGCGATGAGTGCGAGCGCGATCTTCGGGCCAACGCCGGAGACCGACTGGACCAGCTCGAAGAGTTCCTTCGCGGCATCGGAGGCGAACCCGAAGAGAGTCAGCGAATCCTCTCTGACGACCAGCGTCGTCGCCAGTCGGGCCTGCTCGCCGCGGCGCAGGCCGGCGAGGGTGGACGGCGTCGCCCGGATCGCCAGTCCGACGCCGCCCACCTCGATGACGGCATGGTCGAGGGTGATGGCGGTGACGGTGCCGCGGACGGAGGCGATCATCGGCCCATCATTCCGGTCCGGCCCGACAGTCCGGTCCGACCCGATGGTCCAGTCCGCCCCGACAGTCCGGCGGGCCGCGCTGCGAGTGCGGGGCCGGCGAGTGCGGCTGCCAGCCTGGCCTGCATCGGCGACCGCCAGAGGTGGCAGATGGCAAGGGCAAGGGCGTCGGCCGCGTCAGCCGGTTTGGGGGCGGCGTCCAGTCGGAGCAGGCGGGTGACCATCGCCGTGACCTGTGCCTTGTCGGCATTCCCGTTGCCGGAGACCGCCGCCTTCACCTCGCTGGGCGTGTGCCAGGCGACCGGGATGCCGCGCCGCGCCGCGGCCAGAGCCACCACCCCGGCAGCCTGCGCGGTCCCCATCACCGTCCGGACGTTGGACTGGCTGAAGACACGCTCGATCGCGACGGTGTCCGGTCGATGGAGGTCCATCATCGCCTCGATCCGCACGGCGACCGCGAGTAGACGGTGGGCGATGTCGTCCTCGGCGGGGGTCCTGACCACCAGCACCTCGACCAGGGTCGGCTTCTTGCCGGGCCCGCCGTCGACGACCCCGACTCCGCACCGGGTCAGCCCTGGGTCGACACCGAGCACTCGCACAGACACCACCCTCACCGTCGGGCGCACCCGCCCGAACACTTGTCCGAGGGACGTTACCCGGCCCGCCCGGCCGGATCGCCCGCGCCACGCCCGCGCTCATCAACATCGAATGCGCTGACGAAGGTGCCGACAATTTGCCTGGTGGGACGCGAGTCAACCCGTTCATGAGCGCCGGCGAAGTTGACAAGCGCGACGAACCCGCCGCAGCCGACGTGCTTGAGGGGCTGCGAGCGCCTCGTCCTGCGGCGCCTAGTCCTCGTCGAGTTCGGCAAGTACCTCGTCGGGGATCTCGGCGTTGGTGTAGACGTTCTGCACGTCGTCCAGGTCCTCGATGGCGTCGATCAGCTTCATCACCTTGCGGGCGCCCTCGGCGTCGAGCGGGACGTTGAGGGACGGGATGAACGTCGGGTCGGCCGAGTCGTACTCCATGCCGGCGTCCTGGACCGCGGTCCGGACGGCAATCAGGTCGGTGGCCTCGGAGATGACGTCGAAGACGTCACCGGAGTCGAGCACCTCCTCGGCGCCGGCATCGAGGACGGCCAGCAGCAGGTCGTCCTCGGTCAGGTCCCTGGCCTTCGGCACGACGACAAGTCCCTTGCGGGAGAACAGGTATGCCACCGATCCAGGGTCGGCCATGTTACCGCCGTTACGGGTCACGGCCACCCGGACCTCGCTGGCCGCACGGTTCTTGTTGTCCGTGAGGCACTCGATCATCATGGCGACACCGTTCGGGCCGTATCCCTCGTAGGTGATCGCCAGGTACTCGGCGCCACCGGCCTCGGCGCCGGACCCGCGCTTCACCGCTCGGTTGATGTTGTCGATCGGGACGGAGGTCTTCTTCGCCTTCTGGATCGCATCGAACAGCGTCGGATTGCCGTCGACGTCACCGCCGCCCATCCGGGCCGCGACCTCGATGTTCTTGATCAGCTTGGCGAACGCCTTGCTCCGCTTGGCGTCCTTGGCCGCCTTCTGGTGCTTGGTGGTAGCCCATTTGGAGTGGCCGCTCATGTGCGAAGTACCCCTTGCGCATCTGTGCGGGTGATCAGCATCGATCACCGGCGAGTTGGTCATGGAGCCGGCCGGTGAGTCAGTCACCACGGCCGAACCCGGAAATCCTACGTCTCCGACGGCTCGGGCCGGGTCCGCCGAGACCTGCGCACCCTCCGGACGAGGTCCATCGGCACCGTACCGATCGTCAGTCTGGGGAGCACGAGTTGCAGCAGCGGTCCGATCGCCACTGCGTACACGGCGGTTCCGAAACCGATCTGACCGCCCAGCAGAGCCCCGGCGCCGAGCACCGAGAGCTCCAGACAGGTCCGGACCAGCCGCACCGAGCCCACCCCCCTTGCGACGAGCCCGGTCATCAGACCGTCGCGCGGACCGGGTCCGAGCCCGGCGCCGATGTACAGGCCGCCGGCGACGGCGTTGCCGAGCACCGCCAGCACCAGCAGGCCGATGCGCACGCTCAGGTTGTCCATCGGCGGCACGATCGACAGGGTCGCATCGGTGGTCCAACCAATGATCGCGGCGTTCAGCAGTGTGCCAACGCCGGGCCGCTGCCGGAGCGGGATCCAGAGCAGCAGGACGAGAACCGACACGATGGTGATGACCGTGCCGTAGGAGATGTCGACCCATCGGGCGAGCACGTGGGTCAGTCCGGAATGGAAGACATCCCACGGGTCAAGACCGAGGACGGCCCTGACCATCAGCCCCATGGTCAACCCGTACAGCAGTAGTCCGACGATCAACTGGCTGAACCGACGCCCGCGACGGTCGGCCGGGATCGGGATGAGCAAAGACGGCAATCGGCGGCCCGGTCGACGGACAGGCGGTGAGTTCTCGGCGCTGAAGCCCTCAGCACTCGGGTCCGGAGGGCAGGAAATCGGAGCGCCGGAGTCCGGCGGGCTGGAGTGTTCTGGTGGTGTCACTGGGCAAGCCTTTCCGATAGTGGCCTGGACTTCTATAGCCAATTGGCGGAAAGTGGCCCTATGACCCCCGAGTCCACTGCCAGGATCTCCGCAGCCACTCTGGCCAGGCGGCTCGGACCGGAACCGGTGGATGCCGCCGGCCCGGCCTATCGATTGCTGGCCCACCGGATTCGCAGCGCTGTGCTGGACGGCCGTCTTGCCGTCACCTCGGGACTGCCGAGCGAGCGCGACCTGGCCAGCGGACTGCAACTCTCGCGCACCACCGTGGCCGCCGCCTACACGTTGCTCCGGGACGAGGGCTGGCTCGATTCCCGACGTGGTTCCGGCAGTCGGCTCCGGCTTCCCGAGACCGGCGGCCCGCCCCGGACGACCGGCGACATCGGTCCGGCGGGGCTGTTCGGCTATCCGGGATCGACCGGCGACGAGATCGACCTCAGCGTCGCCTCGCTCCCCGCGCCGGAGGGGACGCTGGAACGGATCGCCGCGGCGGCGGTGGCCGACCTCCCCGCCTATGCCGCGGGCGGCGGCTACGCCCCCTTCGGACTTCCGGTCCTGCGGCAGGCCATTGCCGACCACTACAGCGCGGCCGGTCTGGCCACGACAGCGGAGCAGATCCTCGTCACGAACGGCGGACAGCACGCCTTCACCCTTGCGCTGCAGGAGCTCTCGGTCCCCGGGGATCGGGTGATGATCGAATGCCCGACCTATCCCGTCGCGCTCGACGCGATCCGGGCGGCGCGACGGATCCCGGGCCCGATCGGCCTGCCGGGACCAGGGCAACTCGAGGACACCAGCGCGCCGTGGGATGCCGACCTGATCGCGGCGACCATGCGGCAGACTGCGCCCCGCCTGGCTTACCTGATCCCCGATTTCCAGAATCCGACCGGCGCGCTGATGGACGGTCCCACCCGAGCCCGGATCGTCGAGGCCGCGCAGGCGAGCAACACCATCCTGCTGATCGACGAGTCCTTCCGCGACGTGCCGTTCCCCGGGCATGGAGCCCTCCCTCCCCGGATGGGCTCGTTCGACGACGGCCACCGCGTCTTGACCCTCGGGTCCCTGTCGAAGTCGGTGTGGGGCGGTCTCCGGATCGGCTGGCTCCGGGGCGCGCCGGCCGTCATCAATCGGCTGGCCGCCACCAGAGCACTCGGCGACATGTCCGGGCCGGTCCTGGAACAGCTGATGGCCGCCCACTTCCTGGCCGACCCCACCGCCGCACTCGACCAGCAGAGCAGACGGCTCGCCGACGGGGCCGCCGTGCTGACGGCCGAGTTGGCCGCGGCTCGACCCGAGTGGAAGGTCAGTCATCCGCGGGGCGGCGCCAGTCTGTGGGTCGCGCTGCCGGGGCCGTTCGCCACCGAACTGGCCCGATCGGCTCACGCGGTCGGCGTCCGCATCGCACCCGGCCCACGGTTTGGGCCCGACGGAACGATGGAGTCCTACCTAAGGCTCCCGTTCACCCAACCGGCCGACAAGTTGGTCAGCGGCATCCGCCGGTTGTCGGCGGTCGCCGACCGGGCGGCCGCGGCCCGCCTATCGGACGTGCCCGGCTGGCTCACCTGACGGGCAACTCGAACCTGATCCGACCCGCGCTGACCTGACGGGCGATTCGAGACGGATCAGCCGGCGCTGACCTGAGCGGTCTGCGGAGCCAACATGATCCACGTCTTGCCCGGCTTGAACGGGAGCGGATTGTTCTTGGAGTCACGGAAGGCAAACGCTGCGGTCTCCGATGCCCGAGCCCACTTCCCGGTGACCGCGCGGCCGTCCCGGTAGAGGGTGACCGTCCCGGAACCGACCGTCTGGGTCAGATACGAAGGCGCGCCGTTCGTATCGACCGTGCCGTCCGGCGTGTCCTTGACGTTCATCACCAGGACGTTGTCGGCAGTCTCGAGCCGGCCCTGGTAGTCGGAAACCTGCTCACCGTTCCGCATCCGCACGAACCGACCGCCGGTATAGCTGAAGTCGGTCTCACCCTGCTCCATCACCACCTGGATCGACGAGACTGCTTTGCCCGCAGAGACTTCCGCCGACTTCGGGACGAAGGTGAATCCGATCGACCTGACCGGGCCGAGGCCCTGCGCTTGGGCTGCGACCTTCGTCAGGTCAGCGTGCAGGTTGTAGGTGCCACTCGCCACGTCGGAACGGAAGTACGCCGAACCGAGCCCGGAGGTGTCGACGATGGCCGTCTTGGCCAGAGCGGCGAGCGGGCCTCCGGCACCACCGGAGAACACCAGACCCGGCCTGCCGAAAGCGGGCAGCAGCTGGGCGTCCGTCGAACGGACACTGCGCACCGGACCGACCTCGGTCGGCAGCGTGCTGTGGAAAACGGCGATGATTCTGGTCAGGCCGCCTTCGACCTGTTCGACGAAAACGACGTCGGCGTCGGCCACCCCGAACTGGGGAATGGCGAAGTAGGTGTTGTCGATCTTGGTGGCGATGACAGGATTCGGACTCGGAGTGCCGCCCGTCAGCGGATCGACACCGGGACCGGGCTTGACGACGGGTTTGAGCTTCGCCGTGGTCTTCGGGACGGTAGTCGGCTTCCTTGGGGTGGTTCCCGCGGTGGCCGGCGCCGAACTCACGGCCGCCGACGACGCGGGCGAACTGGATGCCGGGCTGCTGACCACCGGCGTGGTCGACGCGGTCGACGTCGCCTGACTACCCGACGAACAGGCCGTCAGCAGGAGCATCGAGACGGCAACTACAGCAAGGATTCGGTGCGAACGCATGACACACCGTAGGCGGACACGCCGTGAGTCCGGCGTCAGACCCGCCGCGCCGCCCACAACTTCGAGCCACTTCGAGCAGAATCACCACCCGATGGGCCGGCCGCCTCCGCTCTGCATCCCACGCCTCCCTGCCAGGTCGACAAGGTATGTCGGTCAGCTGATCTCGACCATCCGGCCGGCGACACCCTCGTGACCCAACGCACGGTGGACCTCACCCAGCCGTGCAGCCAACTCGAGCGGATAGAAGGTGTCGGTGGAGGACGTCAGATCCGCCGCGGAGAACCAGCGGTAGCCGGTGATGCTGTGCCGCTCGACATCGGTGAAACCGGCAATGTCGACCTCGAAACCCGGTGGGGCACAGGCTGTGAAGTAGAACTCTGTCTGGTCGTAGAGCACCCCGGTGAAGACGAACTGCGCGGACCGGCGCCAGATCGGCCCGACGAGGTCGTCGGCGGCCAGCACCAGCCCGGTCTCTTCCAACAGCTCACGGACGGCCGCAGTACGGAGGTCCTCACCCGGCTCGACGCCGCCACCGGTGGGAAACCAGGTGGGAATGCCCTGCGGGTCGGTGAAGGAGAAGAGCAGCACTCGTTGCCGTTCGTCGACGAGCACCACCCGCGCGGCGGTCCGTTCCGACGCGCTCGCCGAGACCTGGTCGGTGATCTCGAAGTAATCGGGCAGTGCCGCCCGCCCGGCCAGTCTGAACAACCGGGTGAACCACACGGCCCGCAGCGCCCTGGTGTCCCGGACGGCGTCGTTGTAGAAGCTCCTGGCCAGCGCCACCCGCTCCCCCGCATCGAGCAGTTCGGCGGCCAGCTCCGCCTTGACCGGGGGTTGGGTGGACAGCGCCCTGGACAGGTCGTTCTCCGCATCTGCCCTGGTTGCCCGCCCGGCGCGGTCGGCCTGACGGGTGAGCTGTCGGAGCCGGTCGGCGTCCGGTCCGGAGAATGCACCGGCCGCGGCGGCCGCCCTGGTGGCGACGATGCGGCGCGACAACGCACCTTCCAGCGCGGCCCACGCCGCCTCCGTCCGGACGTGCAACCGGTCGAGACGATTGGCCGTCAGCCACAGTCGCAGCGCGGCCAGCAGCAGGACGACCAGGAGGACGACGACGACAATGGTGGTCACTGCTGTGGCGGTCCTTCCTGATGTGGCGGGTCTGGGCGGGTGCGGTGTTGGCGGGTGCGGTGTTGGCGTGTGCAGTGTTGGCGTGCGCGGGACCGGAGCCGGGAGCGTCGGGACAATGCAATATCGCAGAGCATGTCAGTCCGCCGCGACCACCGAACGCGGATCGGCAGCGATCACCGTTTCGTAGACCCTGACGACCTTGGCCGCGACCAACGGCCAGTCGTAGGCGGCCACCGCAAGGCGGGCCGCGGCCACCATCGACACGCGGCGGGCAGGATCGTCCAACAACCCGCCGATGGCGGCCGCGAGCGCCGGGGCATCCTCGACGGGCGTCAGTACTCCGGCGGTTCCGGCTTCGAGCACCCGCGAGAAGGCGTCGAGGTCGCTGGCCACCACCGGGCACCCGGCACTCATCGCCTCGGTGAGGATCATCCCGAAGCTCTCGCCACCTGTATTCGGTGCGCAGTAGAGATCGACCGAATGGAGCAGGGAAGCCTTGTCCGGCGTCGAGATCAACCCGAGGATGCGCAGATGGTCGGCCAGCTCCCCCGCCTCTTCCAGCAGTTCCTTCTCGTCCCCGCTACCGGCCACCAGCAGCTGGAGGTCCGGCCGATCGACGACCAGGAGTCTCAGGGCTTCCAGCAGGGTGGCCATGCCTTTGCGCGGTTCGTCGAACCGTCCGATGAAGCCGATGGTGCCGCCCCTGCGTGGATAACCCGGGAGTGGTGGAGCGGCGGCGTAGGACGCGACGTCGACACCGTTCGGGATGACGACGGCGTCGCCACCCAGGTGCTCGACCTGGACCTGACGAGCCAACTCGCTGACGGCGATCCGTCCGGTGATCTTCTCGAGGAACGGCTGGAGCATGCCCTGGAAGGTCGTCAGCATCCGGGAGCGGGGATTGGCGGTGTGGAAGGTGGCCACGATCGGTCCGTCCGCAACCATCAGGGCGAGCATCGACAGGCTCGGCGCCACCGGTTCGTGCAGGTGCAGCACGTCGAAATTACCGGCCCGCATCCACCTCCTGACCCTGGTGTACGACACCGGTCCGAACGAGAGCCTGGCGACCGATCCGTTGTAGGGAATACCGACACTGCGCCCGGCCGGCACCACGAAGTCCGGGAAGTCGCCGTCGTCGTCGCCCGGTGCGAGTACCGACACCTCGTGGCCGAGGTCGATCAGGGTGTGGGCGAGATCGGCCACATGACCCTGGACGCCACCGGGGATGTCGAACGAGTAGGGACAGACCAGCCCGACCCTCACCGATCCACCCCCGGCAGGGCCGCGTGTCCAGCCGGCAGATCGGCCAACCACAGGGGCGACAACATGTGCCAGTCCTGCGGATGGCGGGAGATGCCACGCTCGAACTCGGTCGCGATCGCCTGGGTACCGAGCTTGACCCGCTCGGCCAACCTCGTCCCGGGCAGCTCGATCGGCGGCGTGATCGTGTGCTTCCAACCCCACTCGGAGCCATTGCGGGTGAAACTCAGATCGACGACGCAGAGGTCGGCTCCGGTCAAGGCTGCCAGCATGGCCGGCCCGGCGGGCATCCTGGTCGGCTCCCCGAAGAACGTCACCGGCACACCGCTCGCGGTCAGGTCCCGATCGCCGAGCAGACACACGACGCCGCCTGCCCGCAACCGCTCCTTGAGCAGCGTCGAGGTCGGGGTCGCGCCACCCGTCAAAGGGAGGATTTCCATGCCCAACGACTGCCGGAACTCCAGGAACTTGCGGTACAGGCTCTCCGGTTTCAGTCGTTCGGCGACACTCGTCAGCGATCCGTACTCGTGGGCCAGCATCAGTCCGGCGACGTCCCAGTTGCCGCAGTGCGGCAGAGCCAGCACCATCCCGCGGCCGGCGGCGACCGCGGCCCCGATGTGTTCCATGCCGGTGGTCTCGGAGAGCGACCGGGCGGCGACCTCATCGTGGTCCATCGAGGGGAGGCGGAACGTCTCGAGCCAGAACCGCGCAGCGGACCGCAACCCCGCGGCGGTCACCTCGTGCAGCCGACGGGGTGTGGCCCGGTCGCCGAGCACCCTCGACAGGTTTCTCGCGTAGCGCACGACGGCAGGACCCCGACGGGCCATCGCGCGGTCGGCGGCCAGATCCGCGATGCGGTAGGCGAGCCCTTCCGGTACTTTCCCGGCCGCAGCCCATCCGGCCCGGTATCCCAACGAGATCAGGGCATCGGAAGTCTTGCTCACCGCTGGCGGCCGCTGGCCGGCCCGAGCCCGGCGGCTCCCTGGTCAGCAGCGCCGGCCCGTCCGACGTCCTTGGCTGCGGTCCGCACCTGGTAGAGGCGCTGCACGACGGTGACGAGGCAGGCGGCGGCCAGGAGCCAGAGGCAGATCGGCAGCGCGAGCGTCAGGCCCAGCCCGGCCAGACCTGCACCGACCAGACCCAGCACGTTGCGCTCGGCACGTTCGGCGATCGCACCGCCAACGTGCAGGTCGACCGAGTCGGCCCTGGCCTTGACGTAGGAGATCACCTGGCCCGCCACCAGGATGATCAGGCAGGCGACGCCGAGCCGTGCGTCGTGCTTGGTCACGAACGAGTAGAAGGCCAGCGAGCCGAAGAGTGCGCCGTCGGCGATGCGGTCGCAAGAGGCATCCAGCACCAGACCGAAGCTCGTCCCGTACCCGCGCGCCCTGGCCATGGCGCCGTCGAACAGGTCGAAGAACACGAAGATCGTGACGGCGACCGTTCCCCAGAACAGGTGCCCGGCCGGGAAGAGCGCGATGGAGGCGGCGACCGCGCCGACGGTGCCGATCACCGTGACCAGGTCGGGGCTCAACCCCATCCGCAGCAGACCTCGACCGATCGGATCGGTGACCTTGGATACCGAGCCTCGCGCAATGGCGTTGAGCATGTCGGTAACCCCTTGCAAGATCGGATCAGCGGTGGTGCCGGGAGCGGAAGTTCTTGAAGAATAGTCGGCGCGTCAGCACCTTCGGCGCAGCCGGGAAATCGGTGTCGTCGGTTCGATGGCCCGCCGGCCGGCGGGTCACCAGGCGTCGGCGAGCAGAGCGCGCGTTTCCCCGAGCAGCTGGGGTAGGACCTTGGTCGCCCCGATGACGGGCATGAAGTTCGCGTCTCCGCCCCACCGCGGAACCACATGCTGGTGCAGGTGGGCAGCTATTCCGGCACCGGCGGAGTCACCGGCGTTGATGCCGATGTTGAACCCGTGCGGGCCGGAAACCTTGCGCAGCACCGTCATCGCGTGGCTGGTGAAATCCCCCAGCTCGGTGCGCTCCGTGGTTTCGAGTTCGGTGTAGTCGGCCACGTGACGGTAGGGCACCAGCATCAGGTGACCGGGGTTGTAGGGGAACAGATTGAGGACGGCATAGACCGCCGCACCCCGCGCCACCACCAGACCTTCCGCGTCCTCGAGGGTCGGAATGCGGCAGAACGGGCATCCGTTACCACCGTCGACAGTCTCCCGATCGCCGGCTGTGACGTACGCCATGCGGTGCGGCGTCCACAGCCGAGCCCACCGGTCCGGAATGCCGACCCCGTCCTGGCGTTCCAGCTCGACGCCCGCGCCCGCCGACTCAGCCACCGAGAACCTGCGGGTCTCCCCCACCGACTTCCGCAAGGATCCCGGCGAAGTTCTCGCTGTCGGGGGAGAGATTGATCCGGCGTGCGATCCAACTCTGGATGGCGGAGACAGCGTGGGCGACCGGCACACCATTGATCTGGGACCCGTCGCGGAACCGGAAGGACACCGCGGCGTTCTCGGCGTCGTTCGCCCCGGCCAGGAGCATGAACGGCACCTTGCCGGTGGTGTGGTTGCGGATCTTCTTCTGCATCCGGTCGTCCGAATGGTCGACCTGGAACCTGACGCCCAGGGCCTTGGCCGACAGCGCAACCGCCTCGAGGTGCTCCCCGAATGCCTCCGCGACCGGGATTCCCACCACCTGCACCGGCGACAACCAGGCCGGGAACGCACCCGCATAGTTCTCGGTGAGCACACCGAAGAACCGCTCGATGGAACCGAAGAGTGCACGATGGATCATCACCGGCCGCTGCCGGGTGCCGTCGGCTGCGGAGTACTCGAGCTCGAAGCGTTCCGGCAGGTTGAAGTCGAGCTGGATGGTCGACATCTGCCAGGTCCGGCCGATCGCGTCCCGGGCCTGCACCGAGATCTTCGGACCGTAGAACGCCGCGCCCTCGGGGTCCGGGACGAGTTCAAGCCCGGAGGCGGTGGCCACCTCGGCCAAAGTGGCGGTGGCCTCCTCCCAGGTGGCGTCGTCGCCGACGGACTTCTCCGGGTTGCGGGTGGACAGCTCCAGGTAGAAGTCGTCAAGGCCGTAGTCCTTGAGCAGGTTCAGCACGAACTGCAGCAGGCTGGCCAGTTCGTCGCGCATCTGCTCGCGGGTGCAGTAGATGTGCGCATCGTCCTGGGTGAACCCGCGGGCCCTGGTCAGCCCGTGGATCACACCGGACGGCTCGTTCCGGTAGACGGTGCCGAACTCGAAGAGCCGCAACGGGAGTTCGCGGTAGGAACGGCCCCGCGCGTCGAAGATCAAATTGTGCATCGGGCAGTTCATCGGCTTCAGGTAGTAGTCCTGGCCAGGCTTGCGCACTGTCCCGTCGTCGTTGTATTCGGCGTCCAGGTGCATGGCCGGGAACATGCCCTCCCGGTACCAGTCGAGGTGGCCCGAGGTCTCGTACAGCTGACCCTTGGTGATGTGCGGGGTGTTGACGAACTCGTAACCCGCCTGGATGTGCCGCAGCCGCGAGTACTGCTCCATCTCGTTCCGGATGATGCCGCCCTTGGGATGGAACACCGCAAGGCCGGAACCGAGCTGGTCGGGGAAGCTGAAGAGATCCAGCTCGTTGCCCAGCTTGCGGTGGTCGCGACGTTCGGCCTCGGCTTGCGCCAAGAGGTAGGCGTCCATGGCCTCCTGATCCTCCCAGGCTGTGCCATAGATGCGTTGCATGCCGGCGTTCTTCTGGTCCCCACGCCAATAGGCGGCCGACGACTTGGTCAGCTTGAAGGCCGGGATGTGCTTGGTGGTCGGCAGGTGCGGCCCGCGGCACAGGTCGCCCCAGATCCGTTCACCGGTGTGCGCGTGGAGGTTGTCGTAGGCGGTCAGCTCACCGGCACCGAGTTCCATGATCTCGGTGGTGTCGACGCTGTTGTCCGACTTGAGGTCGACGAGTTCCAGCTTGAAAGGCTCGTTCGCGAGTTCGGCGCGCGCCTCTCCTGCCGAGGGGTAGACGCGGCGTGAGAACCGTTGCCCGGCCTTGACGATCTGCTTCATCCGCTTCTCGAGCGCAACCAGATCTTCGGGGGTGAATGGCTTCTCGACATTGAAGTCGTAGTAGAAGCCGTCTCGGATCGGCGGACCGATTCCGAGCTTCGCCTCCGGGAACTGCTGCTGGACGGCCTGCGCGAGCACGTGGGCGGCCGAATGCCGGATGACGGAGCGCCCATCCTCGGTGTTCGCGGCGATCGGTTCGACCTCGGCATCAGCAGACGGGGTCCAGGCCAGATCGCGCAGTTGCCCGGACTCGTCCCGCACGACGATGACGGCGTTCGACCCGTTCCGTGGAAGCCCCGCCTCCCCCACCGCGTGTGAGGCAGTCGTGCCGGCCGGGATCCTCACGCGCGCAGCTGCGGGGGAATGAACGGCGACGGACACGAGGGAACTCCTTGTTCAGTGGGACGCCCATGCGTCCCCGGTTCGGTCCCGGTGGGTCCCGGGGCCTGTTGTTCGATGCTAGCCGTGCTCACCAACGGAGATTTCCGGTCAGTTGCCCGCCCCGAGCAACTCCCGCAGCGAGGTCGGAGCACGGCCGGTGAGCAACCGCACGTCGTCGCTGATGCCGGCCATCTCGCCGACGGCGATCGATGTGTACGTGCTGACCCAGGCGTCGACCTGCCAGGGCGGCGCTCCGTAGGACTGACGCGACGCGTAGGCCTCCCCCACGGTCTCCTCGATGTAGCGCACGGTTCGGCCCTCCGCAGTCCCGACGATGTCCGCCACTTCAGCGAGCGACAGGGCCTCCGGGCCGGTCAACGCGTAGGTGCGGCCGAGATGATCCGTTGGGTCCAGCAGGATGCTCGCCGCGGCGGTCGCGATGTCCCGCTGAGCGACCGCAGCGACCCGGCCGTCTCCAGCGGGTCCACGGATGGCGCCGTCCTCACCGACAAGACCCGGTAGGAAGTCGAGGTAGAGGTTGTCGCGAAGGATGACGTGGTTGATCCCGGTCGACCGGAGGTGCTCCTCGGTGGCCCAGTGGTCCCGGCCGAGGGTGAACGTGGACTCTGCGGCAGCTGCGTAGAACGACAGGTAGACGAGGTTCTGCACCCCGGCTGATACCGCAGCGTCGATGAAGGTGCAGTGCTGCCGGACCCTGTCCTGCGCCTCCGCGGCCGACACCATGAACAACGTGCGGACCCCCTTCAGTGCCGCGAGAGCGGTTGCCGAATCGGAGTAGTCGGTCACCGCGATCTCGGAGTTCGCGATGTTCGGCGCCCGAACTCGGTCGCGGACCAGCAACCGTTGATGCGTGCCGGTAGCAGCCAGCAGATCGGCGACCATCCGCCCCACTATGCCGGTCGAACCGGTGATGCCCAGCAGTGGCGCGTCCGCCTCGGCCTGAGGGGGCTCTGGTTGTTCTGTGGGCTCGGGGTGCTCTGGGTGCTCTGGGTGCTCGGGGTGCTCTGGTCCGGTCATCCGGAATATCCGTTCATCAGGTGACTCTTGGCGCCGGTCGGGCCGGCCTGTCCGCTGAAATCTTCCCACCGGACACTCCCGGGGCCAATCCGTTGGAGCACCATCGGTTCCAACAATCAAAGCGACGGCAGCTCGGACCAGAACATCGGCCGCTACACCCCCATGGGTCGGTGCATGTTGTTGCGCTGGGGTTTTTGCTCCGAGTCCATCCATTTCGGTGGAATCAGCTCCGGTATTCCGTCGTCGCCCATCTGCACGACCCATTCGCCTTTGTGGATTTCGGTGTGATGGCACGGGCAGAACAGAACACCGCCTTTGTAGCTGGTGTTGCCGCCGTCTCGGTGCCACCAATCAACGTGGTGGCAGTCGCACCAGCCGGGTGGTCTGTCACATCCGGGCCAGATGCATCCGCCGTCCCGCAGGGTGATGGCGCGGCGTATGGCGAGTGGGAAGGTGCGGCGTTCCCGCCCGATGTCCAGCACTTCACTTTTGCTGTCCAGGATGGCCGGGATGATCTGCGCGTCGCACAGGAATTTTCGGGCTTGGGCGGCGGTGATCGCCCCGCCGGAGTCGTACCCGGCGGAGGTCAGCGCGCCTTTCACGACGTCCCAGTTCATCACCATCGTGATGTGGGGCCGTTCGCCGCCCTGGGTCGGTCCCAGGCCCGCGTCCAGGAACCCGCGGAGCGCCACGATGAGGGCGTGGGCGCGGCGGTTCGCCGGCGACCTCGGGTCCCGCACCTTCGTCCCGCAGTGGGTCCGGGCGCCGGGTTTGCCACCGGCACCGGCACCGGCACCGGTCCCGGCACCGGTCCCGGTTCCGGTTCCGGCGGGGTGGGCGTTGCTGGCACCGGAAGCCTCGGCACCCGAACCTCCGTCGGTACCCGAACCTCCGTCGGTGTCGGGTTCGGTGTCGGTGTCGGTGTTCGGGACGATCGGGTCCGCGTCGCTGTCGGCGTTGCCGCTGTCGCGCGTGAATCCGTCGGCATGATGGTGGTCGTCCTCGACGTCGGCATGATCGTGGTCGTCCTCGATGTCGGCATCGTCCTCGTCGTCGACGCGGGCGGAAGGATCTGTCGCAGCGCAGTTCTCACGGTCCGTGCTGGCGGTGCTGTCGGTGCTGTCGGTGCTGTCGGTGCTGTCGGTGCTGTCGGTGCTGTCGGTGCCGCCGGTGCTGGCGGTGCTGGCGGTGCTGTAGGTGCTGTCGGTCTCGCTGCCGCTGCTGGTGCCGGTGCTGCCGCTGCCGGTGGTGGGGGTGGTGGTGCTGGGGTGGGGTGCGGACAGTCCGTCGATGGCCTTTTTGACCACTTCGACGCTGTAGTCGTCCAGTTGCCCTTTGATCGGGGTCAACCCGGTGCGCAGGTTGCGGCGTCCGAAGCTGAATTCCATCTTGGCGGCGGCGGTTTCCTCGTCCAGGTCCCCGTCGGGGTCGGCTTTGTCCAGGACGCTGCGGCAGACCTTCTCGAAGGGGTTGGGGTCCAGCCGGGTGGCGTGGTCGACGAGGAAGTCCTCCCAGAATTCCAGGTCCTCCACCGGCAGCAGGGTGGGGAGTTTGGTCATGGTGGCGGTGATCAGTTTGATGTGTTCGCCAGTGAGGGTGCCGGCGGCCATCGCGGCCGCCAGGGCGGGCATTGCCGGTGGTAGGACGGCGCCGGTGTCGGTCTCGCGGGGGAGGACCTGCCGGGCGGCGTTGACCCGGCCGTAGGCTTCGGCGGGGGAGATGTTGAACTTTTGCCGCAGCAGCGCCGCGGTGCAGGTGCACCCGTATTTGGTGGCGATGTTCTCGCCGTCCAGTTCGCCGGCGAGGTGGACGTTGGCGGTGTACACCCGGTTGGCCAGTTGCTGCAGTTGCTTGCCGAGGGTGAGCATGTCGGCGTGTTGGATTCGCCACCACTGCGTTTCCCGCAGTTGCCCGACGACCCGCAGCGCGAGGTGCAGCAGGTCCTGGGTCTGCTGGGTGTCGGGGAATGCGGTGTCCTTCATGAACAAGACGTTATATCGGGGCACCGACAGTTCCCCTTTTCGCGGGAATACGGCGGTGGCCGTCGATGTTTCAGCGACGCAAATGCTGGCCGATTGCGCTGATCATCTGTGACGGCGCGTACGAAGTCGTCTATTTCTGTCTCACCATTCCCAAAATCGGCAAGTTGATGAGCGCCTGCGAAGTTGATCAGCGCCTGCGAGGTTGATCAGCGAGGATGCGCGGGAAGTTGATCAGCGCGGCAGCGGGCGAAGTTGATCAGCGCGGCAGCGGTCGAAGTTGATCAGCGCAGCAATGGCTGGTACTCCTCGCGGACGAGCATTTCCCCTCCGTCATGCCTGCCTCCGACCTGACACATCAGTCAGCCCAAGGTCGAGCAACCACAGATCAGCTGTCGATCGTCTGGACGTCGATGTGGCCCTCCCGGCCGGACGCGTTGATCCACTTCGACCTGCCCGCCGACAGCCGCGGCGGGACGGATCTTCGAAGGACGCTGCTCCTGGACGAACCGCTGCCGGATGCTTCCAAGCTGGGCCACCTCCGCAAGCGCATCAACGAGCTGATCAACGGCCGGCTCAGGCTCAGCTTCGGTCAGTAGGCAACAGTCGAAGTGCGCTGTGAGCACGAGGTCACCGAGACCGGGGCTACGGTCGGCGCATGCTTCCAGGGCTGCGGTCGGATGTCCCGATGACCATGGTGGTGCCGACCGAACTCGAAGACATGATGCCGCTGCTCACGGCCGAGAAGGCCGAGTTCGAGGCGGCCATCGGTGTGTCCGTGACCGTCACAGCCAAGGATCCGGGCCACGGCCCGCGCTGGCGGATGTCGATGGCACCGACCGCCGAGCCGACACTCGAGTGGGATCCGCAGACGCAACAACTCCGCTCGACGGCCGCCGGACCGGATGGTCTGCTGGCCACGATGAGCCTGCTCCACACCGTCGTCAGGAGCGGGGGCCGAGAAGCCGCCGACAGACCTGCCCGGGACAGATCAGGCGTGATCGAGCGGGTAACGGCCGAGATCACCGGCAGCTTTCCCGCACTCGAGCAGCGAGGGTTCGCGTGGAAGTCGATCTGTGCGGAATACGCCCCGCCGGTGCGCCACGCCGTCGATCCGCTCGCGACACTGCAGGCCTGGACCGCGCAGCTTCGCGACGTCCACACCTGGGTGCACAGCACCACGGCGATGTTCCACCCGCCGTATGCAGTGAGCATCGATGGTTCGGCAGCGACGTTGGTCCGGATCCCAGCCGGAAGCGCCGCCCACGAGGCCGGCGCACGCGCAGGATGGACGCTCGTCGACGAGCGCCCAGCAGAGTGGTCAGCAAGATCAGGTGCTCCGGCGCACGCCGCAGCGCTCGTGGCCGGCAGACGGCTGCTGGCGACGCCTTTTCCAAACCCACGCGTCTTCATCGCACAGTCGCCCGGCGGAGGGCACGTGACGTGGACAGAACGCCCCGCACCGGCGACCACTACCGGGCCGCTCACCAGCACCGGGCCGGCGACCGTCAGCTGGCGACGACTCAGCCGTGCGTCCGGATACCTGCGCATTTCCTCGTGGACCGATCCGATCAACACGAGCCGACGAATTGATGCTGCGCTGGAATCGTTGACGGACTGTGAACTCCTCGTGGTCGATCTCCGCGGAAACGCCGGCGGAAACCTGGCCCTGGCCACTTCGACCAGAGACAGATTCCTTCGCGCCGAGACCGCGCTCGGCACCATCCGGTACTCGACGGGGACTGGGCAGCTGGGCGAGCGACAGACGCTGCACGGCAGGCCGCCCTCCGACGATTCGAGAGGAAACCATTGGCGCGGTGAGGTTGTCGTACTGACCGACGGGTTGACCTGCTCCGCGAGCGAGGACTTCCTGCTGGGTCTGCAGGGCCTCCCGCACGTTCTGGTCGCAGGGGAACCCTCGTGCGGCGGGTCCGGCCGACCGCGGTCGATGGCGCTCACCCACGACACCCGACTCACCATCAGCTGTGCCCTGACCTACGACCGGGAGGGCCGCTGCGTCGAAGGGAACGGGCTTCCAGTCGACATTCCGTACCCGGCTTTCAATGGCGATGGCCCACTGGATCAGGACGCCCTGGTCACCTGGGTACAGCGCTGAGGTCGGAGGCACCCGATAGGACGGTTGCCCGGTGAGCGACGGAACTGGTTCACTCCCTGACGTGAGCACGAGCGCCGAATCGGTCGGCAGGCCGGCGGACCGGACGACCGGCACGGTCGACACCACCACTGGCACGCCCGGAACACCGAGCGCCAAGCCCGAAGCATCGGCCGGCGCTCCCGGTGCACAGAACGCGACAGGCAGCCGCCGCCCGACAGGTCTGACGGCGGACGTTGCCGCGTCTGCGCTGCGCGAACGCATCTACGGGTCCATCTCGTGCTTGTCGACCCTGCTGGTCATCACCGGCAACCAGGAGCTCGATCACCCGTGGGAGAAGTTGGTGGACGTCCTGGTGGCGACCGGTGGCCTGTGGGCTGCAAGCGTGCTCGCCGAGTTCGTCGCACACATCGGTGCGCACCAGTCCATGCCCGGGATCAAATCGGTTCGGCACATGTTCTGGGTCTCGGGTCAGATCATGGCCGCATCGGCCCTGCCGCTGCTCTTCCTGGTTCTGTCCGGACTCGGACTCCTGACGGTGCACACCGCGGTCTGGCTGGGCGTCTGGGTGCTGGTTGCGGAGATGGGCGTCTTCGCCTTCCTCGCGGTCCGGAGCGCCTCGCTGCGGTGGTGGGCCACAACCTTGCTGGTCGTCGCGATCATGCTGCTCGGTGTCCTGGTCGTCTTCCTCAAGACGCTGGCCCACTGACGCCTCGAGAGGCCGATCACACGGCCCGGAAGCCGCCCGGTCGAGAGGCCCGGGTGTGGGCTGGGCCAAGTGGGGTACTGGCTTCATGGGGAACGTGGATTGACTGCTCGGACCCCAGGTGCCGGGGCCGCCGTTCGTTCAACAGCGCAGCGGCGGCGGTTCTCGTCACTGACGTTTCCCACCGCTCCCCGACGCGGCTCGCAGCCCTTTCGTGCACGCTGGTGTCTATCGAGGCAGCACGTCTCCCTACCGGGACCCTACGGCCGCTGGCCATAGGATCTGCGTTCGAGGAACCCCAACAGCGGCGGGAACGAAGGTGCGGTCAGGTGAGCAGCAGCAGTCCGCGGAAACCGGCGGGGAAATCGAGGTCTTCGGCGACAGCAGCCGCACGTGAACAGGCTCGACTTCGCCGCGAGGAGCAGCAGAAGAAGGACCGGCGGAGGCGCATGTTGATCTCGATCGGCGCGCCGGTCCTGATCGTGATCCTGATCGTCGTCGGGTTCGTCGTGGTCAAGGCCAATCAGAAGCCGGTCGCGGCAACAGGTTCACCGTCCACCGCGTTGGATGCGGCAGCGGCGAAGTCTCTCGGCAGCATTCCCGCTGCCACTTTCGACACGGTGGGCGCCGGCAGCGGCGTCTCGGCGCCGACGGCCGTCACCGGCGCGGCACTCACCGCCGATGGCAAGCCGCGCGTGGTCTACATCGGGGCCGAGTACTGCCCGTTCTGCGCCGCCCAACGATGGGCCGTGGTGGCCGCGCTCTCCCGCTTCGGGACTTTCACCGGGCTGGGCGCCACGACGTCCTCCTCCATCGATAGCTATCCGAGTACAGCGACCGTGTCGTTCCACGGCGCCACCTACACCAGCTCGCTGCTGTCGTTCACCGGCGTCGAGGAGACGACGAACATCCCGGTCGACGCGAGTGACATCAGCAAGGGCTACACGCCCCTGGAGACTCCCACCGCCGCGGATCAGGCGTTGGTCACGACCTACGACAGCCAGACCGGCAGCATTCCGTTCGTCGACTTCGGCAACAAGTACGTGACCATCGGGGCGTCCTACCTGCCCACGGCCCTCAAAGGTCTCACCCAGACCCAGATCATCGCCGACCTCCAGAATCCCGGCTCGGACGTGGCCAAGGGCGCGCTCGGGGCAGCCAACATGATGACGGCCGTGCTCTGCAAGATGACCGGCAACCAGCCCGCCGCCGCCTGCAGTTCGACGGCTGTGACGTCGCAGAAACTCCCGGCATGACGGACACCAGGCCGGTCACCCGGTCGGCCCCGGCCCTGGCCTCCTTCGCCCTCTGCCTCGTCGGTCTGCTGATCTCGGCCTACCTGACGTACGAGCACTTCACCGACTCTGCCACCCTCGCCTGCTCCGACAACGGCGCGATCAACTGCCTCAAGGTCACGACCAGTCAGTGGTCGGAGATCGCCGGTGTCCCGGTGGCGGTCGCCGGTCTCGCCTTCTTCCTGGCCATGACCCTGCTCTGCGCCCCCACGCGCTTCACCCGGGAGGTGGGCGTCCTGCGTCTCGTCGGTGTGGTGGTCGGCACCGTCATGGTGCTCTGGCTGGTCTACGTCGAGATCTTCAAGGTCGACGCCATCTGCCTGTGGTGCACAGGGGTTCACGTGGTCACCCTGCTGCTACTGGGGACCGTCCTGTGGTGGCGGGAATCCGACCGAACCCCGGTTGAATCCGACCGAAACCCGGCCTGAATCCGCCAGACCGGAGTCCTGACCGACGGGCCGGCAGATGCGGCCGGCATCAGGAGGGCTATCGTCGTCGAGGTACTCCGGTGACGGGGTGTGCGGAACATCGGCGCGGTCCGGGAGATCCTCCCGGCAGGGCAAGTCCAGCGTGGTGTCCCTTCGACGGGTCGGACCGGTAGGACACGGGTCGGCCCCGCGAGTCGAGTGGGTGGCGGTCGAAGTCGACCTGCCGTCAGCCGAGGAGTTCGGCCAGAACCTGCATCCAGCCGAACTCCTGCCCAAAGGATCACCCGTGACCGATCTCCCCGACCCCACCGCTGCCGTCCGCATCACCGAAGTCCGCCATGACGAGCCGGCACCCTCTGCCAGCGCCATGCGGCGAGCCCTCCGACGGGCCCGTGACGGAGTGGCCCTCGACGAGGTCGAAGCCGGAGTGCTGTTGCAGGCCAGGGGATCCGACCTGGACGATCTCTGCCGCAGCGCCGCCCGCGTCCGGGACCAGGGGCTGATCTCCGCCGGGCGTCCGGGCGTGATCACCTATTCGAAGAAGGTCTTCATCCCGCTGACCCGGCTCTGCCGGGACCGCTGCCACTACTGCACCTTCGCCACCACTCCCGGCCGCGTCCCGGCGCCATTCCTGTCCGTCGACGAGGTACTGGAGATCGCCGAGGCCGGAAGACTTCTCGGCTGCAAGGAGGCCTTGTTCACCCTCGGAGACCGACCCGAGGACCGGTGGGACGCAGCGAGGACCTGGCTCGACGAGGCCGGGTATTCCTCGACGTTGGACTATGTCCGGGCGCTGTCCATCCGCGTGCTCGAGTCCACCGGTCTGCTCCCCCACCTCAACCCCGGGGTGATGGACTGGCAGGAGATGGCGCGGCTCAAGCCGGTCTCGCCGTCGATGGGCATGATGCTCGAGACCACCTCCCGCGAGATCTTCGAGCAGAAGTCGGGAGCGCACTTCGGTTCCCCCGACAAGGATCCGGCGATCCGGTTGCGCGTCCTGGAGGACGCCGGTCGCTCGTCGATCCCCTTCACCACCGGCATTCTCATCGGGATCGGCGAGACCATCGCCGACCGGGTCGAGTCGCTGTTCGCCATCCGCCGTACGTCGAGGGCCTATCGCGGCATCCAGGAGGTCATCGTCCAGAACTTCCGGGCGAAGGCCGACACCGCCATGGCGAAGCGACCGGACGCGGAGATGGACGAGCTGATCGCCACGGTGGCTGTCGCCAGACTTGTACTGGGGCCATCGGTTCGTCTGCAGGCACCGCCAAACCTCATCGAGGACCAGTTCTCCCGTGTCCTTTCCGCCGGGATCGACGACTGGGGCGGGGTTTCGCCACTCACTCCAGATCACGTCAACCCCGAGCGCCCCTGGCCCCAGATCGAGGATCTCACCGAGAAGACCGCCGAGGCCGGCTTCACCCTCGCCGAGCGGCTGACCATCTACCCGGAGTTCGTCAAGGCCGGCGAACCCTGGCTGGACCCCCGGCTGCGCGCGCACGTCGACGCGCTCGCGGATCCAGTCACGGGACTCGCCCGCCCCGACGTCATCCCGGTCGGCCGCCCCTGGCAGGACCCCGAGGAACCCGCCGGTGGTCCGAACGGTCCCGGCGGCCTGACGTCTTCCGGCCGGACGGATCTGGCCACCTCCATCGACACCGAGGGTCGCACCGCCGATCGCCGCTCCGACTTCCTGGACGTCTACGGCGACTGGGAATCACTGCACTCCCGGATCAGGGCACCTCGCAAGTTCGAATCAGACGTGATGGCTGCACTGCGGATCGCCGAGAGCGATCCCGGATCGCTCGACGGCGCCGCCGCCCTCTCGCTGATGACGGCCACCGGCACCGAGCTCGACGCGGTCTGCGCACTCGCCGACGCCGTCAGGACGGATGTCAACGGGGACGCCGTGACCTACGTCGTCAACCGGAACATCAACTTCACCAACGTCTGCTACACGGGTTGCCGATTCTGTGCTTTCGCACAGCGCCGGACGGATGCCGACGCCTACTCGCTCTCCACCGATGAGGTAGCGCAAAGGGCAAGGGTCGCCTGGGATCTCGGCGCGACCGAGGTCTGCATGCAGGGTGGCATCGATCCCGAGCTGCCCGGCACCGCCTACTTCGACCTGGTCAGGGCGATCAAGGCCGCGGTTCCGCAGATGCACGTGCACGCCTTCTCCCCCATGGAGGTCGTCAACGGCGCCACCCGCGCCAACCTGTCGATCGCCGAGTGGCTCACGGCCGCGAAAGAGGCGGGTCTGGACAGCATTCCGGGAACGGCGGCCGAGATCCTCGACGACGACGTGCGTTGGGTGCTGACCAAGGGCAAACTGCCCACGGCAGCGTGGATCGAGGTCGTCACCACCGCGCACCGACTTGGCATCCCGTCCTCGTCGACGATGATGTACGGGCACGTCGACACTCCGGAACACTGGGTGGCCCATCTGGCTCTGCTGCGCCGGTTGCAGGGCGAGAGCGGCGGTTTCACCGAGTTCGTGCCCCTGCCGTTCATCCACACCAACTCCCCGATCTACCTGGCCGGGCTGGCCAGGGCGGGTACCACCTACGACGAGAACCGCGCGGTCCACGCGATGGCGCGACTGATGCTGCACGGCTCGATCGACAACGTGCAGACGTCCTGGGTGAAACTCGGTGTCGAGGGGACAAGGGCGATGTTGCGCGGCGGGGCCAACGATCTCGGCGGAACCCTGATGGAGGAGACCATCTCGCGGATGGCCGGTTCGGAGTTCGGCTCCTACAAGACGGTCGCCGACATCGAGAGCATCACCACCGAGATCGGCCGGCCGGTGGTCCAGCGCACCACCACCTATGGCCCTGTCGACGCCGAGAGGCACCAGGCGGCCAAGGCTTTCGACGGACTCGCCAAGGCGTCCGCGTCGCCCTCGCCATCCGCGACGATGCCCGCCGCCGTCACCGCGCCCGCCGGCGCCCGATCGCTGCCGCTGTTCGCGGGCCGCTCCTGACCGTGGTTCCGGCCGGTCCTGACCGTGGTTCCGGCGGGGATGCCGGCCGCTCCCGACCGTGGTTCCGGCGGGGATGCCGGCCGCTCCCGACCGTGGTTCCGGCGGCGATGGCGACGGCTCAGACCGACGCCGGATCCGGGGTCGGGGCGGCCATCTCGGTCGGCAGCTTGCGAATCTGGAAGGACACCAGCGCTGCTACCAGGCACATGCCGGCCGCACCGAACCAGGCGATCGTGTAAGCGCCGCTCTCATCGCGGATGACGCCGGCCGCCACCGAGGCCAGCGCTGCACCGACCTGGTGCGAGGCGAAGACCCACCCGAAGACGATGTTGCCCTGGTCCCCGAAAGCCTGGCGGCACAGCGCAACCGTCGGCGGAACGGTGGCCACCCAGTCGAGCCCGTACACGATGACGAAAGCGACGATGCTCGGGTGGATCTGGTCCGAGAGCAGACCGGGCAGCATCATCAGGCCAACGCCGCGCAACGCGTAGTAGACCGCCAGCAGGAGGCGCGGATCAACGCGATCGGTCAGGTAGCCGGATCCGATGGTCCCGACGATGTCGAAGATGCCAACGACCGCAAGGAGTCCGGCTGCGGTGGTCTCGCCCAGTCCATGGTCGTGGGCGGCCGGGATGAAGTGGGTTCCGATCAGACCGTTGGTGGTGGCGCCGCAGATCGCGAACCCGGCGATCAGCGCCCAGAAGGTTCGATGGTGCGAGGCCATCCCGAACACTTTCAGTGCGCGCCGGGCTGAACCCGTGACCGGCGCGGGCTTCTCGACGGCCCCGTCGACCGGCGGAGGGGCACCGAACGCGGTGACGCCCCGGTCTGCCGGATGGTTGTGCAGGAAGATCAGCACCAGCGGCACCACCGCCAGGGCGGCCGCGGCGATGATCAGCGAAGCCAGGCGCCAGCTTCCGTTGACGGTGACCGCGGCCAGGATCGGCAGGAAGATCAATTGGCCGGTGGCGCTACCGGCCGTCAGGATCCCCATCACCAGCCCGCGGCGCCGGACGAACCAGCGCTCTGCGATGGTGGCCGCGAAAACCAGTGCCATCGAGCCGGTCCCGAGGCCCACCAGCACACCCCAGCACAGGATCAACTCCCACTGGTGGCGCACGAACACCGTGAGACCGCTACCCGCGGCCACCAGGATCAGCGCGCAGGAGACAACTCGGCGAATACCGAACCGATCCATCAGGGCCGCGGCAAACGGGGCCGTCAGGCCGAACAGCACCAGGTTGACGCCGACCGCCACCGACAGCAGGGATCTCGACCACCCGAACTCCTCCTGCAGCGGGATCATCAAGACGCTGGGTGCCGCCCGGAACCCGGCCGCCCCCAGCAAGGCGATGAACGCCACGGCGGCGACGAGGACCGCCGGATGGACACCGAGAACCTTGCCCCTGGTCATGAACCCGCCCGACCCGTCCGCTGCACCAGCAGATCCAGGAACGGCACCTGCCCCTTGACGAGCTTGACCCTTGCGTCGTCGATCGTGCACCACTGCGCGCGGTCGACCTCGGGGATCAGCAGGGTGCGGCCGGAGCGGGGTGGCCAGGGGATCTCGATCATGTTGCTGGTGATGGAGTCGGCGTCGAAGTCCCCCTGGCGCGCGAAGACGGTCACGGTCTTCGCCGACGACTGCCGCAGCGAGCCGAGGTCCAGATCCTTACCCGGCGGCGGCGGCGCTCCGAGTTCCTCCGTGAACTCCCGGATGGCGGCGGTCAGCGGTTCCTCGCCCTGCGAGTGCTCGCCCTTCGGAACGGACCAGGCCGCGGCGTCCTTCTTCGCCCAGAACGGGCCACCCATGTGCACCAGGAGAACTTCGACGTCCCCGGCCGATGACGGGCGGTACAGCAGCAGACCTGCGCTCGTCCTCACGTCCTCACCGTGGCTCCACATGCCCATTCTGACATCAACGCCGGCGGGGCCCACCAGCACGTACGTTGAAACCATGCGTCGTCACATCGGAATTCTCGCGGTGCTGTTGCTCCTGGTTGCCAGCGGATGCTCGGCCGGGGCTCCGACTCCTGCGTCGGTCGGCAGCACGGCTCTCAGCACGGGCGTCACCAGGGCGACCACCGCGACCGACGCGATGGGAACGCCGATGTCCGCTGCTGCCACGACCGGTGCCCCGGTGAGCACCCTGGTCGATCCGGCACGCTTCGCTGCGGCCATCGCGGCACCCGGCACGGTCACCATCGACGTGCACATCCCGTTCGAAGGCAGGATCGCCGGCACCGACGACACGATCCCGTACGACGAGATCGCCGAGCAAGCCGCAAAGCTACCCGCTGATCACAACACCGAACTGGCCATCTACTGCCGGACCGGGTCGATGAGCGCGATCGCGGCGGTCACCCTCGCCTCGCTCGGGTATCACCACGTCGTCGAACTGCACGGCGGTATGCAGGCATGGGAAACCGCAGGTCGGACGTTGCTCTCGACCCCCTGAGCACACCCGGACGCCGTCGTGGGAGACCGTGGGGGCCGATGGGGACAACGGACCGGACACCCTGCGGTGCAGCGGTTCACCCGGAGTAGGGTCGCCCTCCATGACCACGCATCCGATCACCCTGTTCACCGGCCAGTGGGCCGACCTGCCGTTCGAGGAGGTGGCAAGGCTCGCATCCGGGTGGGGCTACGACGGCTTGGAGATCGCCTGCTCGGGCGACCACCTGGACGTCGAGCGCGGCGCGGTCGACGACGACTACATCGCGTCCCGCCACGAGATCCTGGACCGGTACGGCCTGAAGGTCTACGCCATCTCGGTGCATCTGCAGGGTCAGGCGGTCTGTGACGACCCGATCGATGCACGCCACCAGGGCATCCTGTCCAGCGGGGTGTGGGGCGACGGCGATCCGGAGGGGGTCCGGCAGCGCGCGGCGGAAGCCGTCAAGAATGGCGCGAGAACCGCTGCGCGGCTGGGCGTCAAGACCGTCATTGGTTTTACCGGGTCCTCGATCTGGAAGTACATCGCCATGTTCCCGCCGGCATCCCAGTCGATGATCGACGCCGGCTACCAGGACTTCGCCGACCGTTGGAATCCGATCCTGGATGTCTTCGACGAGGTCGGGGTTCGGTTCGCCCACGAGGTCCACCCGTCCGAGATCGCCTACGACTACTACTCGACCCAGCGCGCCCTCGAGGCGATCGGGCATCGTCCGGCCTTCGGCATCAACTGGGATCCATCCCACATGGTCTGGCAGGGCATCGATCCGGTGCAGTTCATCTGGGACTTCAAGGACCGGATCTACCACGTCGACTGCAAGGACACCAAGGTCCGCATCCCGGACGGGCGCCGCGGCATCCTCGGATCGCACCTGGGCTGGGCCGACCCCCGTCGTCGATGGGACTTCGTGTCCACCGGCCGCGGCGACGTCGACTGGGAGGACTGCTTCCGGATGCTGACGACCATCGGCTACGAGGGTCCGATCTCCATCGAGTGGGAGGACGCCGGGATGGACCGCCTGCACGGCGCACCCGAAGCGATCAAGTTCATCCGCTCGCAGCTGTTCTCCGCGCCCAGCACGTCCTTCGACGCGGCGTTCTCCAACCAGGGCTGACGGTCGCCCCGGTTGGATGGGCCACGGCTCGTCCAACCGGCGGATCGTCCAGCCGGCGGATCGGTCAGCCGGCGGCGAGGAACTCCCGCAGACCCGAGACCAGTCGGTCGCAGTCGTCCCGGTCGGAGTACGGCGCCAGGCCGACGCGGAGGCCACCGGCGTCACCGAGCCCCATCCAGCGAGACGCCTCGAGGGCGTAGAACGATCCCGACGGCGCGTTGACGCCGCGGTCGGCCAGGAATCGCTGGGCATTCGCGGCGTCCCGTCCGTCGAACGTCATCAGCAACGTCGGTGTGCGGTGCGTCGCGCGGCTCCGCAGAGTGACGCCGGGCAGTGCGGCCAGTTCCTTCTCCAGATCTGCCCGCAGCGCGTCCTCGTAGGCCTGCGCCTTGCCCATGGACGACAGCAGCGCTGCTCGTCGATCGGCCGGCTTCAGGTAGTCGGGATCGACCAACGTTCCGAGTCCGGCGAGGAAGTCAACGGCCGCAGTGGTTCCGGCCAGCATCTCGTACGGCAGGGTACCGAGTTCGTAGCGCTCCGGCACCTGCTCGGAGGACGGCAGCAACTTGTCCGGCTGGAGCCGCTCCAGCAACTCCGGTGACGAGGCAAGCACCCCGCAGTGCGGGCCGAGGAACTTGTACGGCGAGCAGACGTAGAAGTCGGCGCCCATGTCGGCGACGTCCACCGGGGCGTGGGCGGTGAAGTGCACTCCGTCGACGAAGAACAGGGCGCCGGCGCCGTGGACGACGGCGGCAATGGCCGCGATGTCGGGCTCCGTCCCGATCAGGTTCGAGGCCGCCGTCACCGCAACGAGTCTGGTCCGCGCGGTCAGCAGCCGCTCGACGTTCTCGACCGGCAGCTCGCCCGTCCCGGGGTCGAACTCGGCCCACCGGATGACGGCGCCGACGGCCTTCGCGGCCAGCACCCATGGCCGGATGTTCGCATCATGGTCGAGCCTGGTCACCACCACCTCGTCGCCGGGCGCCCAGGTCTTGGCCAGCGTGCGGGCGAAGTCGAAGGTCAGCGACGTCATGCTGCGGCCGAAGACGATGCCGCCGGGATCAGCGCCGAGCAGGTCGGCCATCGCTGCCCGCGCACCGAGCACCACCTCGTCGGCAAAGCGCTCCGCTGCGGTCACCCGTCCACGGTTCGCGATCGCTGCGGTGATGGTGGCGCTCATCGCCTCGCCGACGGCGTCCGGTACCTGGGAACCGCCGGGGCCGTCGAAATGCGCAGCTCCCTGGGTGAGGGCGGGAAAATGCGAGCGGAGAACCTTGACGTCATAGGGCATCGCCCGACGATATCCGCTCGTGCCGTGGTGAGCGTCACCGCGCCCGACGGCTGGACGGCGGCCGTCCGACCTCGGCGACGTCAGGTTCGTGATGAATAATCCAGCAAGCCGAGATCACCCAGCATCATCGAGCGACAGAGTGCTACCAGCGCCGGTAGCAGAGAGCAGGATCCCCAGCGATGAACAAAATCGTGGCCAACGCGGCCGAAGCGATGGCCGACGTACGCGACGGGGCCAGTCTGGCGGTCGGTGGATTCGGGCTGTCCGGCATTCCCTGGATCCTGATCAGCGCGCTGCTCGAGCAGGGCGCCAAGAATCTGACGGTGGTGTCGAACAACTGCGGTGTCGACGGGGCCGGCCTCGGCCTGCTGCTGGAGGCGCACCGCATCGATCGCGTGGTCGCCTCGTACGTCGGCGAGAACAGGGAATTCGCCCGCCAGTACCTCTCCGGTGAACTGCACGTCGAGCTGACCCCGCAGGGCACGCTCGCGGAGCGGCTGCGTGCCGGCGGGTCCGGCATCGGCGGTTTCTACACCCCCACCGGGGTCGGGACGCAGGTATCCGATGGCGGCCTGCCGTGGCGCTATCACCCCGACGGCACCATCGCGGAGGAGTCGGAACCCAAGGAGGTCAGAGACTTCGGTGGCCGGTCGATGGTGCTGGAGGAGGGCATCACCACCGATATCGCGCTGGTGCGGGCCGCGGTCGCCGATGCCGCCGGGAACGCCCGATTCCATGCTGCGGCCCGCAACTTCAACGTGCCTGTCGCGATGGCGGGCGGCATCACCATCCTCGAGGCGGAGAAGATCGTCCCGGTCGGGTCCATCGATCCCGACGACGTGCACCTCCCCGGCATCTTCGTGCAGCGGGTGGTCGCCCTTGATCCGGAAGAGGCCCATACCAAGCGGATCGAGAAGCGCACCATTCGAACCAGACCGGCCGGCCCGCCCGGTACCGGCGCCGCGAACGAGCAGGAGTCCTGATGTCCTGGAACCACGAAGAAATGGCCGCACGTGCGGCGGAGGAACTGGGCGACGGCCTGTACGTCAACCTCGGCATCGGTCTGCCCACGCTGATCCCGAACCATCTCCCGCCGGGGGTCGAGCTCAACCTCCACTCCGAGAACGGCATTCTCGGAGTCGGTCCGTACCCCTATGACGAGGACGTGGACCCGGATCTGATCAACGCCGGCAAGGAGACCGTCACGGTGCTCCCCGGTGCCTCCTACTTCGATTCTGCGACCAGCTTCGCGATGATCAGGGGCGGACACATCGACGTCGCCGTCCTGGGCGGTATGCAGGTGTCGACGTCAGGCGACCTGGCCAACTGGATGATCCCGGGGAAGATGGTCAAGGGCATGGGCGGTGCCATGGACCTGGTGCACGGCGCCAAGAAGGTGATCGTGCTGATGGACCACGTCGCCAAGGGCGGAGCGCCGAAACTCCTGACGGTGTGCGATCTTCCGCTGACCGGCAGCGCCGTCGTCGATCGGGTGATCACCGACCTCTGCGTCCTGGACACCAGGGGCGATTACTTCGAACTGGTGGAACTCGCGCCCGGCGTCGACGTGGAAACCGTCGTCGCCGCCACCGGCGCACCGGTGGCGGTGCCCGAGTCGATCAGTGGCTGACCGTCGATGAAGCACTGGGCGACGACCGGTCAGGCCACGAGGGAGTACTCGATGACGCTGTCGTCGGATCCGTTGGTGGACCTCGCAAGTCGTCCCTGTTCGACCAGGTAGGACAGGTGCGCGATGGTCTCGGCCAGGGCGGCGCGGCGTTGGAAGCCACGCACGGCAGCCCATCCGCGTGACCAGGTCAGCTTCTCCGTCACCTGCCAGGCGCTGGACGGCCCCAGATCACCGACGACGGCGAGGATCTCGTCGCACCGTTCTTGATGATGCCCGAGCAGTTGCGTGATCCGCGTGTCAAGGCCGCGGAACCGCCATTCATGGGCGGGAAGGACCTCGGCGCTGTCCAGGTTCGCGATGCGGCGGAGCGAGTCCAGGTAGGGCTGCAACGGCGGCGCGGCGGTGTGCGGCTGCAGTCCGACGTTGGGGCTGATCCGCGGCAGGACGTGGTCACCGGTCAGCAGCACGTCGTTGTCCTCGTCGTGGAAGCAGAGGTGGCCCGGAGTGTGTCCCGCCGTCCAGATCACGCGGATCGCCCGGCCGGCCAGCGGCAATCGATCACCGTCCTCGAGGAGGACACCTGGCTCGGCCATCGTCCGAAACGTCTCGAGCCCGCTGTCGGACATCATCAACTCGGCACCCACCTCCGGCGAGACGCCCTGCTGCGTGACCCACCGCCGATCGCTGTCCGCCACCGTACCCATCGGATAGGCGTGACGCGGCAACGAGTTCCGCTCGGCCCGGTGCATGGCGATCCACGCGCCGCTCGCCTGCGCCAGGCGGGCGCTCATCCCGTGGTGATCGGGATGGACGTGGGTGATCGCGATCCCGGTGACGGCCTCGACCGACGCACCGGCCGCGGCCAGGCCCGCTTCCAGCGCGGCCCAACCGGGTTCGGTGTCCCAGCCCGGATCGACGACGACCAAACCGTCGTCGCCGAACAGCAGGTAGCACAGGGTGTAGCGGATCGGGTTGTCCGGCACCGGGACCGGGACGGACCACACGTCAGGACGCACCTGCTCGACGGGCGGCCAGCCCTTGGACCACCAGGCGTCGTACTGGAGCTGCCCGGTGACCTCCATACCGTCCGGGATCACCGACGACGACGGAGCCCGCACTGGCTCAGGGCACATGGAGGGTTTCCTCGTTCCGCTCGATCAGATCGGCGGCTCCCAGGTAGTGAGCCTGAGCAACCATCTCATGGCCCGTCGAGCTCGATGTCCGGCGCCTCCGGTCCAGATCCGTCAGGATCGGGCGAACCATTCACGATCGGGGTGACCGACGGACGGTGCGACGCGGGGGACGTCGGGCTGGGCGGCCCAGCGCACGCCGTTCGCCAGCACCTGGTGGATCGCGGGCTGCTGGTAGACCGGGTACTCCTGGTCGCCGGGCGAGAAGTAGAAGATCCGTCCGCGTCCGCGGTGGAACGTCACCCCAGACCGGAAGACCTCGCCACCGGTGAACGAGGAGATGAAGACCAGGTCGTCGGGGTCCGGGATGTCGAAGAATTCGCCGTACATCTCCTGGTGCGGGATCACCAGCGGCTGCGGGATGCCCTGCGCGATCGGATGTGTCGGGTTGACCGTCCAGACGAGTTCGCGCTCCCCCTCGTTGCGCCACAGCAGCGAACAGGTGGTGCCCATCAGGCTGATGAAGATCTTGGAGAAGTGGCCCGAATGTAGGACGAGTAGACCCATGCCGCCCAGCACGTGCTGCTTCACCCGCTCGACGACCTCGTCGGACACCTGCCCGTGCGCGATGTGCCCCCACCACAGCAGCACATCCGTCGAGGCCAGGATCTCCTCGGTGAGCCCGTGTTCGGGGTCCGCGAGCACCGCTGTCCGGATCTGCGCGTCCGGGATCAGCCCGGCCAATCCGGCCGCGATGGCGCCGTGCATGCCGTCCGGATAGTCGGTGGCCATGCTTGCCGGCGCCCCGTTCGACTCGTGAACACCCTCGTTCCACACGGTGATGCGCAAGGGCTGGCTCACAGCTGGACCTCCTTGTTCGTCTTTGCTGAAAGATAGGCTGCGTCGATGATCTCGGCCCGGCTCAGCGCCAGGGATCCGTCGTGGGCCGACCAACCGGCAGGATCTCCCCTGACCACTTCGACGAACTCCTCGACGACCTGACGATGCGCGCGGCCCGGTCCCCCGTCCACCACGCGGTCGGTGTTCTCGCCGTTGGCTTCGGTGAACACCTTGACGGTGCCCCCAGATCCGGCGGTGGTCGCGTCCACCCGCAGCTCGGCACCGCCATCGGTGCCGTAGACGGTGAAATCGATCAGATCCTCCGGGGCACGGTAGCTGGCCCAGCCGGCCTCGATCAGCAATGTGGCACCGCCCTCGAGCCGCAGGAAGGCCGATGCGAAGTCCTCGACCTCGAACTTCGATTTCGAGGTATCTGCGGTGGCCCGTCCGGAACCACCCCGGCCCCTCGGGCCAAGTTCGGAATAGGTGACTGCCGACACCGCAACGACTTTCGGTTCGCCGAGGAGGTAGAGGGCGTAGTCCAGTACGTGAACGCCGATGTCGGCCAGCGGGCCGCCGCCGGCAAGTTCACGGCTGGTGAACCAGCTGCCGAGACCAGGGATACCCGATCGTCGCAGCCAGGACGCCTTCGCGTAGTACGGCCGCCCGAGCTCGCCGGAGACGATGATCTCCTTGAGCTTGCCGATGTCTTCGCGGCGTCGGTGGTTGAACGCGACATCGAGCACCCGGCCGGCTTTCCTGGCCGCCTCGACCATCTTCCGGCCCTCGGCGGCGTCACGGGCGATCGGCTTCTCGCTCAGCACGTGCAGGCCGCGCTCGAGCGCTGCGATGGTGATGGGTGCGTGCAGGAACGTCGGCACCGCCACGCTGACCGCGTCGAGATCGGGAAGAGCGAGGAGCTCCTCCCAGCCCTCGAAGAGGCCAGGCACCGCATGCCGTTCGCCCAGATCGGCCAGCAGTTGTGTCTCCTTGCCGGCCAGGCCGATCACCTCGACCCCGTCGATGGCTTGGTAGGCGTCCAGGTGCTGCTGCCCGGCCCACCCGAGACCGACCACCCCCACCCGCAGACGATCCGACGTTGACGACGATGACGACATACCGCGTTGTTCCTTTCAGGACGACGAAGAACTCTCGGCCCCACCCTAGGCAATCGACCGTCGGTCGCGTCAAACGGCAGGAGGGGTCGACGCGTGCGCCGCGGTCAGGCCAGGAGATCCGTCGGCTCGTCCCTGAGGATCTGCGACATCACTTCCATCTCGTTGAAGAGCGTCCAGTCCTCGACAATCCGGCCGGCCTGGTAGTAGAGCTGGTTGAGCCCCCACATGAAGACTCGTCGATCGGTCGGCTTGCCGTAGAGGCCATACCCGCGATGGGTGCCCGATGCGCTCCAGCGGACCGAGACCGAGTATCCGTCGACGTCGTTGCCCATCCAGTAGATCTCGTCGACCTGCAGCCCGAGGTCCGGGAAGGTCGACATCAACGAGCGGGCAAAAGCTTTCACCTCGCTGCGGCCGTAGCCGGTGCGGTTGGTCGGGCCGTTCCAGCGGACGTTCTGGGCGTAGGCCTTGTCGATGGCGGCGAGGTTCTTACGGTTGAAGACGTCGTGGAACAGCGCGCGCACCTCGTAGTCGACATTGAATGTACTGCGGCCGGAGTCGTCTTTCGGGTATGGCGTCGGCACCTGTCCGCCGACGATCCGTTCGACCTCGGTGGCCTGGAACTCGGTGAGCGGCACGGCGGGCTTCTCGTTGCCCAGCGTGCGGGCCGCCTCCACGAGGTTGATGCCCACCTGCGAGAGCCGGGCACCGGCGTTGTAGAGCACCCATTCCTCGAAGATGGCGTTGTCCCGGGTCACGCAGTTGGCGATCACCCAGAGGTTGATCTTCTTCCCGGTAGGTGGGCCCCATCGCCATGGGCCGGTGTGGTAGCCGACGTTGATCGCGCGATGCGACGTGGCGAAGCCCTGGTCCTCGTCGCCGGCCCAGATCACATCGTCGGCATAGTGTCTCGTCTCGGGGAACGTGTTGATCGCCTGCATCGTCTCCTGAACGACCCGTTCGACGCCGTACTTCATGCCGTTGTCGTCGTACACCCGGCAGCCGGGGGCATACGTGTCGTAGATGTAACCGACGTCCTGGTCGTCCCAGATGCGGGAGGTGTCGCGCAGGATGTAGTCGACGATGTCGACGTAGGTCTCCTCGAAACCGCGCATCGGCTGGCGGCGCTCACCAGGCTGGTGGCCGGGATAGACGGTGCCGTAACCACTTCGCATCGAGATGCTGAAGTCCGGCGGCATGAACCGGGCGTGCGGGGACCCCGGCGTCGCCAGTGCCGACATCGGAGCGGTGCCGCGGACGGCAGGCGGGCTCTGGACCGGGGTGACCGCCGACCCGTTGGTCGCCGTCTTCGACGGCGTGCTGAATCCCGAGGCGGTCGTCGTGGCGGTGGTGCTGTCCTGGTCTGACATGGTGTCCTTCATCGGCAGTCTGGGTGCGGTGACGAGCTCCTGGTGCGGTGTCTCACTTCTTCAGACCCTCGGTCTCACTACGATCCTCGGTTCGATTGCCGGAATCAGCAGTCGACCTTGTAGATGTACTTCTGCGCTTCCGGGGTGTCGACGTTCTCCGGGGTGACCATCAGGAACGGGGTGGCCTGATCCCGCGGGACGGTACCGCCGTTGAGCAGGGTGATCGCGGAGTCGATGCCCAGGATGCCCTCACCGTAGGGGTACTGCACGACGAGGCCGTCGACGGCCTTCTCCTTGGTGGCCTTGATGATCGGATCCGACGTGTCGTAGCCGACCAGTTTCACCGTCCCGGTCTTCCCGGTTTCCCGGATCCCGGTGATCGCACCCTGCGTGTTGTTCGTTTCCATCGTGTAGACGCCCTTGAGGTCAGGGTTGTTGGTGATCGCCGCCGAGACGATGGAGGCGGCCTTGTCCGCGGAGTTCGCGGAGTACTGCACGCCGAGGTTCTTGATGTTCGGGTACTTGGCGGCCAATTCGTCGGAGAATCCCTTGTTGCGGGCGCCGGAGATCAACGATCCGGTGGCGTTGTCGATCATGATCACCGACCCGGCGCCGCCCATCACCGAACCGAGGCGGTCGGCGGCCAGCGCGCCACCCTTGATGTTGTCGGACTGGATGTTGGTGGCCATCACCGAGGTGTCGGTGAGGTCGCCGTCGATGCCGATGATCTTGATGCCGGCGTCCTTGGCCTGCTGCAGCGGCACGATCATCGCCTTCGGGTCGGTGATGGAGATCATGATCGCGTCGGGCTTGGACGCGACCAGCGAGTTGATGATCGCCGTCTGCTTGTCCACCGCGAAGTTCGGGTCGCCCTGCGTAGTGAACGTGACCCCCAGACGTTTGGCTTCTGTCGCGGCCCCGCAGGACACCGACGAGTAGAACGGCACCCCCGTCAGGCCCGGCACGTAGACGATCTTCTTCCCCGCGCCGGCGTTGTCGGCCAACGCCGGCAACCCGCCCGCCGCCGACGACGCCGGTGCACCCGACGCCGCGGTGGAACTCGACGCCGCGGTGGAACTCGACGCCGCGGTGGAACTCGACGTCGCGGTGGAACTCGACGTCGTCGAAGACGCGGCGGTGGAGGAGCCGCAAGCGGCCAGGGTGAGCGCTGCGGCGATAGCCGTTCCGGTCACCAGTGCCGACCTCTTGAAATGCAGGGACTTGCTGGACATGGGGGATGGATCCTTTCTCGCAGGTGGCCCTGGACGAGGTCCAGAATTAACAGGAAGGGCGATGGAGCACGATCAGGGGAAGACGACAGAGAAGGACCCAGGGGGAGCGGTGAACGCTGGGAGAAGACGGCCGTGAAATCTAGGGTTGGTCGCGTCTGGATCGTTTCAACTGATCCAGATACACCGCACCGATCAAAATCAAACCAATCGCGACCTGCTGCCAGAACGCCGACACATTCGTCGACACCAAACCATTGTTGAGCACCGTCGGGATGAACATTCCGATCACACTGCCGATCATCAAACCGATACCACCGAACAACGAGATGCCACCCAACGCCACTCCGGTGATCACCACCAACGAATCAGTACCATGACCACCCACCGTCGTCGTCGTGTACCGGATCAACGACATCATGCCCGCAAACCCCGACAACCCACCCGCAATGCAATACAACTTGATCAGATGACGATCCACATTGATACCGGACCGCCGCGCTGCCTCCGCATTCGAACCGATCACAAACGTATGACGACCGAACCGCGTCAGATGCAACACCAACCCACCGATGACCACCACGACCACCGCCGTCCAGACGATCCACGACAACCCCAACAACTTGCCGGTCGCAATCGAATACGCCGCATCGGGCACATCCCGCACATCCGCGCCGTTCGTCAACAGATACGCCACCCCCAACGCCGCACCGAGCGACCCCAGGGTGGTGATCAACGGCGGCACCCGCAACTTGGTGATCACCCAACCGTTGAACAGACCCCACACCACCCCGGCCAACACCGACACCACCACTCCGACGACGATCGTCCAGGCTCCCTGGCCGCCGATGCCGGACATCACCTTCGCCGCTACCACCTGCCCGAAGACCAACACCGACCCGATCGACAGGTCGAACCCGGCCGCGATCATCACATACGTGACCCCGACGGCCATCACCATCAAGATGGCCGTGTCCATCAGCATGTTCTTCACATTCGCAAAACTGGGGAAGGTGTCCGGGTGCATCGCCGTGAAAAACGCGAACAACACGATCAGTACCCCGAACATCAACAACGGTGAGGACGACAGCAACCTCCGCCGCGCCCGCACCTTCCGCTCCGCCGCGATCCGCGCCGCATCCGCGGCCGACACCACGGTCGGCGCCGACACCCCCACCTTCGACACATCGTTCGGGGTGGACGTCATCGTGTTCGCCTCGGTGTTGCTACCGGTCAGCTCATCAGCCGGCGCCACAGCGGCCTTGTCGAATGCGGTCATGCCCCCACCCCGTCCAACGCACCCGTCATCGCACCGACCAGCATCTCCACATCCACTTCTTTGCTGCGGTACTCCGCGACCCGTCTACCCAGACGCAGCACCTCCACCCGGTCCGCGACCTGCAACACCTCGGACATGTTGTGGGAGATCAGCACCACCGCGACCCCCTGATCGGCGACCCGCCGGATCACCTCCAACACCTTCCGGGTCTGCCGGACACCTAACGCGGCGGTCGGCTCATCCATGAACACCAAACCCTTCGCCCACATCACCGACCGGCAGATCGCCACCGACTGCCGCTGCCCACCCGACAGCGCAGCCACCGGAGCGTCCATGTCCTTCACATCAGTCCCCAGAGAGATGAACGCCTCCTGCGCCCGACGCCGCATCTCTGCCTTGTCGATGATCCCCAGCTTCCCGCGCCAACCTTGCTTGAACAACTCCCGCCCGATGTAGGCGTTCTCCGCCGGCCCCAACTCCGGCGCCAACGCCAAATCCTGAAAAACTGTCTCTATCCCCATATCGCGACAATGGATCGGCGACGTGAACACCATCGGCACCCCCCGAAACAATATCTGACCACCATCAGGCTGCACCACCCCCGACAACGTCTTCACCAACGTCGACTTCCCCGCACCATTATCCCCGATCAACGCCACCACCTCACCCGCAGACACCGAGAAGTCAACCCCACGCAAAACTTCGACATGCCCGTAGTTCTTGACGATCCCCCGAGCTTCCAACAATGGCGTCATACGGATACCCTTCGGTGCGATGGATGGATGTTCGATCGAACGGCTGCGGTGACGGCAGGGGGCTGTACCCGCTATCCGGCGACCGATTCCGGTTGCTCCGCGTAGACAGCCAGTCGCATGGTGGCGGTCGCCCGGTGTGCGGCCATCCCTTCGTAGGAGGAGATGACGTCAACCGGATCGGCCAACTGCGGGGTAGTCGCCCTGGTGACCCGTTGATAGGTCAGGGGTTTGAGGAATCTCGACACCGAGAGGCCGGCGCTGTGCTTGGCCCCGCCGGCGGTCGGCAGGGTGTGGTTGGTGCCGGCCATTCCCTTGTCCGAGTAGGCGACCGTGCTCCACCGGCCGATGAACACCGACCCGTAGTTGCGCAGCCGATCCAGGTAGACGTCGTCGTTCCCGGTCTGCAGTTCCAGATGTTCCGGTGCGAAGTCGTCCATCAGGGCGATGGCGGTGTCGATGTCCTGCGCCCAGGTGACCGAACCGTAGTTCCGCCAGGCCGGGCCCGCGATGTCCTTGGTCGCCAACGTCTCGAGCTGCTTGTCGATCTGCTGGACCACGGCGAGTCCGAGGCTCTCGGAGGTAGTGACCAGCGCTGCGGGTGAGGTCGGTCCGTGCTCGGCCTGCCCGAGGAGATCTGCGGCGACCAGGGCCGGATCGGCGGACTCGTCGGCGATGACGGCGACCTCGGACGGTCCGGCCAGCAGGTCGATGCTCACTGTGCCGAAGAGCTGACGCTTGGCCTCGGCCACGAAAGCATTGCCCGCCCCGACCAACATGTCGACGGGCAGCTCACCGAGCAGGCCGAAGGCCATGGCCGCCAGGGCCTGCACCCCACCCAGCAGGTAGATGCGGTCGGCGCCGGAGATGGCAGCCGAGTACAGCACAGCCGGATCGGCGTGCCCGTCGGCCTGCGGCGGCGTGCAGGCCAGGACGGTATCGACGCCGGCGACCTTGGCCACGTTGACCGTCATGAAGGCGCTGGCCAGGATGGGGAAGCGGCCGGCGGGAAGGTACGCACCGACGCGCTGCACCGGGATGTACTTCTGTCCGGTGATCAGGCCGGGTACCAGCTCGGTCTCGAAGTCGACCAGGTGGGACCTGCTCACCTCGGCGAACTTGCGTGTCCGGCTCGCGCCGATCTCCAGTGCCCGCCGCAGCTCCGGGGTCAGCCGCTCACCGGCCGCCGTGATGCCCGCCGCGGAGATCTCGATGACACCCCCGGTGGGGTGATCCAGCTTGCCCGCGTAGGCCAGAACGGCGTCCATGCCGCCCTTCTCGATGGTGCTGAGCATTTCCGACACCGTCGCGACGACCTTGGGATCACGCTGCTCGGGCGGCCCTGACTCAAGCGGCGTCTTGAGGAATTTGTACTTGCCGGCGAGGTCCGCAAGGACGGGAGGGCTGAGTTGCATACGTATAAAGTAGAGGCACGCTCAGCAGAGGACAAGCCCGAGTACTCCTGTACTTCGCATAGGCTATCCCTATGACGCTGAATCAGCTGAGGGCCTTCCTGTCAGCGGCGCGGACCGGTTCCTTCACCGCCGCGGCCGCCGAGCTCTCGGTAGCGCAGGCCTCGGTGTCCGAGCTGATCAGACGGCTCGAGGACGAGCTGGGACTCCCCCTGTTCGGACGCGGTGGGCGACGGTTGGTGGTGACCCCGGCCGGGGTCGAGCTGCTGTCCTACGCGGAGCAGGCAGTCGCCGCGGCTGACGGCGGCGCACAGGCGATCCGCAACATGCAGACGCTGGGCGGTGGGGTGGCCACCTTCGGGCTGCTGCGCAACGCCGACTTCTACCTGCTGTCGGACCTGGTCGAGCAATTCCTCGTACGTCATCCATCAGTACGCGTGCGGATGGTCGGCGTCAACTCCGTCGAGACGGCCGGTGCCGTGGCCGCCGGGGAACTGGAGGCAGGCCTGGTGGTACTGCCGATCGACGACGAGGGGCTCACCGTGACGCCGCTGCTGCGCGACGAGGTGTTCTACGCCAGCAGGAATCCCGACCACGTCAGCGGTCCCGTCACCATCGAGCGATTCTGCTCGGCGAGGCTCGTGCTCTACGACGCGCACTACGGCTGGAAGGACCCCACGCGGCGGCAGCTGCTGGAACGGGCTCACCTCGCCGGTCTCAAGATCGAACCCTGGATCGAGGTGGAACACGTCGAATCCGCACTCGACCTGGTGATGCGCGGCGTCGGCGATTCGATCGTCTGCCAGGCGGTGGTGGAGAGCTCTGCCTGCCCCCCTGGCCTGCTCATCGCGCCTTTCGCCGAGCCGCTCTACGACACGATCGCTTTGATCCAGCGGGTCAACGCAGTCCTCTCTCCCGCCACCCGGGAATTCGCCAGACTGGCCGAGCGAACCCTGATGAGCCGGCAGCAGCGGCCCACCCCACCTTGAAATAGGCTGCAGTTGAACAACTTTCGTCGCTCAACCGATTAGCCGGTGAGGAAGTCCATGATCAGCCGGGCGAGCTCGACCGGTGCGTCCAGCGCCGTCATGTGGCCGGCCTCGGGCAGCACCACATGGATCGCACCGGGAATGCCGACTGCCAGTTCCTCCTGCAGGTCGGGGCGGCAGATCTCGTCGAGCGCCCCACTGACCACGAGCGTCGGGACACCGATGGCGGGCAGACCGGGGAGGCTGTCCGGACGGGTTGATTGGGCGGCCAGTTGTCGACGCAGTCCGTCCGGTCCTACCTTGCGGGCTCCGGCAGTCCATCGGTCCAGCAACCCCGGACGGTCGACCGCTGGCCCCAGGTTGACGACGGCCTGTTCGGCGACCAGGTCCGCGAATCCGCCCGCCATGATCCTGTCATCCTGCTGCTGCCAGACGCTCAGCTGGGCATCGGCGGCACCCCGACCGCCGGCGTTCAGCAGGACGAGCCGTCGCAGCCGATGTGGTGCACGACGGGCAATCTCGAGGGCGACGATGCCGCCGAGCGAGTGACCGACCAGGCTGAACCGCTCCGGCGCCGAGACCAGCACCGACTCCGCCATGGCGCCGACGGAGTCGTCGAGGTCGATCCGTCCGGTCCGGACCGTCAGGGTCGGCGGGAGAGCGCTCAGCACGTCGTCCCAGACGGTCGGCCCACCGAACATGCCGGGCAGGAAGACCACTGGGTCGTCGGTGGCACGTTCGGTCGTGGGGACCACCTCCGACCGACCGGTGGCCAAGGTGGTGAACAATGATCCGAGGGCGGCGAGGAGGTTGTAGATCACCATCGTGCTGCCCGCCGCGAAGTGCGACCTCGCCTGGGCAGGATCGGCCGTGATCGTCACGACGGCCACCTCGGCGCGGCGGGCGGCGGCGTGCACGTCGGCGATGGCCCGCTGCACGGTCGCGCTCCCCTGCTCACCGGGCATGCCCATGGCCGTGGACAGGTCTGCCGGGCCGACGAGGAGTCCGGAGACCCCGTCGACGGCGGCGATCTCCTCCGCTGCAAGGACTCCAAGGGTGTCCTCGATCATCAGGATGATCGTCGTGTCGGCGGCGGACGTGTCCAGATGCTCGACCGCGCGGGCCAACCCGTGACGCCCGCTGCGGGTGTAGGTGGCGAACCCGCGATCGCCCCGCGGTGGATAGCGAGCCGCCCGGACGACCTCCTCGGCCTGCTCGACGGTGGAGATGTGGGGTGCGATGATGCCGGCGGCACCGAGGTCGAGGACCCGGAGGATCTCCGACACCTGCCCGACCCTGACCAGGGCCGGAATACCCGCGGCCGCCGCGGCCATCAGGTGGTGGGTGAGCGGGATCTGGTCACCGGGCCCGTGTTCGGTGTCGATGACCACAAAATCCATGCCGACCAGTGCCGTCATCTCGATCAGGGTCTCGTTCGGCATCCGGAGCAGGGCACCGAGCAGCGGCTCACGAGCGGCGAGGCGCTTCGCCAGTCCGGAAGACGGCGGTGGCCGGATCACCGGGCGACCATACCCGCCGAGAGGTCGATGTCGGCCGCGTGCAGACCGGGCATGGCCAGCATGGCTACGACGGCGAAACCGACCTCTTCCTCTTCCAAGAGCCGGCCGAGCAGCGCCCGCCCGGCGAATTCGTCCCTGGCCTGTTCGATGCTCCGGCCGGTGCGTTCCGCCTCCATCGCGAAGTTGCGGTGCATCCGCGGCCCCTCGACCGGTCCCGGCGACAGGCTGTTCACCGTGATCCCGAGCGGACCGACCTCGGCGGCCAAAGTGGTGGTGAGTCCCAGCACGGCCATCTTCGATGCGCAGTAGGGAGTGCGCCGCGCGAGCGGTCGTTTGCCGCTCACCGAGGCGAGGTTGATGACGTCACCCGATCCCCGCTCGATCATGGGCGGAAGAAAGGCCTTGCACATCAGGAACATCCCGGTGACGTTCACATCGAAGACGGCATTCCACTCGGTGATGTCGATGTCGATCAGGGAGGCCACCGGACCCGGCACACCGGCATTGTTGACGAGGATCGAGATCTGCTCGTCCGACACGGCGGCGGCCAGCGCGTTCACCGAGTCGGGATCCGACACGTCGACCGAAGCGACCCGGGAGGACCCGACTCCCTGCGGCTCGCCGGAGCGCTCGGCGATCAGGTCAGCGGTCTCCTGGAGCGGGCCGACGGTCCGGCCGGTCAGCACCACCCGGACTCCGGCCGCGGCCAGCTGCAGCGAGATCGCCCGGCCCAGACCATTTCCGGCGCCGGTGACCAGGGCCGTTCGCCCCGTCGGCCGGGGCGGTCCCGGCACGGTTTCAGGCATCGATGTCAGACATGAGCTACCGGCATCGGTGCAGGGATCGGTTCATCCATCGGCGGGGACGGGCCGGAACTCGTGGTCGCTCCAGGGCAGCGACGCTCCGCCGAACTTCGCGGCGCGGACGTCACCGGAACGCGCGTGGCCCTCGAAGGACTCGACCCGTGCGGCCCGGCCGCACAATTCACCCAGTGCTGCGCTGGACGCGGTGTCGGTGACCTCCTGGTAGGTCACCGTCTTGAGGTATTTTCCGACCCACAGGCCGCCGTTGTAGCGCGAGGCTCCCCTGGTCGGGAGGACGTGATTCGTGCCGATCACCTTGTCGCCATAGGAGACGCAGGTCCCTTCGCCGAGGAACAGGGCTCCGTAGATCTTCATCGCCAACAACGCCTGCCGCGGGTCCTGCGTGAGCACCTGCACGTGCTCGGACGCGAAGGCGTCAGCCACCACGTAGGCCTCGTCGATCGTGTCGACGAGGAGGATCTGGCCGTGGTCGCGCCAGGCCGGGCCGGCGTAGTCGCGGGTGGGCATGTCCACGAGCAGTTTCTCGATGTGCTGGAGCGCTTCCCGTGCCACCGTCTCGCTGGTGGTGATCAGCACGGCCGGTGAGTCTGGTCCGTGCTCGGCCTGGCTCAGCAGATCAACCGCAACCACGAACGGATCGGCGAAGTCGTCGGCGATCACCAGGATCTCGGTGGGGCCGGCGAAGAGATCGATGCCGACCTCGCCGAACAGCTGACGCTTGGCCTCCGCGACGTAGGCGTTGCCCGGACCGGCGATCAGGTCGACCCGGCCGATGCTCTCGGTGCCCAACGCCAGGGAGACGACGGCCTGAACCCCACCCAGCACGTAGATCTCGTCGGCACCGGCCAACGACATCGCGGCGATGGTGGCCGCCGGGATCACCCCGCGGATCGGCGGTGTGCAGGCAGCCACCCGTTCCACACCCGCGACCTTGGCGGTGACGATCGTCATGTGCGCCGAGGCGGTCAGCGGGTAGCGACCACCGGGCACGTAGGCACCGGCGGCGCCGATGGGCAGGTTCTTCTGGCCGAGGTGGACGCCGGGCATCGTTTCGATCTCGAAGTCGGTGATCGACGCCCGCTGTGCCGTGGCGAATCGGCGGACGTTCGCCTGCACGGTCAGGATGTCGTCGATGACCTGCTGCGGCAGCGATCCGATCAGGTCGTCGATCTGCGGCCGGTCCAGTCGGAACGACTCCGGCGACCACTGGTCGAACTTCTCCGAGTACTCGCGGACGGCGACGTCGCCGCGCTCGCGGATGTCGGCGACGACGCCCCGGACGGTGTCGGCGACGGCCTCGCGTCCGGCCGTGACGGTTTGCGCAGCAACGGGTTTCTTCAGGTGGGTGATCACAACGCCTCTGTTGTCCTCATCGTGTTCGGCTCGGTGGTGGGATTGACTCGGTGGTGTGGGTTCGTTCTGGAGCGGTTGCAGGGTGACGCGGTTGCGGAATGGTGCGGTTGCGAAATGGTCGGCCCGGAATTCAGTCGTCCAGGACGGAGGTGCGCACGACGGCCCACGGCGCCACGTAGCCGGCCGCGTCCTGGGCCCAGTCCTTCTCCCGCGCCATGTCCCTGACCTCGTCGGCCCATTCCAGGTGGACACGTCCGTCACCGCCGTTCACGACGGCGATCTGGCCGGGTTCGTCGGAGATCACCTCGAACCGGCGCCAGGCTCCGGCCGGTACGGAAAGCGTGTCGTCGGGGCCGATCTCGACGCTGGTCCGGGTGCCGAGGTGATTCAGCGTCACGCGCCACCGGCCCCGGTAGACGATGAGAGCCTGCGAACTCTGGTGGCGATGGGTGAGGAGACCCTCGCCGGTGTCGGCCCGTAGCCAGCCCAGGTTGAAGTTGTGGGGGTAGTGGACGGGCGGGACCTGATCCCGGTCCTCGGTCATGCCGTATCCGACCACCTGGGCGAACTGCGCCCGTCCGCCTGGCAGCTCACTGCACAGGAACGGGTGCTGCGACCAGAGGAGGTCATCAGGAGCGACGATCCGCGAACGCATCTGCTCGGGGGTCCACCGACGCAGCTTGGAAACCTCGTCGTCGGACATCGGCGCGATCAGATCCGTGTCCGCGTCGACCACGCCACCGGCCTGGGTATCGATGAGCTGGTTGTCGGCCCGCAGGTACAGCCCGTGCTCCCGCGCGCCGCGGACGATGGACGGTCCCCAGATGATCCCGCCCGTGTTGTCGAACCCGAGAGCGGTGAACAGCCAACCGTTGTCGGCCCCGATGTTGGTGAAGCCGCGGAAGATCCAGGTCGGAACGGTGACGATCGCGCCCTCGTGGAAATCGAGTTCGTGCTCGCCATCGACGCCCCAGCGCAGGCGCCAGTCACCACGGAAGTTGAGGAACACCTCAGCGGTGAAGTGGAGGTGCAGATTGTTGTTGACCCCGGTCGGCATCGCCGCCGCGCCGATGTTGAAGCCGTGCGGCTCCTCCAGGTTGATCACCTGGTCGGGATTCTGGGTGACCCCCGAGCCGATGATGGAGTAGTTCTCCTTGGTCTCGCTGCCCGGCATCCGGCAGTCGATGAAGGCCGTGTTGCAGCTGACGTAGTCCGTCCGGCGGATGGTACGGCGAGCGAGATCGTCTGCGCTGACGAAGGTGTCAGCTCCGACGGTGAGGGTGTCCGAAGAGGTCATCATTAGACTGTATACGTATGCATCGCTTGGCACCAGCCCCTCGGCGAAGTGACCGGGAGAAAAGCATGTCGCTCGACCCTCGGCGCGCATCACCACGCGTCCGGATCGTGGACCCGGGTCCCGGGCGGACCTTGCCCTCTACCGGGCCCGGTGGGTTCGCCGTTCCACCAGCTCCACCGGGAACTGGTCGTGCACGACCGGACCCTGCGGATCGGCGAGCCGGGCCAGCAACAGCTCCGCCGCCCGGGAGGCCATCCCGCCGAAATCTACCCGGACACTCGTCAGGCCGAAGGTGGGCCATGATGCGATCTCGAGGTCGTCGAAGCCGACCACCGACATCTCGTTCGGGACGTCGAGGGCCAGTTCGGTCAGCGCATTGATCGCTCCGACGGCGACGATGTCATTGATACAGAAGATAGCGGTCGGGCGATTCCCGCGGCCGAGCAACTCGTGCATCGCGGCCCGGCCCACCTCGTAGGAGAACCAACCGCGGACCACCCTGGCCGAGGGCAGCGTCAGCCCGGCCGATCGCAGGCCGGCGCGGAAGCCCCGTTCGCGCTCGGACGCGGAGCTCGTTTCCCGAGGACCCAGGATCGCTGCGATGTCCCGGTGCCCCAGCCGGGTCAGTAGTTCGGCGACCGCCCGGCCGCCCGCCACGTTGTCGGCCGTCACGCTGTCCGCCTCCACCAGTTCCGAGACCCGGTTGAGCTGCACGAAAGGAACCCCCCTGGTCTGCAACTGCAGCGGAAGACTCGACCGGAGCTGCGACGTGGTCAGCACCGCCCCGTCGACCGACCCGTCGAGCAGGCGTCCGTCGCTGACGATCTCCTCGCCGCGTTCGGCCAGCAGGACCATCCGGAATCCCTTTGCTGCAAAGGCATCGTGCAACGGCCCGACCAGTTGCGGATAGAGCGGGTTGTCGAGGTCCGCCACCATGGCGATCTGCCTCGTCGACATCGTCGACAGACTCCGTCCCAGCTCGCTCGGGACGTACCCCAATTGCTCGGCGGCGATCCGGACCCGCTCCCGGGTCGCGGCCGACACCTGGCTGTCCTGGCGCAGCGCCCGCGACACCGTCGGCTGGGACACGCCCGCCAGGCGGGCGACGTCATGGCTGGTGACCGCCATCTTGATTTCCGTCCTGGGCGCGCGTCTAGGTGTGCAGGGTCCGGGTGTGCAGGGTCAGGACCGCCGTCCTCGGAGCCGGTCCGTCGTCGTCATTGTGTCAGCTGCAGGCTGCCATGCGCATACGTATCCGAGCCGGCGGCGTGGAGGGAAAGCCCCTACCCGACCCACCCGGGCGTTGGGCGGCGATACCCGCGGGCCTCGGGTCATGTCTGCTGGGGGTTTCGGCGAGCCGACGGCGCCCCGATGATCGACAATGACTCCATGCCCATGATCACCATCGACGCCGCGTCCTCGGTTCCGCCCTTCGAGCAGGTGCGCTCGCAACTGGCCGAGCAGATCCAGTCGGGACGGCTGCCAGTCGGGGCCCGCCTGCCGACCGTCCGCGGGTTGGCCACCACTCTCGGCCTGGCCGCCAACACCGTTGCCAGGGCGTTCGGCGAACTGGAACACGCCGGCCTGGTCCGGACCAGCGGCCGCGCCGGCACCACGGTCAGCGCCTCGGGTGATGCCGGGCGCACTCAGGCCGCCGCTGCCGCTCGCGACTTCGCCGCGCTGGCCGGCAGTGTCGGACTGTCGCGCGAGCAGGCCCTCGACATCGTCCGAGCGGCGCTCGACGCCCGGTGAGGCCTTCCTACCTCACGTCCGAACTGTCCTTGCATTCCGTCATCCTGTTCGAAAGGCCGGCCACCGCATGAGAGTTGTTGTGCTGGACGACTACCAGCACGCGGCCGGGTCGTTCGCCGACTGGAGCACACTGGATGCCGAGGTGGTTTTTCTGGATCGCCACCTCGCCGACCAGGACGAACTGGTGTCGACCTTGGCCGGGTTCGACGTGGTGGTCGCGATGCGCGAGCGCACCCCGTTCCCGGCGGACCTCCTCGGCAGGTTGACCGATCTCCGCCTGCTGGTGACCACCGGGCAGCGCAATGCGGCGATCGATCTGGAGGCGGCGGCCGCCAACGGAATCACGGTCTGCGCCACCGGCTACTTCTCCTCCGCCACCTTGGAACACACCTGGGCGATGATTCTGGCCGCAGCCCGGCACCTACCGGCCGAGTTCGCCGCCGTCGCCGACGGACGGTGGCAGCAGCAGGTCGGGATCAGCCTGGCCGGACGCACTCTCGGGCTCGCCGGGCTGGGACGGCTCGGCTCCGCAGTGGCCAAGATCGGGTTGGCGTTCGACATGGAGGTCATTGCCTGGAGCCAGAACCTGACCGCAGAACGCGCCGCCGAGGTAGGCGTGGTCGCGGTGTCGAAGAAGGACCTGCTAGCCCGCTCCGACGTGCTCTCGATCCATCTCGTGCTGAGCGGCCGTACCCGGGGTCTGATCGGCGCTGCCGAGCTGGCGAGCATGAAGCCGACCGCGCTGCTGGTCAACAGCTCGCGGGGACCGATCGTCGACGAGGCGGCGCTGCTGGAGGCGTTGCAGCACAGGGTGATCGCCGGCGCCGCCCTGGATGTCTTCGACGTGGAACCTCTGCCCTCGGACCATCCCTTCCGCACCCTGCCCAATGCCACCGTCACACCGCACATCGGGTACGTGGTCGACGAGCAGTACCGGACCTTCTACGGCGACGCCGTCGAGGACATCGCCGCGTTCGCCGCCGGCGCCCCGGTTCGGGTGCTGTCGCCCTGACACTGCGAGCGGCCGATCCGCGCGCGAGGGGCGCAGATCCGCGCGCGAGGGGGCAGCACGGCGCACGCTGGCTCAGCCCAGGGTGACAGGGGCGTTGGTGGCCGCGGAATGGTAGGCGGCGCGGACGATCTCGAGCGTGCGGTAGCCGACCTCGCCGTCGGGCTGCACGGCCCGGCCGGTGCGGACGCAGCTCAGGAACTCCTCCAGCATCAGCGAGTCGAGGTCCGGCCCGAAGTCGGTCCAGCTCAGCCGGCCGGCCCGGTCGTCGAAGACGTCGAAGCGGTCCGCGAAGGCGTCGAAGCTGCAGGACGCGTGCTCGGCCTCCACCGCCAACGTCAGGCCACCCCAGGCCGGGTAGCTCCGGGGCGCACTCCAGCTGCAGTCGATGGTCGCGACGGTCCCGTCCTGATAGGTGACCACCACGAGTCCGCCTGTCTCGACGTCGACCTCGTCGCCGTGGACGATGTTGTTGACCTGCGCGTAGACGGACTGCGCCGGGCTGCCCAGCAGATCGTCCAGCAGATCGGCGAGATGCACGGTGTGGTCCATCAGCGATCCTCCGCCGGCCAGTTCGGCATCGACGAACCAGCGGCGACTGGCGATCGGAGCCTGGCCGTTGTTGGTGCCGGTCGCGGCGAAGACCTTGCCCAACGCACCGGAACGCACCTGGTCGCGAAGCGCGCGGAACCCCGGATGGAACCGGACCGGATAGGCCGTCATCAGCTGCACCCCACCTGCGGTGCAGGCCTCGATCATCGCCCGCGCGTCGACCAGCGAAGTGGCCAGGGGCTTCTCGCACAGCACGTGCACCCCGGCCGCCGCCGCCCACTCGACCAGCGGACGGTGCCGCGAGGTCTCGGCGCAGACGACCACCGCATCCGGTCCCCAGTCGAACAGTTCGTCGTAGGAGTCCACCAGATCGACACCCAGTCCATCGGCCATGGCGCTGCCACGGAGCTCGCCCGACGGGGCACCGCCCGCCTCCGGGTCGGCCACCAGCAGGTCGATGTCCGGTCGAGCCTGGAGCAACCCGGCATAACCGGCGGCGTGGACGTGCGCGAACGACAGCAGACCGACCTTGAGCGCCCGGCCGTCGCCAATCCGCCGTGTCGTAGCACCACTCATGACGTCACCTCCGAGGGCGACACGGGCCGCCCGGTTCGGGCTGAAAGGCTTGCCGCCAGTGCGATGTCGAGCGCCGCCAAACTGTCCTGCGCAGACACCCGCGGCGTCGGTCCGCCGGCAAACGCCGCGGCGAACTCGGCGAGCTCGCTCCCATACGGGGAAATGCCGAACGACACGTCCGGCAGCAACGCTCCCCCGGTGTCACGCGCGCCCGGGCCCGCGAAGGTGAGCGTCGGGCGGTCGGTGGTGGAGTACTGGATCAGACCGTCCGATCCGGCCAACGAGAAGGAGGTCCGGAATGTCTCGTCGGCGCGGCCCCAGCCGCCGACGAGATGGGTCAGGGCGCCACCGGTATGGGTCAGCACGGCCAACCCGAACAATGGGGATCCGTTGCCCCCCAACAGCTTTGCGTAGACCGATTCCACCTCTCCCGCCACCCATCTGGCAAAATCGAAGTCGTGGATCATCTGGTCGATCATGATCCCGCCGGACAGTGAGGGATCGGCGAACCACGGCTGCACCGGGGCGGCACCGCGGCGGAGCAGCCGCAGCACCGCCGGCTGTCCGATCCGTCCGGCCAGGACCGCCGCCCTGGCGGCCGCGTAGGCCGGGAAGTACCGGACCACCTGCCCGGGATAGAGCTGCACCCCGGCCTGTGCGCAGGCCCGGATCATCGAGGCCGCGGCAGCGTGATCCAGTGCCAACGGCTTCTCGCACACCACATCCCGGCCGGCCGCGGCTGCCGCCAGCACGATCTCGTGGTGGGCGAAGGTCGGCGCGCAGACGTCGACGATGTCGCAGGCTGCCAGCAGCTCGTCGAGCGAATCGCAGGCTTCCGCCCCGTAGTCCTGCGCCACCTCGGCGGCCCGACCGTCCACCGAGTGGATGAGGATCCGATACCCCATGGCCTGCCAGGACTGCAGGTGCGGTCGGGCGATACCACCCGCACCGACAACCCCGACGGTTGGCGGCACCAATCCTTCTTTCGCACCGACCCCCCTGGTGGGCGTCATCCTTCTCTCTCCACTCATCCCTTGAGCGCGCCCTGCAACATGCCGCCGATGAATTTGCGCTGGAACAGCAGGTAGACGACGAAGATGGGGGCGAGCACGACGAGCGTGCCGGCGCACAACACCGGGATGTTGCTGGAGTACTGTCCGACGAAGAATCCGAGACCACCAGGTGCGGTGCGTTTCTCGGGATCCTGGATGAGGATGAGTACCAGCAGGAATTGGTTCCACGACCACATGAAGAACAGCACGGCCATCGTCGAGAGCGACGGCCCGGCCAGCGGCAGCAGCACGCTGACCAGGATTCGCCTCGGCGAGGCACCGTCCAGTTCGGCCGCCTCGATCAGCTCCCGCGGGTTGGTGCGGAAGTGGGTTCGCATCCAGAAGATCCCGAAGGGCATGAACAGCGCCGATTCGGCGAGAATGACGCCCCAGTAGGAATCCGTCAGGCCGACACCGCGCAGGTCGAAGTACAGCGGGATGACGATCAGTTCGACGGGCAGCGTGAGCCCGAGGAGGAAGAAGGAGAAGATCGCCCGTCCGGCCGGCACCCGCAGCACCCCGAATGCGTAGCCGGCCAGCGTGGAAAGGACGACCGAGAGCGGCACCACGACGACGGCAATGATCAGGCTGTTGATCAGCAACGTGCCGAATCCCGCTGTGGTCCACGCTTCCCGAAAGCTGTCGAAGCTGAATGCGGTCGGCCAGCTGATACCGGAAACCAACGCACCGGAGGGCTGGAAGGCCGCCAGGATGATGCTCACGAAAGGCAGGAGCGTGACCAGCGCCATGCCGATCAGCAGCACATAGCCGGCAATCGATTCGGTCCGGGTCGCTTTCACTGCTCGTCCTTCGCATCCACCAGTCGGTTGATGATCAGCACCACGATCAGGATCAGCACCGTCAACGTCACCGCGAGCGCAGAGGCCTGCCCGACCTGGCCGTCGGTGAACGCCAACCGGTACACCAGCAGACCGGGGACGGTGGTGGTGTTCCCCGGAGAGCCGTTGGTGGACACGTAGATCACGTCGAAACTGGCCAGCGCGGCGATGGTGGTGACGGTCAGGGCCACCGCGATCTCACCACGCAGGGCCGGCAACGTGACCGCCCGGAACTCCCTGATGGCCCCGGCGCCATCGAGTCTGGCCGCCTCGTAGAGGTTGGGTTCGACCTTCTGGGCCCCGCTGACGAACAGCATCGTGCACAGGCCGGTCAGCGCCCAGGTCCCGATCAGCCCGACCGCGAACAGCGCGAGGTTGAAATCGCCCAGCCAGGCGCGGGTGATCCCGCCAAGACCGATCGCCCGCAGGATCTGGTTGACCGCGCCGTCCTCGTTGTACATCCAGCGCCAGGTGATGCCGACCGCGACCAGGGGCACGATCTGAGGCAGGAAGAAGATGACGCGGAACAGCGACATCCCGGGCCGTCGGAATCGTGAGAGAACCGCGGTCAGCACGAGTCCCAGCAGGATCGGCAGGCCAGCGAAGAACAGGATCAGCACCAGCGCGTGCTCGATGGCCCCCCGCAGCGCTTCGCTGGTGAACACCGATTCGTAGTTCCCGAAACCGGCCCACGTGGCGAGGGTGACGCCGTCCCAGTTGAAGAGCGAGATGTAGACCGTGTGCAACGCCGGGATGATGACGAACAGCCCGTAGAGCAGGAACGCCGGAGCGATGTACGCCCAGGTCGAGAAGCGGGTCCGATTGACCCGCGACGACCGACCGGCCCGTCGGGGCACCCGGTTGCTGGTGACCTCGGCCGGGGCGGTGACGATGTCGGCGCTCATCTCAGCTGCCGTGATAGGCGGTCCACACCGTCTGCAGGGACTGCAGGAAGTCCTGCGGCTGCTCACGTCCGGCGATCACCGACTGGAGGCCGGACTCGAGCGAATCGAGCATCGCCGGAGCCGCGAAGTCCGGGAACGGGATGAGACCGTCGGCGGACACCACCGCCTGGTTGGCCTTCTTCAGATCACCCTTCACCCCGGTCGCGGCCGGAGCTGCCGAGGCGTTCGGCGGCAGGAACCCACCGGCGTCCTCGATGACGGAAGCCTCCGGGCTCTGCAGGAAGTTCAGGAAGGCCGCGGCGGCCTCCGGGTGCTTGGACTTGGCCGAGATCGAATAGGACACGCTGAAGCCGTTGCCGACCGCCTTGCCGCCCGCGGTGGCCGGCGGCATCACCATGAACCCGACGTTGGCGCCCATCGCCTTGTCCAGCTGCGCGGCCGCCCAGTTGCCGTTGATCAGGAACAGGCTGGCGCCCTTCGCGAACGCCGTCGCCGAGTCGTTCTCGCTGGTGCCGTTGGCCGACGCCGGGAAGTAGCCCTTCTTCGCCCAGTCGGCGAACTTCTGCGTCGCGGCGATCGCCGCCGGGGTGACGATGCTGCTGCCGGCCTTGCCGTTGATCCAGTTCTTCAGAGCGGGAACATCGGTGCTGACGTTCATCACCGACGCCCAGACGTGCAGGCCTCCGGTATCCAGCGATCCGACCGAGACCGGCGTGATGCCAGCAGTTTTGGCTTTGGCCAGATCTGCTTCCATCTCCGTCAGGGTCGTGGGCGGCGACGTGATGCCGGCCTTCGTCATCAACTGCTTGTTGTAGTAGACGCCGACCAACGACAGTCCACCCGGCACCGCGATCAATGCCCCGGTACCCAAGATCTTGCCCGTTGGATCGACCCGCAGTTCGTCGAGAGCTGACTTGGGGAACGACTTGTCCCAGCCGTACGCCTGCTCGTAGGGCGTCAGGTCACGGATCAGTCCGCCGGCGACGAAAGTGCCGAACGCCGCGTTGTACTGGGCGAGATCGGGTGCGCTGTCCGAGCTCATCGCCAGCTTGAGGGACTTCACGTAGTCGTTGAACTGTGTGTACTGGCTGGTGATGGTGACCTGCGGGAACTTCTTCTCGAACGCCGCGATCAACGCCTTCGTCATGTCCGGGCTGTCGGTGAAGGCCAGCTTGAGCTCGACCTTGTCGGCCGGGACCGCGGTGGTCACCGCTGCTACGCCGGAGCCGGAGCCAACGGCACCCGACGAGGCGACGGCCCCGCCGGTGGAGGTTGTGGCCGAAACCGCAGCGCTCGAGGTCGACGGCGTGCTGGAGGTGGAGGCGCTGCTGCCGGGCGTCAGCGAGCTGCAGCCGGCCAGCAGGAGAGCGAAGCCGGCCCCGACGATCACCAAGCGGCGGCGCATTCTGATCTCGCGCCGGAAGAATGAACTCATGAACGGTGCTCCTTGCAGACGGTGGTGAATGTCGCGACGAAGTCAGGTCTTCAGCAGGCGAGTCCCCCGGCTGACCCAACCAGCCCCCTGAACGGCTGTCAAGGGATAAAGGTGGGGACTCTGACTTACCAGCCGATTAGTCCTGTTCCTCCTGCTCCATAGGAATGTTGCCGACCTTGACATATGGTTCTGCTCATGCCGACGAGCGTGGTGAGCGCGGCCCGTGCGGGTCCGGTCCGAGTGCCGTCACGCGGTCTGCTCTCGTCCAGCGATGTCGGCAGCGCGAACCGGGCCCGGCTCCTGCAGGCGCTGGTGGACGACGGGCCGACGTCACGAGCCGATCTGGCCCGGCGCATCAACGTGCCGAGGGCCACCATCAGCTCGATCGTGACCCCCCTGCTGGAAACCGGTGTGCTGCAGGAAGACCAGCCCAGGCCGCCGATCGATGGGATCGGGAAGCCGCCGCGTCCGCTCTGGTTCGCGCGGGGGGCGCTGCTGTGCGGGGCGTTGTCCGTCAGCCGCGGGGCCGTCGAGATCGCCGTGGTCAACGCCAGGGGCGAGATCCTGGCGCGGGAGCACGCCGCCGTCCGGACCGACGGGCCGACGGCCGCGCTGGATCGGCAGATCATCGCCGCGGCCGGCCCGGTCCTGCTGCCGTTCCGCGGACGGCTCAACGGCATCGGACTGACGGTCCCCGCCCTGTGCGACTCCGAGACCAGGCGGGTGGTGGCCTGCACTCCCGCACCGGGGTTGGTCGGCACCCATCTCCCCCACCTGCTGCACGACACCTTCGGAGTGCCATGCATTCTCGAACAGGACGTCCGCGCCTTCGCCGTCGGCGAACGGTGGTTCGGCCTGGGCCGCGGCACCCGTGACTTCGCCGCCCTGCAGTTCGGTGTCGGTGTCGGCGCCGGGGTGATGCTTGCCGGGCACCTGCTGTCCGGCCGCAACGGGCACACCGTCCAGCTGGGTCACACCAGCGTCGACGCGAACGGTCTGCCCTGTTCGTGCGGGCTCCGGGGTTGCTGGGAGACGTTGGCCGGAAGTCGCTGGCTCCGGACCGAGGCCGTCCGGCGCACCATCCCGGGCGGCCGGCACACCACCCCCCGGCGCCTGGCCGGACGTCAGGCCACCGGCGACACCGCGGCCGCCGACCTGTTGGCGGACTACGGCGACAACCTGGCCATCGGCATCGCGAACCTCGTCCAGCTGCTGTCGTTGCAGCTGTTCATCATCCACGGGGACGTCGTGCACGCCGGCGAGACCTTCCGGGCCGATCTGCAGGCCCGGGTGCTCACCCGTTGCATGCCGGCGCTGGCCGACGGCGTGCGCGTCGAGTTCTCCGAACTCGACCAGGACTCCGGCCTGCTCGGTGCCGCCGCGGCCGTACTGACCCACCAGTTGGGCGTCACGCTGTGACAAGACCTCCCGTGCCGTCCGGGATACCGATCGATCCGATAGCGTGCCCGTCATGCGACTGGTGATCCTGGGCGGCGGCGGTTTCCGCGTTCCGCTGGTATACCGTGCCCTCATCCGTCGACCGTGGCTGGGCATCGACGAAGTGGTCCTCTACGACGTTGACCTGGCCCGACTTGCCGTCGTCGCCGCCGTGCTGGAACCGACTCCCGGCGTCCGGATCCTGTGCACCGACTCCCTCACGGAAGCCCTGACCGGCGCGGATGTCGTCTTCTCCGCAATCAGGGTCGGGGGCGCCGCCGGACGGGTCCGGGACGAACGCCGCGCGCTGGACCTCGGGGTGCTCGGACAGGAAACGGTCGGCGCCGGCGGGCTGAGCTTCGGGCTCCGGACGCTTCCCGTTGCCCTGCAGGCGGCGCGCCTGCAGGCGGAGCTGGCCCCCGACTCGTGGCTGATCAACTTCACCAATCCGGCCGGTCTGATCACCCAGGCGCTGTCGGATGTGCTGGGCCCCAGGGTCATCGGCATCTGCGACTCGCCGATCGGGCTGGTCCGGCGGGCCTGCCGGGCCTTGGAGATCGACCCGGAGCGCGTCGAGTACGACTACGCCGGGATCAACCACCTCGGGTGGCTGACCGGCCTACGGCAGGACGGACGCGACCTCCTGCCCGACCTTCTCTGCGACGACGCACTGCTGGCACGTACCGAGGAGGGCCGGTTGTTCGATCCGCAGCTGCTCCGTTCGCTGCATGCGGTGCCGAACGAGTATCTGTACTTCTACTACGCAGCAAGGGAAGTCACCGCTGCACTGGCCGGATCGGCCACCCGCGGCGAGGTCGTCCTGGCCGAGCAGGACGAGTTCTACCGGGTCGCCGGCGGCGATGGGGCCCAGGCCGCCGAACTGTGGCAGCGGGCGCGGCAACACCGCGAGGAGACCTACCTGGCCGAGGCCCGGCAGGAGGATCGCGACGAGGGCGACCTCACCGGCGGTGGGTACGAGGAAGTCGCCCTCGACATCGCCCAGGCGGTGCTCTCCGGCCGACCGGCCGAGCTGATCGTCAACGCGCGCAACGGATCGACCATCCCCCAACTGCCGGAATCGACGGTCATCGAGACCCGCTGCCAGGTGGACGCGACCGGGGCTCACCCGCTGCCGCTGCCGACGCTGGGTTTGCACCAGCTTGGTCTCATCGCCTCGGTCCGCGCGTCCGAACTCGGGATCATCGAGGCCGCTGTCACCGGCCACCGCGAGGCGGCGATTCACGCGTTCGCCATCCATCCGTTGATCGGGTCACGGCAGGTGGCTGCGGATCTGGTCACCTCGATCGAGGCGGACGAACCAGCCGTGGCCGCCCTGCTCGGCGCCTGAGCACGCCAAACCTGTTCAGGCGTCGGACATCCGCGCGATGGTGGCGACGGCACGGCGGAGGGACACCGCCGGGTGGCTCGGCAGCTCATCGGCTACGAAGCCGTAGCTGTTGGCCAGCACCGCCGCCGATCTCGAACCCGCCGCCGCGGCGTGCCGGACTCCGGCCAGCCAGTCCGCCAGGTCGCCCCACCCGGGTGCGGCCAGCGAGCCTCCGACCTGCTGGACGGACAGCGCCGCGCACAGATTGCCGAACGCCATCCGGTTGCGCAGCGGCCACTCCCGCAGCGTTCCGAGGATGAACGCCGCATCGAAGACGTCGCCCGCGCCGGTGGCGTCCACCGCGTTGACCGGCAGCGAGGGTACCCATTCCTCCTCGCTGGTCAGCGAGTCGATGCCGATCGAGCCCTGTCCCCCGCAGGTCACCACGACCACCGGAACCAGTTCGGCGAGGCTCATCAGCGCCGCCCGCGGGTCCTCGGTCCTGGTGTAGGCCATCGCCTCGGTGCTGTTGGGCAGAAAGGCGTGCAGATCACCCAGGCCGGTCAGTTCCTCCGGTGCCCAGCGGCCGCTGGGATCCCACCCGACGTCACCGAACAGTTTGGCGCCCTTGGCCTTTGCGCGGGAGACCCACGGTTCGGGCTCTTCGTCCAGGCTGACGAACCCGATCCTGGTGATCGGCGTGTCCGACACCAACCCGGCCAGCGGGACCGGCGAGCTGTGGGCATGCGTGACCATCGCGCGGTCGCGATGCACCGCAAGGGAAACCGTCACGGGTGAGTGCCAGTCGGCGACGCGCTGAGAACGCGTCAGATCGACCCCCTCCTGCTCCAACGTGCGCCAGAGAAAGTCACCGTAGACGTCGTCGCCGAAGGTGGAGGCCAGCCCGGTCCGCAGGCCGAGACGGCTGGCGGCGATGGCCAGATTCGCGATCCCACCCGGGCAGGAGCCCATGCCCTCGGCATGGATCTCCGTGCCCGGCACCGGTTGTGACGGCAGTCCCGTCAGCACCATGTCGAAGAAGGTGGTGCCCTGCATGAAGACGTCCAGCAACGGTGCACCCGTTGAGTCCGGAGCCCCGCCGCCCGTCAAGTCATCCATCCACCCAGCCTTGCACGAAAATCACCAGGCGTAGTCCTCCGGAGCGGTCTTGTGGCCCGGGAAGATGTCGTCGAGCTTGGCGAGCGCTGCCTCGTCCAGGCTGACACCAAGTGCCTTCTCGGCGGAATCGAGCTGGGCCATCGTCCGCGGCCCGACGATCGGCGACGTGACGGCGGGCTGGTGCAGCAGCCAGGCCAACGCCACATCGCCCGGATCCAGGCCGCGCTCCTCCGCGAAGTCCTCGAACTTCTCGATCTGCTCCTTGTGCTCGGCGATCGCCTGCGCAGACCGACCTTCGTTGCGGCGCTTGCCGTCCCGCTCCTTGCGGAGCACTCCACCCAGCAGGCCGCCATGCAGCGGCGACCACGGGAGGATGCCGATCCCGTAGTGCAGCGCGGCCGGGATCACCTCGAGCTCGATGTCCCTGGTCATCAGGTTGTAGATCGACTGCTCGCTCACCAGCCCGATGAAGTGGCGGCTCGACGCGGCCGCCTGCGCCTGCGCGAGGTGCCAGCCGGCGAAGTTGCTGCTGCCGGCGTAGAGGATCTTGCCCTGGGCCACCGCGACCTCGACGGCCTGCCAGATCTCGTCCCACGGAGTGCTCCGGTCGATGTGGTGGAACTGGTAGAGGTCGATGTAGTCGGTCTGCAGTCGGGTCAGGCTGGCGTCCAGCGCCCGGCGGATGTTGAGCGCCGACAGCTTGCCGTTGTTCGGCCACGGATCCATGTCGCCGTAGAGCTTGGTGGCCAGCACCGTCTTCTCCCGTCGACCACCACCGGTGGCCAACCACCGTCCGACGATCTCCTCGGTCGCCCCCTTGCCCTTGTCACCGCCGTAGACGTTGGCCGTGTCGAAGAAGTTGATGCCCCGCTCGTGTGCGGAGTCCATGATCAGGTGCGAGTCGGGCTCGCTGGTCTGGGGCCCGAAATTCATGGTGCCCAGGCACAGGCGGCTGACGCTGAGGCCGGTTCGGCCCAGATGTGTGTAGTCCATGCCTTGCAGTATCGCCTTGCCCGGAGATCGCTCGCACACTGTCCCCCCGGCATGCCTGCTGGATGGGCTGTTTCGAGCGGCCGATCGGAAGTCAGCCGTAGAAGTAGCCGGCCACGTCGGCGACCAGGTCGACGCTCCCGGACCCGTCGAAGGTGAGGTCGATACCCCCGTCGGGTCCGACCGGGACCACCACCAGGTTCGCGACCGTCTGCCCGCGGACGAAGTTGAGGTTCGACGCCGTCGGTTGCTGGCTCGCGTCGGAATAGGCGGTGATGTAGCCGGTGCCGGTCGGTTTGACGACGAGCACGTTGAGCACCACTGCGCTCACACCAGTTGTCGGCAACGGTCCGTTCGGTGGGGTCAGGAACACCTGCACGCTGTCACCGCCGTTCAGCGGACTCGACGCACCACCGGTGCCGTTCCGGCTGTCCAGGACGCGCGTGGGGGTCAGTGGGTGGAAAGTGCCCGCCACCGTGCCGTCTGCGACCGGACCGACGAAATAGCCCATCACGTCGGCGACCAGGGATGTCCCGCCGCCGAGATGCACGGCCAGGTCGACGATTCCACCGGTTCCGACCGCGACGACCACCAGATTCGGCACCGTCCGTCCGGCTGCGAAGTTGAGGGTCGATGCTCGTGGCTCATCCTGGCCGTGAGGGTAGGCCGTGACGAACCCGTTCGCCGCCGCGCCGGTGGCGGTCAGGTTCAGCACCACGGCCGAGACATTCACCGCCGGAACACCTCCTCGCCCGAGTACGGCGAGCGGCACGGTGCCCGTGTCGGGTACCTCGGCCATCGGGGCGCCGATCCCGTGACGGGTGTCCAGGATGCGTTTCGGCGTCAGCGACCCGAACGCCCCGGCGTTCGTCGGCGTGCCACCGAGGTAGTAGCCCGAGACGTCGGCGATCAGGTGGGCGGTCGCGGACGTGTAGAGCCGGACCTTCCCGTCGGCGCCGACCGGCGCGAACACCAGGTTCGGCACCGTCTGGCCCTTGAGGTAGTTGAGGTTCGAGGTCGTCGGCTTGGCTGTGCCGCCCGGGTAGACCGTGACGTACCCGGCGTTGCCGGGCTGGGTCACCGTCACGTTGAGCACCACGCCGGAGACGCCAGAGGCGGGCACGACGCCGGCCCCCAGCACCTGCAAGTTCACCGCGGCCCCGGCCGGGACGATCACCGGATTGGCGCCGAGACCATTGCGGGTGTCCAGGATCCGGGTCGCGTCGACCGAGGTGAACGTCCCGGCAGTCCCGACGGTCCAGGAGAAATAGATGCTCGACGCGGCCGCCGGGCCTGCCGACGCAGTTGCGGTGACCCGCACCGTGGACACGCCGGGCGTGCTGGGTGACCCGGTCACCTTTCCGGTTGATGAGATCGCCAGCCCGGCAGGCAGTCCAGCCGCCGTGTAGGTCAGCGTGGTCAGTGGAGCGACGGTGGCCGAGAACTGGACGCTCACCGAATTGCCCACCGACGCGGCCCGATTGCCGGCATTGGTCAGCACGACCACCCGCGACGGTTTGATGAAGGCCGAGATACCCCTGGGCGTACCGAGACCCGTGGGTCCGTCCCAGCCGGCAGCCCCCGTGCACAGCTGGGACGAGGTGCAGACGCCGTTGTTCCCGCCGGTGACATCGTTGAGCGCACCCGTTCTGGCGTACAGGTAGGACACCGGATGGTCGCCGGCCGCAGGCGGCCCGGCCAGGGCGTAGACCGCGGCGATGATGGGCGCCGCCGCACTCGTCCCACCCGAGACCGACCAATCTCCGTAGGGCGAACCGCGTTGGTAGACAGCCACTCCGGTGTTCGGATCGGAGACGGCGGAGATGTCGTTGCCGGCCCGGTTCCGGCACACGGACGGGGCGATGATCAGCTGCCACTTCTGTTTCGGCTCGTCACCGGAGCAGCTGGACCCGGTCCCGGCCCAGGTCGACTCCGTCCACCGGCGGGGCACCGAGTTGTCCGGCACCAGGGACGTACCGCCGATGGAGAGGGCGTTCTTCGAGGTCGCCGGGTAGCTGTTGCCGCCGAGGTATCCGTTGTCACCCGAGGACGCCGAGTAGACGACTCCGGTCCGGTTGAAGAACGTCGAGTCGTAGTAGGCCTCGTCGCCGGTCTCCTGGCCGCCCCAGCTCATCGAGACGTACTTCGCCCCCATGCTGTTCGCCTTGGCGACGGCGAGAAAGAGGTTGTCTCCGTTGTCATCAGCTTCGATGAGGGTGATCTTGCACTTCGGACACACCGCCGAGACCATGTCCAGGTCGAGCGCGGTCTCGGCGGCCCACCCGTCGTCGTACGGCGGGAATCCGGACGACCCTCCCCGCTGGTTGATCTTCTTGAAGCAGCCGTTGGCAGACGTGCAGGCCGGGAGGTGGTAGTAGTTCCGGTAGGTCTGCAGATCCGACTCGGCATTGGGATACCCGAAGGCATCGATGACGTAGACCGTCTGGCCGGCGCCGGCCGTCCCCGACGGCAGTCCGTAGGCGGCCGTCAGGTTGGCCGGGGTGTAGCCGGCATGGGTTGCGGCAGCCACGTGCGGCCGATTGTTGATGCGGTGCAGCGAATAGCAGGTATAGAAGCCGGGTGCGGGCTTCTCCGGGCACCCGGCCTCATAGGCCGGGGCCACCGCTGCCGGTGCAATTGCTGCCTTCGGTGTTTCTGCGTGGGGACTTGCCGCCTCCGGGACAGGCTCGGAGGCCGCGGCCGGCGGCAGCGGTGCTACGGCAACGGAGATTCCCGACGCGGCAGCCGGACCGACCGCGAGAGCGAAAGCAGCGGCGAGCACCGCCAGTGTCGTGGTCAGTCTCGAAGTCAGTCGCATCGTCAAACCCTCCGGCGCAGCCGCCAACGCCGGGGACGGCGGAAGTCGGGTTCGTGGTGCGGCCCCGACCCGCCTGCAGCGGCTCGAGGCCTGTCATCCAGCAGATGCTTGCACATCTTCGTGACCCGGATGGCTCGCCGAGGTGCGATACCCCCCAACGGTCCAGTAGTCACCCGTTCAGTGCAGACGCCGTCGAACGACACCCCTAGTACTACAGTCGCGGTTATTTTGATCTTGTCGGCGTGTCTTCGCAGGTGAATGTTGGGTTGGACCGATCCTGCGGGGATGGGTGATGATCTGTGTGTGGCGCAGGTGCAGGAGTGGGCGGACGGACTGGCGCAGTTGCACGCCTTAATCGGGCGGCGTTTTGCCAGGTCAGAGCCCCGCGAGCACGCGTTGGCGTATGTGCAGGGGTTGCTGTCAGCGGAGGAACGGAAGAACTCCTGGACACTTTC